>JANNBP010000140.1:0-25740 GCA_031385555.1 Deltaproteobacteria bacterium | reverse complement strand
CTGCGAGGGCGAGCGTGATCGCCTGCCCGCGGTGCGCGACATCGCTCGAGGACAACCGTTGTGCCACCTGCGGCGGCCTCTGGCTCTCCCACGACCAGGTGCGCGAGCAGATCGGCCAGCTCGAGAGCAACGGCGGCATGTGCTCGAAGCGCAACTGCCCGGTCTGCCTCGGGCAGATGCAGGAGCCGATGATCTTCGGCGTGCCTCGATCACTGCATGAAGCACGGCTTCTGGTTTGATGTTCAGGAGCTCGAGGAGACGATCGCGGCGTCGAAGAACGACGTCTGGCGACTCTACGGTTCGGGCGGCGCTGGCCAGGCCGGCCAGGCCGGCGCACGCGCGACCCGCTGGAGCCCGCTCGACGGCCTCCTCGAGGTCCTCCGCGCGTGGCGCCGCAAGTGACTACTCCTTCGACTTGCTGCTGACCGGACCACTGGCGCCGGGTGCGGTGACGTCGGTCAGCGTCAGCTCGGCGAGCATGTCCTTGAACTCGACACGAGCGAGCATGATCTTCTCTTCCTGATCGACGATCGAGATCGTCGTCTTCTGCACGCGCGTCGAGATGTCCTTCATCTTGGTCTTGAGGTGACCCATCAGGTCGTTGCCCGTCTTGACCACCTGCAGCGTCAGGATCTGCGCGTGCAGCTCGTCCATCCGCTCCTTGTAGTCGGCAAGCCGACGGCGCAGCGAGTCTTGCTCGGTCGACAGATCGCTCAACTTCTTGTGCACGCCGAGCAGCTTCTTCAGCGAGTCCTTGAGCTCCTTGTTCCCCTCCGGCGCCTCGACGTAGATCCTCATCATGTCGAGCGTGACGTCGGCGTTGAGGTCGAGCGTGCGCTCCATCGGCGTCGCCTCGGCGATCTCGATCTGCCGGACCTCGTGCGGCTTGAGCTCGACATAGAACAGGTGTGCGTCGCCGATGCGTTCGAACTCGGAGGGCTGATGGACGAGCGTCCAACCCTTCGGGATCGTGTGGCGCACGAACACCTTCGCGCTCTGCCCCATCCGGTTCGTCAGCGTCAGCTTCTTGCGCTTGATGTGCTGGACCTCGGCGGTCAGGATGCCGCGCTGGAGGGTGACCAGCCGCGACAGCTTGTTCTCGTCGTTGTCGGTGCGCTCGACGACGACCTGCCGATCGAGGGCGTACGGCACCACCGCCGACGACCTCGGCGGAATCGGCTCGGTGAGGCCTTCACCGATGAACCGCTCGTTGCCGTACACGGTGACGGGACCGGTCTCGAGGGTCGAGTCCGTCGGGTTGCGGAACCGCACCGCGCGGAACGCGAAGTTCTGGTTTCCGCGCACGCTCTCGGCGTCGTAGAGATAGACGACCTCGCCCTCGGTCTCCTTGCGCACCATCGACACCATCGCCGACGCACCGCGCTCGACGGTCATCGGCGTCGGGCTCGCGAAGTGGCTCTCGCCCACCGGCGCGGCGCTCAGATCCGCGCCCTTCGCCACGGTGGGCTTCAGATCGTCGGGGCCCGCGGCGGCCTGCACCAGGCGCACGCGCTCCTGCGCATTCGCCTCGACCTTCGCGACCACCTTGATCCGACCCGGCGCGACGCCGGCATCGATCAGCTGGTTCTTGACGATGGTCGCGCGGTCCGTCGCACGACGGTTGCCGTCACCACCGCGATTCGAATCGGCGTAGCCCTCGATCACGATCGTGCGATTGCCCTGCTGGAGCTTCTTCGCCAGCTCGCGCATCTTCGCGTCGCCATTCTGGACGCGCGGATCATTGGCCGGCGGGGGTGCCACCGGCTCGGCGGTGGCCGTCCGCGGGGGTGCCTGCTTCGCCGACCGTGCGCGAGATCTCCCACCACCACTGCTCGTCACCGACGCGACCTCGGCGTAGCCCTCGTCATCACCGCCGGACTTGCTCGGCTGCTTCGCCTTCGGCTTGTCCTCCTTCGCGACATCGCGCGTGGCGACGCGCTTCGAGTCCTGGCTATCGGGATGCCCCTCGGGCCGGCGGATCTCGCCGTCATCGAGGTTCGCCAGCTCGGATTCGCCACCCCCCTGATCCGCGGCGCCGCCGTACGGCGAGATGCCCGTGGGAGGTGCGATCGCGAAGCGCTCCTCGGTCTGGAGCTGCTCGCGCTGGACCTGCCGCACGCTCCACAGATCGTACTTGAACGACAGCGCACTCGACGAGCCGACGCCGACCAGCACGCCCTTCCAGTCCTCCCCGCTGGTGTTGTCGACGATCGCCCAGCCCTCGAGCATCACCTTGCCCTTGTCGCCGACCACCACGCGATACGACGGCTTCCACGCCGGCGCCTCGGTGACGTACGTCAGCACGACATCGGCCTTGTCCTTGTTCGGCAGCTGCAGCTTCATCACGAGGTACGCGCCGTCACCTGCCTGTTGCCGCGGGATCGAGATTGGCAGGGGCTGCCGCGAGATCGCATCGACCACGGTCAGCGACTTGAGGAAGTCATCGACGCGGTCGCGCGGGACCGACACGGTGAGCGTGCCGCCCATCACGGTGGCGCGGCGCTCGTAGTAGGCGACGCCGTTCCGATAGACGACCACGCGCCCGAGCGCGACATCGTCCACCTTCACGAAGTTGGCGTGTTTGGGACCGCACCCGATGGCGAGCGCAGCGGCGAGGAGAAACCCGGCGATTGTCTTGTTCATGGCGTGCCCCATCGAGGACCCAGCGCGCAGTGGACGGACGTCACCACGGGGAAGGTCAACCCAGATTGAGAGAGCCAAACGCATGGCCCCTGGGGTGCGGTCTAACGCGGGCGCTTGTTTTTGGTGCCGCGGGGAAGTTCCTTGCCGACGGGGGGCGAACTGGCCTTCGGGGCCGCGTCCACCCGCTGCGCCCGGCGCTCCTCGAGCTCCTCGAGGGTCTTCGGCCAGTCCTCCTTGAGGAGCCGAGACAACGAGCGATCCGCCAGCAGCCGGCCCTCGGTCTGGCAGGTCGGACAGTAGTTCGCCTCGTTGTCCGCGTAGACGATCCGCTGGACGGGGGTGGCACACACCGGGCACGGCTTGCCGTACTTGCCGTGCACGGCCATCTCGGGGCGGAACGCGGTGACCTTGTCGGGGAATGCGTCGGGGCCGGAGCCGACCTCGTCCCGCGTGCGCTGCGTCCACAGCTCGAGCGTGGTGACACACGAGCCGTGCAGGATCGCGACCTCGTCGTCCGTCATCGACGTGGTCATCCGGAACGGCGACAGCTTGGCGTGGTGGAGGATCTCGTCGGAGTACGCGTTGCCGATGCCGTCGAACAACGTCGGATCGGTCAGCGACCGCTTCACCGTGTGCCGCTCACCGCGCAGGCGCTCCGCGAACTGCGCCTCGGTCGCCGCGAACACGTCGAGGCCACCGCGATCGAAGTCTGCCAGCGCGGCTCGGCCGGCGACGAGGTGGATCGACGCGCGCTTCTTCGGCGACGCCTCGGTGAACATCACCGTGCCGTTCGGGAAGTCGAACGCGGCGAGGCCGACCTTGTTCGGGATCTTCTCGATCTCTCCAGCTCGCTTCACTCGCCATCGCAACCGCCCCGCGATCATCAGGTGGATGACGAGGAAGCGCTCGCCCTCGACGCCGAGGATGATCCGCTTGCCGAGCCGCTCGACGCTCGTCACGACCGCGCCGACCAGCTCCTTCGGCGACGGCGAGAACGTCCGCAGCACGAACACGCTCGCGATCCGGATGCTCTCGAGCCGCTGGCCGACGGTCAGCGCGTGCAGGCGCTCGACGTAGACAGCGACGTCCGGCAACTCGGGCACGGGTGGACTCTAGTCGGTCTTCTCGCCTGGGCTGCGTCTCGGTGTGGCCGTCACGGCACATTGTTGGTTGCCCTACGCACCGACGCCTTGTGTATCTTCGACCCATGCGATCCCTGATTCTCTTGGCACTCCTCGGAGGGTGCGGCGGAGGTCCGTCGGTGCCTGGCGCGGACACGCCTGGGCCGCCTCCGGGTCCGATCGACGGCAGCGAAGACGCGGCCAATCCGGGCGATGGTGGAAGCCCGCTCGGCGGCACGATGTCGTTCGCGTATCTGGTGACCGACCCGAATGGACCCACGACCTGCGATGAAGTCGGCGCCGTCAAGCTCGAGATCATCAGCACGCACCTGCTGACGTCGCAAGAGACCGTCCAGCTGGGTCCATGTAACGCGCCAGGCACGGCCCAAACGGTCGTCTTGCCCAGCGGTCCGTACGGGAATCAGCTCTCGCTGATCGGTCAATTCGACAACGTGATCTCGACGCAACCCACGAACACCGGCGTCGTCAACGACGACGGTAGCAATACCTTTCTCGGCACGTTCACCTTCGCATTCTGAGCGAAGGTAGGCGCCCGCGTTGGCCCCCTTTTCGCGCGCGGGGAAGTCCGATCGACGACGGGTTTCTCTGCTAGCGTCGCGCGGTGAGCCGAGCATGACGCGAACGTTTCTGCTTTTGCTCTGCGCGAGTTGCGCCGGTGATGGCGACAACGTCAACGAGGGGAAGTTCTCGTTCGCGTGGCAGGTCACCGCGAACGGCCAGGTGATCGAGTGCGCTGTCGCGGGCATCGAGACGATCCGCGTGATCACCGACAACGGCTCGCTGACGACGGAGACGTTCCTGTGTACCGATGGCGCGGCCGTCTCCGGGCCGCGCGAGATCGGGCCGTACACCGTGACGGTCAACGCGCTCGATGCGGCCGAGGCGATCGTCGCGACCTCGAGCGATCAAGGCTCGATCCTCGGCGGCCAGACCGTCGACCTCGGCGTGTTTCCGCTCGAGACGGTCGAGGCCCTCTGCGATGCGTCGAGCTGCGCCACCGGCTGCTGCGACGATCAGGGCGCGTGCGTCGATCCGCAGAGCGACACGGCGTGCGGGCGCGGTGGCGTCACCTGCGCCGACTGCACGGCCCTCGAGCAAGGCTGCAACACCACCGACGGAATCTGCACGAACTGACCCGCGTCACTTCTTCTTCGTCGCGGCAGCCTTCTTCTTCGGCTCTTCCTTCTCGGCCTTGTCGGCCTTCGCCGGCTTGGCCTCCGCCGCGGTCGATGCGCCCGCCATCCCGAGGCTCGCCTTGAGCGCTTCCATCAGATCGATCACCTTGCCGGCCGGCGCCTCGGGGATGACGCTGATCTCCTGGCCTTCGACCTTCTGCTGGATCAGGCCCATCATGCGGGTCTGGACCTCGTCCTTGTACTTCTCGGGGTGCCAGGTCTCCTGGGCGATCTGCTGGATGATCTGCTTCGCGAGCCCGATCTCCGCCGGCTTGAGGTCGGGGAGCGCCGGGAGCGGCACCTCGCTCCACGCCTTGACCTCTTCGGCGTAGCGCAGCTGGTGCATGATCAGGCCCTCGTGGAACGGGCGCAGGCAGACGATGTACTGCTTGCCACGCGCGGCATACGACGCGATACCGACGAGACCGGTGTCGATCATCGCGTCGTGGATCAGCTTGTAGGCGCGCTCGCCGCCCTTGTCGGGGCCGAGGTAGTAGCTCTTCTCGACGTACAGCGGATCGACCGACGCGGCCGGGACGAACTCCTCGAGCGCGATGCTCTGGGTGGCGACCGCGTCGAGCGCCTTGAGCTCCTCGGCCGAGAAGATCACGTACTGACCCTTGGCGTGCTCGTACCCCTTCACGGTGTGCTCGCGGTCGACCACCTCGTTGCACTTGGTACAGATGTACTGCTGCTTGAGTCGGGCCCCATCGGCCTCGTGAAGCATGTTGAAGTGGATGTCGTTGCCGGACTCGTTCGTGGTGTACAGCTTCGTCGGAATCGAGACGAGGCCGAACGAGATCGTGGCAGTACCGATCGAGCGTGCGGGCATCCGCGAACTGTAATTGCTAGCCCACACGTGATCCAACGATGAGCGACCAGAAGCCACCGGGTGACCCGAAAACCGACGACTCGCTCGAGTTGTATCGGGCGAAGCGGACCGGTGGGGCCACGCCCGAGCCGATGGCGACTTCGGTCACGCCCGCCAGGGGTGGGCCGCGCGTCTTCGTCGTCCACCAGCACGACGCGACCCGGATGCACTGGGACCTCCGGCTCGAGATCGACGGCATCCTGTGCTCGTGGGCGGTGCCCAAGGCCCCGTCGATGGATCCCGACGACAAGCGGCTCGCGGTCAAGGTCGAGAACCACCCACTCGAGTACGTCAACTTCGAGGCCGTGATCCCCGAGGGCAACTACGGCGCCGGGCCGATGATCGCGTGGGACCGCGGCTTGTTTCGTCCGTTGATCGATCCCGCGCAGGGCATGGTCGACGGCGAGATCAAGTTCGAGCTCTACGGCTACAAGCTGCGCGGCGCGTTCACGCTGGTCCACACCGGCAAGGGCAAGCGCGGCAAGGAGTCGGGGCGCGGTAGCGATCACTGGCTGCTGATCAAGAAGCGCGACGAGCCCGCCGAGCAGTTCCTCGCCTCGAAGGAGCCCTTGTCGGAAGCGTCGGTGCTGTCGGGCCTGACGATCGACGAACTCGCGACCGGCGCCCCCCGACACCAGCTGGTGCTCTCCGAGCTCGACAAGCTCAAGCCGCCCAAGCGCGTGATCCCACCGGGCTCGTTCGAGCCGATGCTGTGCCACACCGCCGAGGCGCCTTTCTCGTCGAAGGAGTGGGTGTTCGAGCTCAAGTACGACGGCTTTCGCATGGTCGCGTTCGGCGGCGGCGGCACCTGCGCGTTGCGCTATCGGTCATCGCAGGACCCGACGGAGCGCTATCCGGAGATCACGAGCGCGGTGCGTGCGCTACCGATTCCCGGGCTGATCCTCGACGGCGAGATCGTGATGCTCGACGCCGAGGGCAAGCCGGACTTTCACAAGCTGTCGTTCCGCGGCCAGATGCACAAGACGTCGGAGATCCAGCGCGCGGCGCTCTCGAACCCGGTGACGTACATCGTGTTCGATCTCCTCGCGGCGAACGGCTACGACCTGCGTGGGCTGCCGCTGCTCGCGCGCAAGGCGCTGCTCCACAAGATCCTGCCGCCGACGGGCGTTGGCCCCTTGCGCTACGGCGATCACGTGCCCGAGCTCGGCGAGGCGCTGTTGCGACAGGTGGTGCAGCGCGGCCTCGAAGGTGTCGTGGCGAAGAAGGCGAGCTCGCCGTACAAGTCGCAACGCTCGCGCGACTGGTTGAAGATGAAGTCGGATCCCGAGGCCGACTTCGCGGTGTGCGGCTACACGCCGCCGAAGCGATCGCGTGCGGGCATCGGTGCCCTGCACCTCTGCGTGTGGGTCGACGAGCGCTGGGTGTGGGCCGGCAAGGTCGGCAGCGGCTTCGACGACAAGCAGCTGATGGAGGTCAAGCAGCGGCTCGACGCGATGCCGACATGGAAACCGACGTTCCCGCGTCCCGAGGCGAGCAATGACGCGCGCTGGCTCGATCCCGCCGAGCAGATCGTCGTCCAGGTGCGCTACCGCGAGTGGCCGGTGGATTCGTCCCTGCGGTTCCCGGTGTTCGAGCGGTGGCGTCCCGACAAGCGTCCCCATGACTGCGGGATGCCGGTGCGCACCACCGCCGAGAACAAGGGCGATGGCGAGGGTGACGAGGCGGCGGAGATCGCGGAAGAGGTCGTCGACGAGGGTGATTCGCTCGCGACGCCGCAGCGCATCCACTCGCAAGACGACACCGGACCGTTGCCCTTGATCGAGCAAGAGCTCGAGATCGACGCGCCGATCCGCGAGCTGCGACTGACCCGGCTCCACAAGATCTTCTGGAAAGAAGACAACATCACGAAGGGCGATCTGATCGAGTACTACCGCGCGGTCAGTCCGCAGCTCCTGCCCTATCTCAAGGACCGCCCGACGGTGCTGACGCGATATCCCGATGGCATCGACGGCGAGATGTTCTATCAAAAGGACATGCCGCACTGGGTGCCGCCGTGGCTGCGCACGACGACGCTGTGGAGCGAGCACTCGCAGCGCGAGATCCACTACGTGATGATCGATGACGCCGACGGGCTCGCGTTCATCGCGAACATGGGGTCGATCCCGATCCACGCGTGGGCGTCGCGCTCGACCAACCTCGAGAAACCGGACTGGACGATCGTCGATCTCGATCCGAAGAACGCCCCGCAGGCATGGGTCGTTCCGCTCGCGCTCGCGATCCACGAGCTCTGCGAGGCTGCGGGAATCCCGAACTACGTCAAGACGTCGGGGCAGTCCGGGCTGCACGTCCTGATCCCGCTCGGCGGGCAGTGCACGTTCGATCAGGCGAGGACCCTCGCGTACCTGATCGGGCTCCTCGTCGAGAAACAGCATCCCGACAAGGCCACGACGAATCGCAATCCAGCCGCCCGCGGTGGCCGCGTCTATCTCGACTGGGGACAGAACGCGCACGGCCAGCTGCTCGTCGTGCCGTACAGCGTGCGCCCGGTCGCGAAAGCTCCGGTGTCGATGCCGGTGACGTGGGACGAGGTGACGCCGGATCTCGACCCGCGGCAGTTCACGCTGCGCAACGCGCTCGACCGGATCGCGTCCTGGCCGGGAGATCCATGCACGCCGGTACTGACCGAGCGGCCGGATCTGCAGGCCGCGTTGACCGCGCTCGAGAAGCTGGTCAAAGAATAGCGGCCGGCAGCTTCACGCCGTCGAGGAGCGCGTCGCGGACGGCGGCGATCGCCTTGAGATCGTCGGGGTCCTTCTCCGCGCCATCGGCCGACGCGCAGCGCTCGACCTTGCCTCGCTGGATGCAGCCGCTCCGCAGGTTGTAGCGGGTCGGATCACCGCCCTGCTTGAGCGGCTTCACCTTGATCTTGATCTTGTCGAGCGCGACGAGCGCCGCCTCGACCTTCTTGGGATCCTTGACCGTCGCGTCGAGCTCGACCGGCTTGGGATTCGGCAAGAAGCCACGGCCGAGATACTGCTGCGAGTAGTGGAGCTTGGTCCCGGTCACCTCGATCCGCGTCACCGTCAGCGACATGTCCCGCGATTGCTCGCCGGTCTCCCACTGCAAGAACAGGTACGGCTCGACCGGCTTCGGCACGGGCGCGTCGGCGAACGCGGTGGAGGACGCGAGCAACCCAACCAGCCACGAGATCCGCATCCCTCGATTCAAGCACGAGGTCGTCAGGATGCGAGCGGGGAGAATGGCCACAATCGCAGGTTGCCGTAGAGCGCGAGGCCGGGCCCTCGGCGAGGATCGAACACGAACGCGAAGCGTGCGCGAGTCACATCGAAACTGGCGATGCGTCGGATATTCGCGTCAGATCTGATGACGGCGCCGGCGGCGCACCAACGCGACGGCGAGGCCGATCACGAGCAAGCCCGCGCTGGATCCCGTCGACGAACACCCACCACCCATCTCGTCGTCGGTCGGTTCGTCGATCGTCGGATCCTCGGGCGTCGCCGGATCGGTCGGCGTCGGCGGATCGACGTCGGTCGGCGCGGGCAGCAGCAGCTCGTCGCGCATCACCTTGTAGATCTCGCGATCGTAGAAGAACTGGAAGTGACCGACGAAGGTGCCGTCGCAGCCGAGCCCGATGTTCTTCGCGCCGGGGACGATCGCCGTGTCGTACGGCTGGATGTACTCGTCGGTGCACGTGTAGATCGACGTCATCGGCACGTCCGGCGCCATCGGTGCGCGGTTGACGGTCTCGAGCCACTCGCTGCCGGGCGTCAGATCATTGACCGCATCCCAGGGGACGAACAGCTGCGCCTCCCCGGCCTTCGGCAAGCCGTGCTGCGGTGAGATGAAGGTGACGAGCCGGCGGACGTGAGCGTTGCCGCCGAGCGCCTGGATGTAGTGGCGCGAGATCAGGCCGCCGGTGCACTCCGCGAGGATGTCGATCCGCTCCTCGCCGGTCTCCGCGCGGATGCCGTCGATCACTCGGCCGAGCTCCTCGGCGTTCCAGAACAGGTCGCCCGACAGGAGCCGCGGCGGTTCGTAGACCACGGTGCGAAACCCGTCGCGCTCGAGCCGCGCCTTGACCGGATCGAACCACTCGGCCGGGATGGTCACGCCGGTGATCAGGAGGACCGTCCGCGGGTGCGCGAGCGGGGCGCGATCCGCGGGCTCGATCGTCATCGCCTCGGCGCGCTCGACCTCGAACTTGTCGAGGAAGTACTGGCCCCAGGTCTCGGGCTGCTTGAGGTCGCCAGACGGCATGGCACAGGTGGCAAGGAGGGTTCCGGCGGCGGCGATCGTGGCGGTCAACATGGGGTCGCTCCAATTCCTGGTTGAACGTTCATTCGGTTAATGTCGACATAGAACTACCAGCGGCTCTCATCACCGGTCAACGAGTAAAATCAATCGATTGACAAGTGCTCGATTACCATATGAATATTCAGTTAATGGTAGCGACAGCAAAGAAGCGCGGCCGGCCGGCCCTCCACCCCGACCGCCGAGCGTCGATCCTCGACGCCGCCCTCGCGTGCTTCGTCGAGCATGGCTTCCACGGCACTTCGGTCCCCGAGATCGCCGAGCGCGCGAACATCGCGGCCGGCACCATCTATCACTACTTCGACAGCAAGGAAGCCCTGGTCAACGCGCTCTACCGATCGTGGAAGACCCAGGTCGGGCAGCGCGTGTTCACCCAGTTCCCGCAGAACGCGCCGGTGCGCGAGCAGTTCCGCGTGATGTGGAACGAGATCATTCGCTTCGCCCTCGCCGCGCCTGCCGGCTTCGCGTTCATCGAGACCCACAACCACGCGAGCTACCTCGATGCGGAGTCACGCGCGATCGACACCCACATGCACGGCTTCGCGCACGCGATGCTGCAGCGCGCGCAAGCCGAGGGCGTCGTTCGCAAGGTCGATGCGTGGGTGTTGCTGGAGCTCGTGTTCGGCGCGTTCATCGGGCTGATGCGGGCGCACTGGGAGGGCCGGCTCCAGCTCACCGACGCGACCGTCGCGGATGCCGAGCAAGTGTGCTGGGACGCGATCGCCGTGCACTGAGTCAGATCGTCGAACGATCCGGCGACTGCACGATCACGCTGCGCGAGAACGACCGCAGCGCATCCTTGATCGACAGCGTGCCGTGGCCCGACTTGTCGGCCGCGGTGAACCCGAACGTGTCGGGCCCGCGCTGGCAGACATCGTCGAGGTTGATCCGGGCGACGTACGAGGACAACGCGTCGATCAACTCCTGCTTCGCCGACGAGGAGGGCCCGTGGATCCCGGCCTGCTGGCCGTACGGCGAACGGTCGTGCCACGCGACGATCTCGGAGATCTTCGAGTAGCGCACGATCGGCACGATCGGACCGAACTGCTCCTCGTCGTAGATCTTCATGCCGAGCACCACGTGATCGAGCACCGCGGGCCGCATGATCGAGTACAGGCCGCGACCGCCGCTATCGTTCGCGATCTTCGCGCCCTTCTCCACGGCGTCGCCGATCAGGCCCCACATCACCTCGAGCTTCTGCGGCTCGGGCAGCGGCGTGATCGCGGCATCGGGATCCCACGGCATGCCGAGCTTGAGCTTCATCACGCGCTCGGAGATCGCGGCGACCAGCCGATCGCCCTCGGCACCCGCTGGCGCGAAGAGGATCTTCTCGGCCGTGCAGCGCTGCCCGTTGAAGCCGAGTGCCCCCTTGACGAGCTTGCTGGCGACGGTGTCGAGATCGGCACCGGGCAGCACGATGCCGGCGTTCTTCGCGCCGAGCCCCAGGATCTTGTGGACGAACGACGGCGTCGGGTGGCCCTTGAGGATCGCGTTCGCGGCGCCTTCGCTCCCGATGAACGCGAACACGTCGATCGTGCCCATCGCGTTGCCGAAGATGTCGTTGGTCTTGTGACCGATCACGGTCGGTAGCACCGCACGCCCATCGCCGGGGAGCAGCGCGACGACGCCAGGCGGAAACGCCTCGGCGAACGCGTCCATCAGCGCCATGTTCGCGAGCATGCCGAACCGCGGCGTCTTCGCGATCACCACGTTGCCGACGAGCAGCGCCGGGATGATCGTCGTCAGGAACTCGTTGATCGGGTAGTTGAACGGTGCCACGCAGAGCACGGTGCCGAGCGGCCGGGTGACGTCCTTCGCGTAGTGCGTGGTCTTGCCGGCGACGCCGGTGTAGACGCCGCGATCGCTCTCGATCGAGCGCTGGGCGACGATCGTGTCCCTGATGTAGTCGATCGAGCGCGTGACCTCGGCGCGTGCTGCGGCGACCGGCTTGCCGATCTCCCACTGCAGCAGCGTCGCGATCCGATCCACCTCCGCGCCGAGCTTCGCGGCGAGCTTCTCGACCGCACCGATCCGGGTCTCCAGCGGCGCGCGCGACCACATCCCCGCGGCGAGCACGCGCTCGGCGGCGACCATCGCCTCCTCGACTTCGATCGGCCCGAGCTTCGGTTCGTGACCGAGCAGCACCGGTCGCAGCTCGTTGCCGTCGCGGACCGCGACCCGCGAGTACACCGGTAGCATGTGATCGGGATCGGTTGGATCGATCGTGCGGACCTGGCCGTCGATCAGCATCCGGGGCGGGTTTGCCCGCGGGTCGATGCGGACGCTCTCCGGGATCGAGCTCGAGGTAGGAAACAACGTGTGCAGCGTCGGATCTTCGTAGCTCGCCATACCTCGCGACCTTAGCCCTGTTGGGTTACGTTCGCGTCGTGAACATCGCCTGTATCGGCGGCGGACCGGCCGGGCTCTACCTCGGCATCCTCGTCAAGCGCGCTCAACCTGCGCACGACGTGGTCGTGTACGAGCGCAACCAACCGACGGATACGTTCGGGTTCGGCGTGGTGTTCAGCGACGCGACGCTCGGCAACCTCGCCGCGGCCGATCCCGAGACCCACGCGCAGATCACCGCGAAGTTCGCGCGCTGGGACGACATCGAGATCCACACCGGCGGCGAGATCCTGCGCTCCACCGGTCACGGCTTCTGCGGCCTCGAGCGCAAGGCCCTGCTCGAGATCCTCCAGCGCCGCGCGCAGGAGCTCGGAGTGCTCGTCGTCTACGAGCACGGCATCACGTCCCTCTCCAATCGAGAGCTCGCGAACGCCGATCTGATCGTCGGGTGCGACGGCGTCGGCAGCTGGGTCCGCGAGGCGCTCACCGATCAGCTCGCACCGCGCATCGACGTCCGCCCGAACAAGTTCGTGTGGCTGGGCTGCCGGGTGCCGTACCGGGCGTTCACGTTCATCTTCAAGCAGACCCGCTTCGGCCTGTTTCGCGTCCACGCGTACCCGTTCCAAGACCAGGGCTCGACCTTCATCGTCGAATGCCGCGAGGAGACCTGGCGCAACGCGGGCCTCGAAGACGCCGACGAGGACACGACGATCGCTGTGCTCTCCGAGTTGTTCGCGGCGGAGCTCGGTGGTTCTCCACTGATCAAGAATCGATCGATCTGGCGAAACTTCCCGACGGTGCGCTGCGGGAAGTGGCATGCCGAGTCCGCCGGCAAGCACGTCGTGCTCGTCGGCGATGCCGCACACACCGCGCACTTCTCGATCGGTTCGGGCACCAAGCTCGCGATGGAGGACGTCATCGTGCTGCGCGACGAGCTGCTCGCGGCCCCGCAGGACGTCGGCGGTGCGCTGGCGGCGTACGAGCGGCGCCGCCGCCCCGAGGTCGAGGCGCTGCAGGCTGCTGCGCAGGCGAGCCTCGAGTGGTTCGAGGGCACCGAGCGCTACATGGCGATGGCCCCGGTCCAGCTGACGTACTCGCTGATGACGCGCAGCCTCCGCGTGTCGCACGCCTCCGTCGCGAAGCGCGATCCGCACCTCGCGCGCGGCGTCGAGCAGCTGCTCGCGGCGAGCAACGGTATCCCCGGTGGCGAACCGCCCGCGCCCACGTCGCTGCCCCTCGTGCTCGGCGATCGCCGGTTGCGCTCGCGCATCGCCGTCGCTCCAAGCTCGTCGGACCTCCCCGACGACGATCAG
The DNA here is from genome assembly GCA_031385555.1 of Deltaproteobacteria bacterium. Classification (GTDB taxonomy): domain Bacteria; phylum Myxococcota_A; class Polyangia; order Haliangiales; family Haliangiaceae; genus JABFXX01. The sequence goes on along the minus strand of JANNBP010000140.1, from coordinate 11,957 downwards.
CTCGTCACGCTAGGCGGTGCCGCCACCGCGGGCGCCGATCTCGTCGTCACCTCGCTGCTGCCCGTCGGTGCGCTGGCGGATGACGAGGCCGCGGTCGCGTGGAAGAAGATCGTCGACTACGCCCACGGCAAGCGCGCGTTGGTCGCCGCGCGGATCCATGCGAAGGCCGGCGCGGACCTGATCGGCGCCACGAGCCGTGCGCTGTTCGCCGGCTTCGATCTCATCGCGCTCGATCCGGGCACCGATCCACAGGCCGTCGAGGCGCTACCCGCGGTGGTCCACCAGGTCGCGTCGCTCTCCACGCGCACCGGCTGGCTCGGTGCGGTCGTCCAGGATCGCCCCGCGGCGCGCTCCGTCGTGGTCGGTCATGCCGCCCAGCTCGTCCGCGCCGGCGCCTCGCTGTTGTGGGTGATGGCCACGCACGGCGATGGCAACGCGCGCCTGCCCGCCGCGCCCCTCGCGGATCGCCTGCGCAACGAGCTCGGCGTCGCGACCTGTGTCGATGGCGGCGGTGCACTCCTTCCCGATCTCGATGCGGCGATCGCCGCGGGGAGAGCGGACCTCGTCGTCGTCGATCGGCTGCCGACGGGAACGCGGCCTCGCCGCGGTACCCACGCCGACGGATTGTTAGGTCGTTAATGCGTGCACGGCGGTACCAGATCAAAAAAGATGCGGCGGCGATCATCGAGCGCGGCCATCCATGGCTGTTTCGCGAGCAGCTGAGCACCGCGGCCACGGTGTTCGCCGACGGCGACTGGCTGCGGCTGGTCGACGGACAGAACAAGCTCGTCGGCCATGGCATCTACGAAGCCGACGGCGCGATCGCGATCCGGATCCTGCGCAAGGGTGCCGAGTCGCCGACCGCCGCGTACTTCGCCGCGCAGCTCGCCACCGCCCTCGCGAAGCGCGAAGCGCTGGTCAGCCGCACCGATGGCATCCGGCTCCTCAACGGCGAGTCCGACGGCATCCCCGCGATCGCGATCGATCGGTTCGGCGACGCCATCGTGATCGCGAGCTACTCCGCCGGTGCCGACGCGATCGCGCGGTTCCTCGGTCGCGTGCTCGCCAAGACGCCGCAGCACCGCGACGTGATCGGTCCGGCCACCTCGATCACGCTGCGCCCAGCGCGGCGCCGCCAGACGCCGGCCGAGCCACGCACGCTCTACGGGGAGACCAGGGCGACCGGCAGGTTCACCGAGGACGGCCTGACCTACGCCGTCGATCTCGCGGAGGGCCACAAGACCGGCGCGTACCTCGACCTGCGCGGGCTCCGCCACGATCTCGCCACCGCCGCGCTCGTGGACGCGCGCGTGCTGAATCTGTTCTCGTACACCGGGATGCTGGCGCGGGCGGCCGAGGCTGCCGGCGCCACGCAGGTGATCTCCGTCGATGCCTCCGCACGTGCACTCGCCTTCGCGGCGCAATACAACGCGACCAACGCCGAGCATCATCAGTTCGTCGTGGCGGATGTCTTCGAGTGGTTGCCCGCCCACGCCGAGACCGAGACCTATGACCTGGTGATCGTCGATCCACCGTCGATGACCAGCCACAAGGCGGCGGTGCCCGGCGCGCTCAACGCGTACCGCAAGCTCTACCGGGCCGCGGCCCGCCACGTCCGGCCGGACGGCGCGATCGTCGCCGCGTGTTGCACGTCACGGATCGAGCGCGCCCAGTTCCATCACGTGGTCTCCGAGTCTCTCGGTCATCGCTTCAAGAAGTCGCGGGAGCTGACGCCCGAGATCGATCACCCGGTGGGCTTCCCGCAGGCCGATTATCTAAAAATCGCGTGGTGGCGGAGGACGCAGTAGCGCCCAACCCATCCGACTGGCACTGCGTACGTGACCATCGGAGGCCTATCGGATGCGCGCAGCTCTGCTGATGTGGTTGATCGCGTGTGGTGGAGGCAACGAACCGGCGTCGCCGCCCACTCCAACCCCGACGCCGACGCAGATCACGCCGACTCCCGCGCCGGTGGTCGCGGCGCCAGCGTGTGAACCGGTGATCCGCAACGCCGCCACGCGGATCGCGACGGAGAGCCAGCGCGTCCTCCTCGCGACTGCGGTCGATCGCACCGCGACGGTGATGATCGCCAGCTGCGAGGCCGAGGCGTGGCCGGCGAACGTGCTGCGCTGCATCGCGACGGCACGGCTCGACGCGGATCTCGACGCGTGCACCGAGGAGCTGACCTACCGGCAGCACAAACGCCTGCACGACAAGATCGCGCAGGTCACGCCACTTCCGGCACCGCCCGCGAGACCGACGATCGCGGTCGTGCGGCGCCCCACACGATCACCCACGCGCCCCGCGCGCGACGACGTGCTCGCACCCGTCGACTGCTCGACCGCGATCCAGCGCAACACACCCGCGTGCCGGCGGCAGTATTGCAACGCCAACGCGACCGATCCGCGCTGCATGATCGAGTGAATACGAGCCCCGTCGGATCTTGGGCGTGCTGTCGATCGCTGCACATCGTCGCAGCGGTTCGCTGCGACTCGTCGCAGCGGGTCGCAGCGGGTCGCAGCCTCGGGCCGGTCAGCGCGCGACGCGCTTCGAAGCCAGCCGGCGGTAGTCCGTGAGGTGGCGAATCGCGCGGCGGAGCATCAGCTCGTCCTGCGCGCGAAGGCCGATCTGCTCGTACAGCCGCGCGAGGTTGAAGTGCGCATCGAGCAGCGCCTGATCGAGCAGCAGCGCCTGATGATATGCCTCGATCGCGAGGTCCCGCTGACCGCGATCCTCGACGACAACTCCGAGATTGAACCAGTACAGCGCGACCTCTGGGTCCAGCGCGAGCGCCTGGCGATAGTGCGACTCCGCGAGGCCCAGCTCCCCCTTGTCATGGAGCAGCCGGCCGAGGTTGCAGTGGGCATCCGCGAGGTCCGCGCGGCCGAGCAGCGCCCGCCGATACGCGGCGATGGCCTGGTCGGGAGCGCTGTCCTCCAGGGCCAGCCCGCGCTCGAACCAGGCCTCCGGCGATTTCGCGCGGAGCAGGCCGTGGCGGGGACCGAGGGAGCTCGAGAGCAGATCGCTCATCACGAGACAGAGGCTAAGAGGGCGGTCTGACAATCACCGCTGTCAGGGTGTGATGTAAGATGCGTTCGTGGGCGATGCCCAGGGCACAACCCTTAGCTTCCACGAGGATGGGAAGTCCGGTCGGATCGGTCCGCGCCCGGAGCCCGTGCTTGTCCTCGTTCTGGAGTGCGGACGGCCGCGCGCGGGCTCGGTTCGCTATCGACTCTCCGAGCTGACGGCAATCTCGCTCGGTCGCGGCACCGATCGCAGCGCGGAGAGGGCGGGCACCGAGCTCACGATCCGCGTGCCCGACAAATGGATGTCGTCGCGGCACGCGCGCATCGAGCCGAGCTTCGGTCGCTGGGTGTTGACGGACACCGAGTCGAAGAACGGTTCGATCGTCGACGGTCACACCACCAAGCGCGCGGTGCTCACCGACGGCTCGTTGATCGAGCTCGGTCACACGCTGTTCTATTTCTTCGAGCGCCTGCCGGTCGAGGCCGAGGCGCCCGGCCTGCTCGAGCTGACGCCTGCCGATGGGCCGCCCGGCTTCACCACGTTGATGCCCGCGTGGAACACCGAGATCACACGGCTGCGCCAGATCGCGTCGTCGGAGATCCCGATGTTGATCGAGGGCGAGTCGGGCAGCGGCAAGGAAGTCATCGCGCGCGCGATCCACACGCAGTCCAGTCGCCCGGGCGCGTTCGTGCCGGTCAACTGCGGCGCGCTCCCCGACAACCTCGTCGAGAGCGAGCTGTTCGGGTACAAGAAGGGCGCGTTCTCCGGGGCGCAGACCGATCACCCCGGCCTCGTTCGCTCCGCGGATGGCGGCACGCTGTTCCTCGACGAGATCGGCGATCTGCCGGCCAACTCGCAGGCGGCGCTGCTTCGCATCCTCCAGGAACGAGAAGTCATGCCCGTCGGCGGCACACGCGCGGTGCCGATCGATCTACGAGTGGTCGCGGCCACCCATAGAGATCTCGACGACATGGTGGCCGAAGGATCATTTCGCCACGATCTGTTCGCGCGCCTGGCCGGCTTTCGCGTCACCGTGCCCACGCTCGCCGAGCGCCGCACCGACCTGGGCATCCTGATCGGCACCCTCCACACGCGGCTGTTCCCCGGCGAGCACGTCGGGTTCGACATCGACGCCGCTCGGCTCCTGCTCCGCTATCCGTGGCCGCTCAACGTGCGCGAGCTCGAGCAGGCGTTGGCCACCGCCCAGGTCCTGGCGGGCACCGAGCTGGTCCGCGGCGAGCACCTCCCAGACTCCGTTCGCACCGGCCGGCCACCCGGGGCGCCACGGCCTGTTGTCCTCAGTGAAAACGATCAGAAAGTGCGCGACCAGGTCGTCGCCGCGCTGCGCGAGCATCAGGGCAACGTCTCCGCCGTCGCCCGCGCGCTCGATAAAGATCGAAAGCAGATCCAGCGCTGGATCAAACGCTTCGGTCTCGATCCCGGCAGCTATCGTTAGCTTGCATCGGGTAGTCGTCAGGTAACCGAGGCCGCGTCGCGCGGGTCGATCACGCATGCCGCATCGCGAAGGATCGCTCGCGCTGCGTCGTCGCAGCGACTCGTCGTGGGACGTCGCGTTGCGCGATCCACGAGCGGTGTCTCACGGGCTTACGCGCCGCATGCGCGGGCGCACATCTTGCTGACCACACGTTCATCCACGCGGTCGGCTGCCCGAGCCTCCCAAACGCACAACTTTGGTAGTCGGCCGCGTGGTGTCTCTTTGGTGTCTCGGCTGTCATCGCGCAGTGGTTCGTCGAGCCAGCCCGAACAGCTGCCGCTCCGTCCACGCCGACCATCGGCTCGGGCCCTGCCCCGCGAGCCGGCGACGCGCTTCGGTGCACGCCGGGATCGTGACCAGCGATCGCGGGAGGTGTCGATACACCTGCGCGAACACACCGAGCCCGAGCCGTGTCCGCTTCGGCGCGCCGCGCAAGCCGAACTGCGCCGCCAGCGGTTCCGGAAGCAACGCGTGCGAGACCAGCTCGCCGATCCGACCGAGCACCGGCTGGGCACCGTTGCTGCCGATCAGGAAGCTCGCCAGCTCGCGCGCGCACGGCGTGACCGCGAGTGAGCGCGACGCGATCATCTCCGCCATGTACGCTTCATGCTCGCGCCACGTGCGCGGCAACGCGCTCGCGGGAATTCCGAACAGCGCGCCGAAGCGATGGAGCTCGACCTGATACGCGTCCTTGATCGCGACCGGGAGGGGACCATCGATCAGCTCCCGCACGGCGACCGTCGTATCGATCAACGTCGCGTGCACCCAGCGCAGCGATTCGAGCTCGTTCGCGTGGTACGGCGCGCCCGCCTCCCAGCGACCCGCGCGCTCCGGCAGCGTGCCGTGGATGCGGGTGTGCACGGAATGGACACGTCGCGCGGCGGTGATCGCGTCGTCGAGATCTCCGAACACCATCGCGAACACGTTCCGGAACGTCCGCTGGAACCGGCCCACGACATCGGTGCGCGTCCGCGAGTGTTGATCGACCGCGTGGGCGACCATCGGATGTGCGAGCTGTAGGAGCGCTGCGCGACCGCCGCCGAGAAACAGCGCGAGGTCCGCCCCGATCTGCCACCCGATCGAGGTCGGACCGAGGATGCCCGCCGCCGGATCTGTGACGCTCGCGCGCAGTCGCGCGAGGGAGGCTTCGAGGTCTTCGCGCGAGACGATCACGAGATCTCCATCCTAGCTCGCACAGTCCGGCGTGCGCGCTCGCTACATCGCGCCACCGAGCTACGCAGGCCTCAGCGAACTACGCGTCCGCTCACGGATTGGGCGCGTCCCCCCCTGGGCACGAGCGCTGCACCGCTGTGAGTTGTGCAGACGATGATGAGCACCGCATCCACACAGGGGCCCATGCCGGATCCTGATGCGCTTGCACCCGGGTACATGGCCGGCCCCTGGAAGATCGAGCGCGAGCTCGGCCGGGGTGGGATGGGCACCGTGTACGCCGTCGTCCACGCGGAGATCGGCAAGCAGGCCGCGCTGAAGGTGGTGCATCGCAAGGTGTGGGGCCCCGGCGAGGACCGGATGCTCCTCGAAGCGCAGGTCGTCAACCTGGTCGGTCACCCGAACATCGTCGACATCTTCGAGACCGGCCACCTCGAGGACCAGCGCCCGTACCTGGTGATGGAGCGCCTCGAAGGCGTGTCGCTCGCGCGGCGTGCCGAGGAGAGCAAGCTGCTCCCCGATCAGGTCATCTCGATCCTGCTGCAAGTCTGCGATGCGCTGATCGCGGCCCACGCGACCGGCATCATCCACCGCGACCTCAAGCTCGATAACATCTTCCTGATCGATAACCCGGACGATCCGAAGCGTCCGCGCGCGAAGCTCCTCGACTGGGGCATCGCGAAGGTGATCGCCGAGCATGTGACGAGCAGCGGCACACGCCATACGATCGATGGTCAGCTGATCGGCACCCCGCAGTACCTGTCTCCCGAGCAGGCGCGCGGTGGCGAGCTCACCGAGAAGACCGACGTCTACTCGCTCGGCGTGATGGCCTACGAGCTGTTCCTCGAGCAGCTCCCGTTCGAAGCCGAGACCGCCGCCGAGATCATGACGATGCACCTCCGCGCAGTGCCGCCACCCGCGAGCGAAGCGTGGCCGGACATCCCGCCCCCGCTCGAGAATCTGCTCCACGACATGCTCGCGAAGAACCCGCTGCATCGGCCGACGATGCTCGATGTCGCACGCCGGCTCGAAGAGGTTCGCGACGAGCTCGACCGCCGTCGCAGCCAGCCGATGGCGATCCCGACGGCGATGCAGCGGTTCGCCACGGCAGGCGCGGTCGAGATCCAGGCGATCGCGGCACCGTTGATCGTCGCTCCCCAGATCACTCAGCCGAAGAGCCGCTGGCAGTGGGTCGTCGGGGCCGCGGCGGTCGCGACCTCGGTGCTGCTCATCGTGATCAGCCAGGTGATCGACACGGCCTCCGCGACCGCCTCGACGCTCGGGGATACGCCCGCGCTGATCGCCCCCGCGCAGACCTCCCTCGCACGGCCCGTGATGGCGGTGTCCCAGCCGGCACCGATCGCGGCCGTCGAGCCCTCACCCTTGGTGGTCGAGCCGGTCGCGAAGCCGCTCGAAGCACGGCTGTTCAGGCCGATCAAGCCCCTCAAGAAGCTCGCTCCGGCCGCGCCGCGCCGGAACGCCAAGCTGGATCCTGACGGCACCTACGACCCCTACCAATGAAGGTTCTCTGGGTCGTCACCGCGCTCGCGCTCACGCACAGCGCAGCTGCGGACACCGTCCCGAACCGGGCGCGTGACCTCGCCGAGCGCGGCCGCGTCGCGCACGACGCCCGCGACTACTCGACGGCGATCGTCTCCTTCACCGAGGCGTACGCCCTGGCCCCCGCGCCAGGGCTGCTCTTCAACCTCGCGCAGGCATACCGGCTCCGCGGCAACTGTGATGACGCCGCGCTGATGTACCGACGATTTCTCGCGACCAACCCACCCGGCGACGCGAGGCTGCTCGCCGAAGCGCACCTGTCGACCGTCGAGCGCTGTCTCGCCGCGAAGATCACGGTGCCGGTGGAGACGAACGTGCTGCAGATGCCTGGCCCGATCCCGATCGGCAGGCGCGACCGGCCGAGCGTGGCGCAGCAGGCGACGACCGCCGAGTGGCGCACCGGCGAACAAGTCGGTCTCGGCCTCGCGATCGGTGGTGGGGCGGCGCTGCTGCTGGCCGGCTACTACGGCTACGAATCGCACCAGGCGGAGACCGACGTCGAGCGTCGCTACGCGGCCGGCGAGAAGTGGAAGACCCTCGAGGCACGCGCCGCGGAAGGAGATCGCGCGGGCACCATCGCGAAGGTCTCGCTCGGCCTCGGTGCCGCCGCGGTCGCCGCGGGTGCCGCGGTGCTGGTGATCGATCGCCGCCGTCACAAGGCGTTGCGGATCGAGCCCGTCGCACGAGGCGCGAGGATCGGGATGTCATGGAACTTCTGAGAGCTGCGTCGATCGCCCTCGTGCTCGCAGGCTGTTACTCGCCGGAGCTCGCCGATTGCGCCGTCACGTGCGGCTCGGAAGCCGACTGCGGGGATGGCCAGACCTGTGGCGAACAGCACCTGTGTGCGGGTGCCGGCGTCCGCTGCAACTCGCCCGAGGCCGACGCCGCGGTCACGGCCGAAGCGCCGCTCGAGCCCGACGCGACCCCGCAGACCATGCTGCGGATCCACGTGATGGACCAGGGCGAGGTGGAGGTGCCCGGCCACGCTCCCTGTACGATGGACGAGGACTGCACGTTTGCCGTCGACGAGGGCGTCCCGCTCACGTTGACCGCCACGCCGAACGGCAACCGCATCTTCGAGAAGTGGGAGGAAGCGTGCGCGGGTCAACGGACGTCGATCTGCACGCTGACGCCTACCGGGAACGAGACCAACGTGACCGCGAAGTTCAAGCGAGAGCCGTGAGGACCCGATGGTTCGATTCGTGTTGATCAGCCTCGCACTGACGAGTTGCTACGCGCCGGAGCTCGCCGACTGCGCGGTGACGTGTGCCGCCGACAGTGACTGCGGCGGCGGTCAGGCCTGCACGGCAGGGATGTGTGCGCGCGAAGGCAGCTCGTGCTCGGGCGTGCACGGTCTCGATGCGGTCGTGTCGATCGTCGATGCCGGCACGGACCCCGACGCGCCGCCAAACTCCGACGCGCCCGACGCGCCCGACGCGTCCGACGCGCCCGACGCGCCGCCCGACCCCGACGCGCCGCCCGACGGTCCGTCACAGCCACCACCCGACGCACCCCCGCAAACCACGACGCTGCGCGTGAAGATCAAAGACCAGGGACGCGTCACGCCGAACGGCTTCGCCGCCTGCACGAGCGGCGAGTGTCTGTATCAGGTGCCGGTCGGAGACCCGCTCACGCTGACCGCGGTGCCGAGTGCGAATCGCATCTTCGAGCGGTGGGAAGAAGCCTGCGCCGGACAGCTCCTTCCAAGCTGCACGATCACGCCGACCGCGGAGACGCACGTCACGGCGAGGTTCAAGAAGCCGGGCAACACCGACGACGACTGATCAGCGCTTGATGCCGACGACCAAGCCGTCGGGCGTCGGGATGCACACCGAATCGCAGGTCGCCGCGACGTGCTCGTGGAACATCCGCATCGCGCGGGCCTCGTCGGTGTCGTCGACGAGGTGACCGAACAGATAGGCGTTGTCGCCGATCACGAGCCCGCCAGCGTGAAGATGATCCACTGCCCACGCGCCGTACCTGTCGTAGTTCGCTTTGTCGGCGTCGATGAACACCAGGTCGAACGGGCCGTGCTTCTCGAGCGTCGGCAGCATGTCGATCCCGGCGCCGACGACCACGGTGATCTTGCTCGACAGCCCAGCGGCTTCGATGTTCGCGCGCGCGACCTCGGCGTGGCTCGGCTCGTACTCGATCGTCCACACGTGACCGTCGTCGGGCATCGCGCGCGCCATCGTGATCGCCGAGTACCCGACCAGCGTGCCGACCTCGACGATCCGCTTGGCTCCCGCGAGGCGGATGAGGACGTGGATCGTCTTGCCGTCCGATGGAGCGACCTGGATCGACGGGATGCCCTCGGGCACGGTGAATGCGCGGGAGAGCGCGGCGTCGTGGGGGACGTGCGTGCGATCGACGTAATCGATGATCGCCTGCGTCGTGTACGTCTTGCCGGAGCGCGAGTCCTGGTCGGCCATGCCCGGATACTACTCGTCGGCTTCGCCTTCGCTGCGGTACGGGCCGTACTTCGCGAGCTCCGCGAGCTCGTGCTCCATCGCGATCGCCTCGCGCTGCGTGAAGTCGTGGATCGCCGCGGCGAGCCCGGCGTGCCGGATCCAGTGCGCCGAGTACGTCGCCGCCGGCTCGAACCCGCGTAGCAGCTTGTGCTCGCCCTGCGCGCCGGCCTCGAACAACGGCAGCTGCTTCTCGATGCAGCGCTCGATGCCGGCGTAGTAGGCGGTCTCGAAGTGCAGCAGATCGACGTGCTCGATGGCGCCCCAGTAGCGACCGTAGAGCGCCTTCGCGGTCTCGAAGAACAGCGCGCCGGCGACGCGCCGACCACCGACGGTGACCTCGACGACCCGCATCGCATCGGGGAGCGTCTCGGCGAGCTTGTGGAAGAACCCGGGGCGTAGATAGTCGCGGCCGCCGTGTTGGTCGGTGGTGTTGCGATAGAACCGATCGAGGTCGTCGAGCTGGGGGGTGGTCAACTCGTGGCCCTCCCTCCACACCAGCGACTCGATCGCGGCCTTTGCCTTCTGACGCTCCTTGCGGAGCTGCTTGCGCTTGCGGCTCTTGAGCGCGCCGAGGAACGCCTCGAACGACGCGTAGTTTCGGTTGTGCCAGTGGAACTGCATCGTGGTGCGCGGGAAGTAGCCAGCCTGCGCGAGCGCCTGTTGTTCCTCCTGCGTGCAGAACAGCCAGTGGATGCTGCTGCACTTGGTCTCGTCGGCGAGCCCGCGCACGCCCGCGATCAGCACGCTGCGGACGAGCGCGGCATCCGCGCCGGGTGCGATCAACATCCGCGGTCCGGTCGCCGGAGTGTGGGGCGCAGCGATCACCAGTTTCGGGTAGTAGGCGAGCCCGGCGCGCTCGGCGGCGCTCGCCCACCCCCAGTCGAAGATGTACTCGCCGTAGCTGTGCGACTTGACGAACGCGGGGACCGCCCCCAGCAGCTGCCCTGCCCCCTCGGCCAGGAGGTAGATCGCCAGCCAACCGGAGCGTTGGCGCGAAAACAATGACTTGCCGACGTCGATCGAGCCGGATTCCTCCAACGCGCGCAGAAACCCGTGGCGCAAGAAGGGCGACGGCCCGTGATCGAGGGCGTCCCAGGTGGCCACGTCGACGTCGGCAATGGTTCCGACGGCTCGGAGCGTGATCTTCGTGCTAGAAGGGCCCAAAGACCATGACACTCGATGCTGCTCTGAAGAAGAAGATCGACGACCTCGTCGCGAGCGACAACGTGGTGCTGTTCATGAAGGGATCGAAGAGCTTTCCGCAATGCGGATTCTCTGCGTCCGTCGTGAACATCCTCAACACCATGGTCCCCAAGTTCACGACCGTCAACATCCTCGCGGACGCGGAGATCCGCAACAGCATGAAGGAGTACTCGGACTGGCCGACGTTCCCGCAGCTGTTCATCAAGGGCGAGTTCGTCGGCGGGGCCGACATCGTCCGCCAGATGCACGAGGCCGGCGAGCTCGAGAAGAAGCTCGGTGGGCTCGTCACCCCGGCGAAGCTGCCCGCGGTGACCGTGACGCCCCGCGCGTCCAAGGAGCTCCAGGAAGCGCTCAAAGAAGGGACGCCCGGTGACGTCATCCACGTGACGATCACGCCGACCTGGGAGCACCAGCTCGATCTCGGCCCGAAGGAAGGCAACCACGTCACGATCGAGAGCAATGGAGTGATCGTGCAGCTCGATCGCGCGAGCGCACAAAACGCCGAGGGTCTGGTGATCGACTTCATCGAGGCCGGCGGCGAGTCGGGCTTCAAGATCGACAACCCCAACCGCCCGGCGATGGTTCGTCAGGTTGGCCCGAAGGAGCTCAAGGCGCTCCTCGATGCCAACAAGGTGAAGCTCTACGACGTGCGCCCCGACAAGGAGCGCGCGATCGCCAAGATCGCCGGCGCGACGATGCTCGACGACAAGACCATGGCGGATGCCGAGGGCCTGCCGAAGGACACCGGCCTCGCGTTCCACTGCCACCACGGTGGTCGCAGCCGCGCGGCCGCGGAGCACTTCCACAAGCTCGGCTTCACGAATGTCTACAACCTCGCCGGCGGCATCGCGGCGTGGTCGACCGACGTCGATCCGTCGATCCCGCAGTACTGAGGGATCGCGATCGACACGTCGACTGCTCGTGCTCGTACTCGTACTCGGTGCTCCTCATATAGCCTCGGCATGAACCATCTCTGCTGCGCGCGGAAGATGGTCGAGCCTTGAACAAAGCCTCGGCCGGAACCTCCGATC
>JANNBP010000138.1:0-32007 GCA_031385555.1 Deltaproteobacteria bacterium | reverse complement strand
TGCTGCGCGCCGCGGTGGAGACCGATGCCGCGACGCTGAAGGACATGATGCGCGACCGCGACTTCGTGTTCACGGCACGTGACAACGAGACCCTCGAGCTGTTCGCGAACAAGGCCTCGCTCCTCCGCATCCCCGACAAGTCGGGGCCACTGCCGGCGACCTAGCACGCCGAGCTGAAGCTGCGCGGCGACAAGATCATGGCCCACACGGGGGTGAGGGTTGGTTCCAATGGCCTCCTCGTGCTCGCAGCACCGGTCGACCTCGCTGCTGTTCGCAACGGGTTTGCCCCCACGGTCTCCGCGACCCTCCTCGGTTTCGACAAGCCCTACTCGCTCCACGAAGGAACCGAACAAGGGGCCACCGACTTTCACCGCTTCCCGGTGAACGTGGGTGATGCCAAGTTCGCGGGGACGCTCGTGCTGGCCATTCCTGCGTCGACCTCGGCGACGGTAGACGGCTACGGGGGGCTGCGGATGCCGCTTTTTGGCGTTGCCGGCGTCTCGTTGCTTCTGGGCCTGGTTCTTTTGCTTCGACGCCGTCGCTAGCGATAGGCTCGCGCCATGAAGCTAGTCGCGGGCGTGCTTGCAACGTTGGTGTTTGCGTGTGGTGGCGACAAGAAGCCGAGTCCGAAACCGCCAGGTGGTGGGAGCGGCGAGGTCGTCACACGCCCCATGGATCCGAAGCCAGATGCGCCGGCACCGAAGCCCGCGCAGGCCAAGTCGCTGTTCGATCGGCTCGGTGGCCTGCCGGCGATCACGGCCGTCGTCGAGGAGTTCGTCACGAGGACGACCACCGACCCGCGCATCCAGGATCGCTTCTTCAACACCGATGCGGTCGAGCTGAAGAAGTTGCTCGTCGAGTTCGTGTGTCTCGCTACGGGTGGCCCGTGCAAGTACACCGGACGCTCGATGGTCGACTCGCATGCGGGCATGGAGCTCGTCGACGAAGAGTTCGCCGCGCTCGTCGAAAACCTCGTCGCCGCGCTCGACAAGTTCAAGGTCCCCGAAAAAGAGAAGGGCGAGATCCTCGGTGCCCTCGGCCCGCTCAAGCCGGACATGGTCGCCACGCCCGACAAGCTCAAGCCGATCGAGGCGACCAAGCTCACCGCCGTCACCAAGCTCGCCGTCACCGCGAAGGACCCGGCCGCTAAGCGGCTGCTCGAGCTGGCCGTCGTCGCCGGTGGCCGCGGGCAGCGTTCGTACGCCGAGCAGTTGTTCTCGCGCGCCGAGATGCTCGTCGGTCCCGCCGCGCTCAAGTCCATCGCCGCTACGTTCCGCACGGGTGCTCCGCCGTCGGTGACCGTCGCGACCAAGAAGCTCACCGACGCCGGTGCGCAGCCGAAATCGGTCGGCGGCTCGGAGACCGACTCGCCCGATGCGAAGCCGGCCCGCGGTTCGCTCAAGGGCACGGTCAAGCTCGACGGTGCAGCGCCGCAGGGGCTCAGCGTCGTGATGATGTGGCCCAAGGCAGGCGGGTTCGCGAAGCGCACCCCCAAGCAGCGCGTGATCGAACAGCGCGAAAAGACATTCGCACCGCACGTGATGGCGGTGCCGGTGGGCTCGACGATCACGTTCCCGAACTACGACAAGATCTTCCACAACGTGTTCTCGCTGTCGAAGACCAAGGCGTTTGACCTCGGCATGTACAAGAACGGCGAGGCGCGCGAGGTCAAGGTCGACAAGCCCGGCATCGTGCGGCTCGGCTGCAACCTGCACGCGAACATGGCTGCCTACCTGATCGTCGTCGATGCGCCGGCCTACGTGGTAGCGGAGCCGAGTGGCGAGTTCTCGTTCCGCAGCCTCGCGCCCGGGAAGTACCGCGTACAGACGTGGTCGGAGCGCAGCGGCACACCCGCCGAGAGCGAGGTCACGATCAAGGAGGGTGGCAACGAGGTCGTGCTCGATCTCAAGGGTGGCGCGACGCCGATCGGTCCCGACAAGTTCAACAAGCCGCGCTCCAAGTAACCCCGACACGATGACTCGGGTGTAACCACCTGCGTCACCGGGTGCTCAAAGTGGCATGAAGAAACTGACTCTGGCATGTGCGCTCGCTCTCGCCTCCCTCGCCTCGCCTAGCTTCGCCGATCCGAAGGCGGCGCCCAGGATGGACAAGGCGGAGGCCAAGAAGGACATCGTCGATACGGCCGTTGCCGCCGGTTCGTTCAAGACGCTCGCCAAGGCACTGACCGAGGCAGGCCTCGTCGACACGCTCAAGGGCAAGGGCCCGTTCACGGTGTTCGCGCCGACGGACGACGCGTTCGCGAAGCTGCCGAAGGGCACGGTCGAGGCGCTCCTCAAGGACAAGAAGAAGCTCGCGGCCGTGTTGACCTATCACGTCGTCAGCGGCTCGGTGAAAGCGGCGGATGCCGCCAAGCTGACCTCGGCGAAGACGGTCAACGGTCAGGAGATCAAGATCAAGGCCGACAAGGGCTCCGTGACGATCAACGGCGCGAAGGTCGTGACGGCAGACATCGAGACGTCGAACGGCGTGATCCACGTGATCGACACGGTGTTGCTCCCACCCAAGTGACTCGCAACGAACTGCGGATCAACGCTGGACGCGGATCGCCATCAACGTGATGTCGTCGGTCTGCTTCGCACCCGTCAGCCACTGATCGAGCTGCGCGAGCACCGACGACGCGGCTGCCTGAGCGGTGTCGGCGCGCGCGACCGCGGCCTCGAGCTGCTCCTGTCCGAAGTAGTCGTCGCCGCGCCGCGCTTCGGTGATCCCGTCGGTGAACAGGTAGAGCGACGCACCCTTCTCGATCGTGCGAGTCCAGCTCGGGAACGTGCGATAGCCACGTGCCCCGAGCACGGTGCCACCGGCTTCGAGCTCGTGCACCCCCGTCGAGTCGACCAGGATCGGCGGCGGGTGACCTCCGTTGGCGAGCTCGAGGTATCCGGTCTCGAGCGACAGGTCGACGACGAGCGCGGTGAACACCACGTCACCACGGCGATAGACCGTGGAGATCCGATCGTTGAGTGCCTCGAGCACCGCCGCCGGGCCACCGAGCGTGTACTTGACGGATTCGTACACGCTGTGGACGAGCATGGTGACGAGCGCCGCGGGAACACCGTGCCCCGTGGCATCCGCGATGAAGAAGCGGACCGAGGACGCGGGCATCGTCGCGACGTCATAGAGATCGCCGCCGACTTGATCGAGCGGTCGGTACGCGACCTCGATCGAGTACGGCGCGATGTCAGGCGGGACCGACAGGATCATGCTCTGGAACACGCGCGCGGACTCGAGGTCGCGCTGGATCACGGCCTCGCGCTCGCGCAGCTGCAGCTCCTCGCGGATGTCGCGCACGAGGAAGAAGGTACCGGCACGTGAACCATCGACCAGCGTGATCGGTCGCCCCTTGACCTCGACGTTCCTCGGCCCCGTCTCGACGCGGCCGAGGAACTCGCCCTCGGGGGACTCGAGGTAGGTGGCGAGCCCGGGCACTTCCAGCCCGAGTGCCTTTTTGAACCGCCGACCGACGTGCATGTTTTCCTGCGGCGCGATGTTCGGGCGCAGCGGCAGCTGGAGGAAACGGACGAACGCGGCGTTGTGCTCGACGATCCGGCCGTCCCCACCGACCACACCGACGCCGTCCTCGGTGTTGCGGAACAGGCTCTTCCAGCGTTGCTCGGTGGCGATCAGGCGATAGATCAGATCGCGTTCACCGACCCGCTCGAACCGGCAGTGGAAGCGAAGCTCCTCGCGACGGACGGTGATCCGGGCGAGGCGATGCGCACCGGCGATGGTCAGGGAAACGACTTCGTCGGGGGTCTCACCGGTACGTAGCCGCATCGACAGGCCGCTGCCTTCGACGAGGGCATCGACATCGCGACCGAGGACATCGGCAGGCGTGCACTCGAAGCTCTCGCAGAAGGCAGCGGAACACTGATCGACCTCCAGCGAGCGGTCGAGCTCGAGCGTTGCGGCATCCATCCCTTGCACTATCACCTTTTCTGGGAGCTTCTGAGATAAGGTCGGCGACGGAGATGACCTCGGTACGAGTAGACATGGACGGCCTCGACGCGACGTATCGCATCGACGGTAAAGAGCTCGTCGTCGAGCTGGTGGGCAACGCAGATCATCGGACGTCGGAGCGGATGCACGACCTGTGTGTGCGGCTCCACACGGCGGCGCTCGCCGAGAACGTCATCGCGGTGGTGATCGATCTCCGCCAGCTCGAGTTCATGAACTCGAGCAGCTTCAAGGCGCTCGTCACCTGGGTCTCCGACATCCAGGATCTCGAGCCGGCGCAGCGCTACAAGATCCGCGCGTTCTCGAACCCGGGGATCCCGTGGCAGAGGCGCAGCCTGCAGTCACTGCAGTACTTCGCGGTCGATCTGGTGACGGTGGAATATCCGCCCTCGGCGCCGTCGCCTGCCGGCTGATTACTTCGGCTGCGGGATGACTCGGAGGTACGGACGGATCGTCTTCCAGCCGTTCGGAAACAGCTTCTTCGCGTCGTCGTCGGACAGCGACGGCACGATGATGACGTCCTGACCGTACTTCCAGTCGACCGGCGTCGCGACCTTGTGCTTCGCGGTCAGCTGCAACGAATCGATCACGCGGAGCAGCTCGTCGAAGTTGCGGCCGGTGCTCGCCGGGTACGTGATCGTCAGCTTGATCTTCTTGTCGGGACCGATGACGAACACCGAGCGCACCGTCATCGTGTCGCTGGTGTCCGTCGCCTGCGGATGGATCATGCCGTAGAGGTTGGCGACCTTGCGCTGGTCGTCGGCGATCAGCGGGAAGTTCGGCGCGTGACCCTGGGTCTCCTTGATGTCGTTCGACCACTGCGTATGCGCGCCGATCGGATCGACCGAGAGGCCGATGATCTTGACGTCGCGCTTGTCGAACTCGCTCTTGAGTGCCGACAACCGACCGAGCTCCGTGGTGCACACCGGCGTGAAGTCGCGCGGGTGCGAGAACAGCACGCCCCAGCTGGAGCCGAGCCATTCGTGAAACGAGATGGACCCCATGGTGGTGTCCGCGGTGAAGTCGGGAGCAACAGAACCGAGCTGTAGAGACATGTCAGTTTCCTTCCGTTTCCTCGTCGCCGACGTCTCTTACCATGAACGTGGTCAGCTGCCCTGCGAGATGGCGGTCATGTCCGCGTCGAGGGTGGAGCGGATCAAGTCGATGGTCGCGCCGCGCAGCCGCTTCTTCGTCGAGCCGAACGCACCGCGCGACAACGCCGCGAGCCGGGTGGCTTCCGTGCGCGCACGCACGAGCACTTGATCGGCAGGCTCGACGGTGTCGAGGTAACCAGCGGCGAGCGCACCCGGTGGGTCGTAGATCTGCGCGAGCAACGTGGCATGGGTGAACGCGCGCTTCGACAGGCGATCGCGTGCGAGCTCCATCGCGAGCACCGGCACCGGGAGACCGATCGTGACCTCGTTGAGGCCGAGCTTGTACTCGCCCGCCGCGCCGATCCGGTAGTCACCGGTCAGCACGACCAGCGCACCACCCGCCAGGGCGTGACCCGTGCACGCGATCACGACCGGGACCGACGAGCCGTAGAGCTCGAGCAGCAACTCGGCCCCGTCCTTGAGAAGGGCCGCGGCGTTCTGCGGCGACGACATCATCACCTTGAGATCGAAGCCCGCGCAGAACTTGTCGGGCCGCCCGGCGAGCACCACGGCGCCTGCTTCGCGCTGCGCCCGTGCGAGGTGCTCGCGCAGGGTGTCGATCATCAACTTGGAGAGAGCGTTGGCCTTGCCGTCGTCCATCTGAACGACCGCGACCTTGCCTTCGAGCGTGTAGGAAGCCGGAGTAGTCACGGGGCGACTCTAGCGCGGTATGCTGCGGGAATACGGTGCGCCGCGTAACCCGATCGCCCCGACGAGCGTCCGATGCGGTGGTGGTCCCAGCCGTCCGCATCCGCCGTGCAAACGACCTCGGCATCCGCGCGCGCGGCCGCCACGTCCTGTACTGGATGATCGGCGCGCGCCGCACCACCTGGAACCACGCCCTCGATCACGCGATCGCGAGTGCGCGCGTCGAGGGCGTCCCGCTGATCGTGCTCGAGCCGCTTCGGGTCGGCTATCCGTGGGCGTGCGATCGGTTCCACGCGTTCGTCGTCCAGGGCATGGCCGACAACCAGCAAGCCTTCGCCAAGGCGGGCGTGACCTACCTCCCGTACGTCGAGGGAGTCGCGGGTGCTGGGAGTGGACTGCTCGAGGCGCTCGCCGCGCACGCGAAGCTGGTGATCACCGACGAGCAGCCCGGGTTCTTCCAGCCCCGCATGGTCGCCGCCGCGGCCGCGAAGCTCGACGTTCGGCTCGATGTCGTCGATAGCTGTGGCGTGCTGCCGCTGCGCGCCTTCGATCGCGGCTTCCCCACCGCGTCGTCGTTCCGCCGGCAGGTTCAGCGCTACCTCGCCGCGTCTCCAGCTTCGCCCGCCGCGGCCATCCCGCTGACGCGGCTACCGCACGAGCTCCGCGACGGCGAGATTCCCGGCCCGATCCTGCGTCGCTGGAAACCCGCGACCGCCGAGCTGCTGACCGGATCCGCCGGCAGCCTCGCGGCGCTCCCGCTCGATCATGCGATCGCACCGGTGACGTACCGAGGTGGATCGATCGCGGCGGCCACGCAGTTCGCGTCGTTCCTGACGTCCGGGATCGCCCGCTACGGTGAAGAGCGCAGCGATCCCGACGCCGGGTGCGCGAGCGAGCTGTCGCCGTACCTGCACTTCGGGCACATCGCCGCCGAGGAGATCGTCACCACGCTGCTCGATCGTGTCGACTGGGATCCCTCGCGGATCGCGGGCGCCAAGCCGACCGGTAGTCGCGAGGGTTGGTGGGGTGTCGAGCCCAACACCGAGAGCTTCCTCGACGAGATCATCACGTGGCGCGAGCTCGGCTACGGCTTCTGCTACCACCGCAAGGACTTCGGCCAGTGGACCGCCCTCCCCACCTGGGCGCGCGCGACGCTCGACAAGCACGCGGCGGATCCGCGGCCTGAGGTGTACACGCGCAAGGTGATGGAAGCGGCGCAGACCGCCGACCCGATCTGGAATGCAGCGCAGCGCCAGCTGGTCGCCGAGGGCCGGATCCAGAACTACCTCCGCATGCTGTGGGGCAAGAAGATCCTGGAATGGTCGCCCTCGCCAAAGGCCGCACTCGCGACGCTGATCGAGCTCAACAACAAGTACGCCGTCGACGGCCGCGATCCGAACTCGTACAGCGGCATCCTGTGGACGCTCGGGCTGTTCGATCGGGCGTGGGGACCGGAGCGCCCGATCTTCGGGACGATCCGCTACATGACGTCGGCGTCGACCAAGCGCAAGCTGAAGCTCAAGGCATACCTCGCACGCTGGGGCGACACGCGAACCCTGTTCGACTGACCACGAGGTCAGGGCTCGAGGCTCGGTGTGCCGCAAGACGCGCAGCGGGGGCAGTTGTTGACGTCGCCGAACTTCTCGTTCTTGACCGCGCCGTCCAGGATGGTCGTGCACTTCGAGGGATGCGGCACCGTCGCTACGTCGCCGAGCCGCAGACAGCTCGGCTTCTCCGTCTTCCGATGCTTGCGCGTCTGCAGCTTGCAAGCTTCGTCGCGGAACTCCAGCGTCGCCGAGATGTCGGATTCACTGCACATGGTGACGTCGTGATTCGCGACCAGCGCGAGACAGAACTTCTCGCGCTCGGGCGTCGTCCCTTCCACCAGATCATGGAGGCATTGTTGGATTTCCTCGAGCGTTGCCGACCCGGCCCAGCACAGCTCGAGCTTCATCCGACCGCTCACGGTGTACTGCGAACACTCGTCGCCAACCTCCGGGAAGAGAGCACCTTCGCCCTCGACCGCGAGGTGGGTGAGCTCGTCCACATCGAAGGTGGACTCCGTCTCGGTCGTCGCACCAACCGAACAGGCTAGCCCCTGCTCTTCGGTCGCGAGGGTCGGGGAGTCGGTGCAGCCGATCAAGGTGAGCATTGCGAGCGCGTATTTCATCGCTCCCAGCTCGATGAAAGGAGCGTGCCACGCACAACTCCGCGGAAGCTCGTGGCGCGGCCTGCAGGCTGCGGCCTGCAGCGCAGGCTGGAGCCTGCAGCTACCGGACGCAGTCGTAGGTCAGCGGAATCACCGCGCCGTGATCGATCGCCTCGAAGTCCTCGACCTCCAGCGCCTGGAGATCCGTCGCGCGTAGGAGCCCGTTCCACTTCGCCGTGGTGTGGCGATCGCTCTGCGCGGTCAGCGCGATGTTACCGCCGTCGGCGTGATACATGCCGTACTTCTGCATCGCGCGGGCGACGACCTTCGCACCCTCGCTCGGTAGCGAATCGATCGGGAAGTCGGCGCGCAGCCGAAAGTGCACGCCGTACGGCGGTGCATCGGAGCCACCGGTCGTGTCGCTGCCATGCGTGGCCGGACGAACGTAGCCGCGACGGACGCGCGCGTTGGGAAGGATGAAGCGGATCGCATGCTTGATCTCCCCCGCGGCGACCTCGTCGGCGGTGAACAGAAGCGGTGCGATCGGAAAGCCGGCCGCGTCGGCGCTCGTGCATTGATCGCCGCGCAGCGTGTCGCCGTACGCTTGGTCGGTCTTCCACATCGCCATGCAGCCACCGGTGAACACGCCGCCGGTGATGTCGGCGCGCCACTGTTCGTAGAGCCTGCCATGCGTCGCGTCGTGGACGATCAGGTGGCAGTCACCGCCATGGGTGCACTCGTAGCCGGTCTCCTCCTCGAGGTTGCCACCCACGGGAATCGGCACCGGCACGTGATCGCAATCGGGTGCATAGAACTCGGCGGTCGGCTCGAAGGTCTCCATCGGCGAGCTCGGGGTCGCGCTCAGCACGTCGATCGTGAAGTCGATCTGCAGCTTGCCGGTGCCCCACCCGCCCGCGCTCGCGAGCGTCGAGATCCAGGTCGCGCTGTTCGGCGACACCGCCGCGCTGGCGACCACCTGATCGAAGAACATCGGCTCGGCGAAGTAGGCGCCCGCGGTTGCCGGCGGGTCGTTCGGATCTTGGGGATTGTTCGGATCGCTCGGATCCGTCGGGTCCTCGTAGTTGGGGCCGCTCGGATCGTCGACGCCCGTACAGGCGACCCACATGACTGTGAGGATGGTTCCCATTCGAGTCATCGACCTCGGTTCTAGTAAGCCCGTTCGATCGTGTCGCTGTAGGCAGGTAGCTTTTTCAGCGCGTTAGATGTGTGTTCACCGCGCCTAGGGGGCTCTCGCAGCAAGGGTAGACCTTCGGGATCATGACGAGCACACACTACGCGCCGCCCCTCGACGGTGCCGGTGCTTACGAGCGAAAGTCCCGATGTGGATCTCCTCGAACGGATCGTCGACTCTGGCTGGGTGCCCGAACCGGCGTTGCGTGCCGGCATCCGCGCGATCTGCACGCAGCGGCTTCGCGAGCAGCGCGGCACGGTCGAGGAAGAGCAGGTGCGGCATCAAGCGCTCGTCGAGCAGCTCCGCGCCGCCGAGATCGCGATCGAGACCAAGGCCGCGAACGAGCAACATTACGAAGTCCCCCCGGCGTTCTTCGAGCTCGTGCTCGGCCCGCACCTCAAGTACTCGAGCTGCTACTACCCGCCTGGCGTGACCACGCTCGGCGATGCCGAGGGCGCGATGATCGCGCTGACCGCGACGCGCGCCGGGCTCGCCGACGGGCAACGCGTGCTCGATCTCGGCTGCGGCTGGGGCTCGCTGTCCCTGTGGGCCGCGGCGAAGTATCCAGGCAGCACGTTCACCGCGGTATCGAACTCGCGCACGCAGAAACAGTTCATCGACGAGGCTGCGCGCACGCGCGGGATCCACAACCTCACCGTGATCACCGCCGACGTGCGCTCGCTCGAGCTCGAGGCCGCCACGTTCGATCGCGTGGTCTCGGTCGAGATGTTCGAGCACATGCGCAACTACGAGCTGCTACTGCGCCGGATCTCGACGTGGCTAGCACCCGGTGGCGCGCTGTTCGTCCACGTGTTCGCGCATCGCCACTACGCGTATCCGTTCGACGATGCGGGCGGCTCCGACTGGATGGCGCGCGCGTTCTTCACCGGCGGGATCATGCCGTCGTCGCAGCTGTTCCACTCGTTCCAGCAGGACCTCGTGATCGACCAGGAGTGGCACCTCTCCGGCACGCACTACGCGAAGACGTCCGAGGCCTGGTACGAGAACCTGATGGCGCGCGAGCCGCAAGTCCTCGCCGTGCTCGAGCCGGCCTATGGCGCCGAGGCCCGCAAGCGGTTCCAGCGGTGGCGCGTGTTCTTCCTCGCGTGCGCGGAGCTGTTCGGATACCGCGACGGCCGCGAATGGATCGTGGCGCACTACCGATTCGCGAAGCGCTGTTAACGCCTCTTTGGCGGCCTCTTCGCCTTACGCATCGCGGTGGTGGCTCGTGCGCAAACTCTGCCGGCCGAAACCGTCGTGGGACTCGACGAATCGTCGTAGGTAAGATCGGTGTGGAAGTCGTTCGCAGCCAGGTGGAGTTGGCCGCTCGCTGCGCTGTTCTCCGTCGCGCTGGTGATCGGCCTCGCCACGATCACGGTCGTCCATGGTGAAGGACTCTCGTACTTCTCGACCCGACCCTCGGCATGCGCCAACTGCCATATCATGCAGGCGCAACTCGACGGCTGGCAGGTCAGCAGTCATCACACAGTCGCCACGTGCAGCGATTGTCACCTCCCGTCCAGCTTCGTGGCCAAGTACGTCGCGAAGGCGCGCAACGGCTGGCATCACTCGGTCGGTTTCACGACGGGTAACTTCCGCGAGCCGATCCGGATCAAAGGAAGCAACGCCGAGATCCTGGAGAGCAACTGCCGGCGTTGCCACGAGGACGCGATCGCGCACCTCGACCCGGGCCCCTTGACCCCGATCCCGTGCGTCCATTGCCACGCACAGGTCGGCCACCCTTCACCCGCCGGTATCGGTGGGCCCCTCTGAGTCCCAGGCACCGCGGAGCGCATCATGACCGACCCCACCACGCCACCTCGTAGACGCCGCCGTCGCTGGATCGTCGTCGCCATCGCCGGGCTGGTGGCCGCGATCTTGGTCGGAGCGCTCCTGATCAACATCAGCACGCGCAAGGCCGAGACCCAGGCTGCGTTCGTGCGGCTCGTCGAGGTCGGCGAGAATGACACCGACGCGGCCAAGTGGGGCGTCAACTGGCCGATGCAGTTCGATGGCTACAAGCGTACGGCGATCAAGACAACCACGCGATTCGGTGGTCATGGCGGCAGCGAAACGATGCCCGAAGAGAAGATCGCACGGGATCCGTGGATGAAACGGATGTTCCTCGGCTACGCGTTCGCGATCGACTACCGCGACCGGCGCGGCCACGCCTACATGCTCGCCGACCAGGAAGCGACGGAGCGGCTGAAGAAGCCCCAGTCGGGTGCCTGCCTCCACTGCCACGCGTCCGTGATGCCGCTGTATCGCGAGCTCGGAAAAGGGGACGCCGCGGCTGGCCTCGATCTCACCTCGAAGATGTCGTACCAGGAGGCCAGCAAGCTCCTGCACGCCTCCGGCAATGCTCACCCGGTAAGCTGCGTCGACTGCCACGACCCCAAGACGATGGCGTTGCGAATCACGCGCCCTGGCTTCATCCGTGGCATCACCGCGCTCGCGGCCTCGAACGCTCCGGTACCGGCGTTCTCGAGCATCACCGAATGGCGTGACGCTGGTCGTCGAGGGACCTATGACCCGAACGTCGACGCCACCCGTGGCGAGATGCGGTCCTTCGTGTGCGGTCAGTGTCACGTCGAGTACTACTGCTCGACCAAGATGCCGCTGGTGTTTCCGTGGGGTGAGGGTCTGTCGGTCGATCAGATCGAGACGTTCTGGGAGAGCACCAAGTTTCCCGACGGGACTCCGTTCGTCGATTACCAGCACGCCGAAACCGACGCGCCGATCTTCAAGGCACAGCACCCCGAGTTCGAGCTCTGGAGCCAAGGCGTCCACGCGCGTGCCCAGGTCTCGTGCGCCGATTGCCACATGCCGTATGCCCGTCGAGGCGCCTCCAAGGTCAGCGACCACTGGGTGCGTAGCCCGCTGCTCGACGTCAACCGCGCGTGTCAGACCTGTCATCGCGTCGGGGAAACCGAGCTCCTCGCGCGTGTCACGACGATCCAGGAGCGAAACTATGCGCTCCTCCAGCGCGGCGGAGCTGCCCTCAATGCGTTGATGGACACGGTCGTCGCGACCAAGACGTCGGGCATCGATCCAGCCCGGCTCGCACCCGCGCGGCTCCTCCAGCGCAAGGCGCAGTGGCGGCTCGACTTCATCGCCGCCGAGAACTCGATGGGTTTCCATGCACCGCAGGAAGCCGCGAGGATCCTCGGAGAAGCCATCGACTACGCTCGGCAGGGGCAGCTGGCTGCGCGCGCGCTCCTGCCAGCGGGTGACGTGGTGCCTGCCGCCCCGGCAGCTGGGAGTGGAGCTGCAGCAGGTGGTGCAGCAGTTGGTAGCGCAGGGTCGCGCTGAGCGCGGGGTGTTGCTTTGGCTCGAGCAACTCAGCGCCGAACGAGCCCCGTCCACACCGCGAGCCCTGCCTTCAGGCCTGCGGTCAGGATGAGCGCGCCGAACGCCCAGATCCCCGCCGTGATCTTCCACTCCGCGAGGCTCGGCGTGTACTCGACAACCTCGTGCGAGCGCTGCCAGCGCAGCAGCATCTCGACGATCAGATCTTGCGCGCGTTGCGACAGCTCGTCGAGCGCGTAGTCGCTATCGAGATTTCCGGCACCCCAAGTGCCCATGGATTTGGCACAGTACTGCGGTGATCACGGTCGCGAGCAGTAGCGAGCACGCCCGTCGCCAGGTCGCGCTCGTCGCCTGCAACCTCGATCGCGATCTCGCCATGACGCGCGGCCACAGCTATGTGAATGAGGTGTGGGTCGGTGACGAGGTCGTGCTGCGGATCAACACGCGTGGCGTGGGTCGCCTCGCTCGCGAGGCACGGATCGCGCGGCGCGTGTCCCGCGAGGCGCTGTATCCCGAGATCCTCGACGTCGCCGATGATGGCGAGATCGAGTGGATGTTGACGCGCCGCGCGAAGGGCCTCGATCTAGGTCGAGCCTGGCCCGCACTGACGCCGGTAGAACGCGAGCGCTCGATCCATCAACTCGCGGACGCGCTGTCGGCCGTGCACGCGACGGATCCATCCGGCATCCCCGGGGACATCCGACCGCCACACACGCTGCCGATCGAACCGCTGGTCGCGCTGATCGAGACCCACATCGACGACACCGCGATCTGCGCGCTCGCGACGCACTTCGTGATCACCCGGTGGAGCGCCTTCGATGGCAGCGACCGCGGCCTCGTGCATGGCGATCCGCACCTCGAGAACGTGATGTGGGACGGTGAGTGCGTCTCGGCGCTGCTCGACCTCGAGTGGTCTCGACCGTCGTGGCTCCACGCCGACCTCGAGATCCTGCTCGCGGTCGCCGACACTCCGGGCGAGTTCGCGGCTCCCGATCGCGAGCATGCCGTGGTCGCCGCACACTACGCGGAGCTGCCCCGTTGGCTGCATGCAGCCCGCCCCGCGTGGTTCGCGCATCCTCGGCTCGTCGAGCGGCTCGAGGTCCTCGAGCTGTCGCGCCTGCTCGGCCACTTCGACGACGAGTCGACTGCGACCAGCGTGGATCGGTGGGAACAAGTCGCACGCGTGCTCGCCGGCGAGGGAACCGCGCGACGCCTCTGCGCGCACCTCGTCTGAACCCATATGAGCCGCGCCTTCATCGTGCTGTTCGTGGCTGCGTGCGGGACCGACTACCGCCCCGCCTGCGAGCACTACCAGACGCTGATGGATCGCAATGTCGAGACGTTCAACGGCAACGTCGATGCGCGCTATCAGACGCACGACACGCCGGCGCAGCGGACGGCGCAGCTCGAGCGCTGCGTGACCGAGATGAAGGACCTACGCGTCGATCCGAAATGCGTGCTCGCCACCGACGCCGCGGACAAGGCCTACGCCTGCTTCGAGGCCGCGCGCCCGAAGCCGCTCCGTTAGCACTACTGCGTCATATTTCTTCTCAGCCCCCCTCTAACGTGACGCAGTAGTGTTAGGAGACGACCGCAGCCTTGTCGAGGAACGCGCGTGCGGAGCTCGGGCGATCGTCCGGCGCCTTCGAGAGCGCCCAGACGATCGCGCCCGACAGGTTCGGCGGGCAGTCGCGGCGCATCGTGATCGGCGCGACCACCGGCTCCGAGAGATGCGCGAAGCCGATCGCGATCGCGTTGTCGCCCGAGAACGGCGGCCGCCCGCACACCAGGTGATACGCGAGCGCACCGAGCGCGTAGATATCCGTGCGCGCGTCGACGTTCTTGCCGCGCACCTGCTCGGGTGCCATGTAGTGCGGCGTACCGAGGATCGCGCCCGTCGCGGTGAGGCCCTCGGCCATGCCGGTGGTCGCGAGCCCGAAGTCGATGATCTTGACCGCGCCACGCTCGCCGACGAGCACGTTGCTCGGCTTGAGATCGCGATGCACCACGCCCGCGGCATGCGCGGCTTCGAGCCCGGTGACGATCTGCGCGAGGATGTCCTGGACGTCCTTGACCGGGACGATGCCGCGCTGCGAGATCACCTCCGCGAGCGTACGACCGGCGAAGTATTCCATCGACAGATAGAGCAGCCCCGGGCGCGCCTCGCCGAGATCGTGGATCCGGATCACCGAGGGGGACGACACCTTGCGGGCGGACGCGGCCTCGCGGCGAAACCGCGCCACCATCGCAGCCTCGTCGACGGCGAACGCGGACGAGATGACCTTGAGGGCGACGAGCTCGCCGAGCACCTCGTCGTCGGCGAGGTACACCGCACCCATCCCGCCCCGACCGAGCAGCCGCTGGACCCGATAGCGTTGTGCGAGCACCTGCCCGGGCTCGAGGTGCGTGGTCAGTGGCTGCGAGCTCTTGCTCGGCACCGCATGCGCGGTGGCCGTGCGGTCCAGTGCCGGTGAGGGTGCCGGTGAGGGTGCCGGCTCGGACTTCGCCTCGGCGGTGACCGGCGCGGGTGCAGGTAGCCCCGCACGCGACTCGTCGATCATCTTCGCGAGCTTCTGGTTGAGCTCGTAGTCGACGCTGCACACGATCGACTCGAGGTTCTCGACGCGCTCGCGCAGCAGCTTGTTCTCGGCCGTCAGCTGCTTGACCTCGGGATCGTCCGGGCGCGGGCCGGCGGCGAGCTGTTTCTGCTCGCTCTTCGCCTGGTAACGCATCTTGATCGCGTAGAGCGGAACCGCGAACGCCCCTAGCACCGCCACGAGCCCGACGAGATCCATGTCAGTACGAGTCGATCGGAGGGCACGAGCACATCAGGTTGCGATCGCCATACGCGTTGTCGACGCGCGCCACCGGCGGCCAGTACTTGTGCACGCGCAACCACGGCGCCGGATACGCCGCCTGCTCGCGCGAGTACGGGCGATCCCACTCGGTGCCGGTGACCGCCGCCGCGGTGTGCGGTGCGTTCTTGAGCGGGTTGTTCGCCTTGTCCATCGCGCCGCTCTCGATCGCGCGGATCTCCTCGCGGATCGCGATCATCGCCTCGCAGAACCTGTCGAGCTCTGCCTTCGATTCGCTCTCCGTCGGCTCGACCATCAGCGTGCCCGGCACCGGGAACGACATCGTGGGTGCGTGGAAGCCGTAGTCCATCAGGCGCTTCGCGATGTCCTCGGCCTCGATACCCGACGTCTTCTTGAACGGACGACAGTCGAGGATCAGCTCGTGTGCGACGCGGCCACCACGACCGGTGTAGAGCACGGGGTAGTGCGCGCCGAGGCGATGCGCGATGTAGTTCGCACCGAGGATCGCGACCTCGGTCGCCTTCCGCAGACCGGCCTCGCCCATCATCGCGATGTACGAGAACGAGATCGGGAGGATCGACGCGCTACCGAATGCCGCGGCGCTGACCGGCCCGACGCTCTGGGTGCCCGGCGGTGCGAGTGGATGCCCCGGCAGATACGGCGCGAGGTGCTTGGCCACCGCGATCGGGCCCATGCCCGGACCGCCGCCGCCGTGCGGGATGCAGTTGTGAACGACTGCGCCATTCGCGAGGAACGAATGCAGCTGGTCGACGGTCAAGTCATAGACATCACGCTCGCCGACGGAGCGAACATCGACCACTCCGAGATGGAACGTGGGCTCGACGACTGCGTCCTGCTTGACGGCGTACGTCACCTTGTACGCATTGCCCGCCGGCGTGTGTTGGTTGAACCACGCAGTCACCCCGATCTCCGCAAAGAACTCTTTGACCCCGGGAACGCCGGTGCTGGCGCCGCCGCGCCCGATCGCTGCCACCTGGACTCGCCGATTTGTACGGCGGAGCGTCGGTTCGATCGACTTCTGTCCCTCGATCGCGTTGACCAACACTTGTTTCGATACGCGCTTGGTTCCGGCGAACGAGGCGTAATAGGGGCTTAGGATGGGCTGCTCGGTCGCGAGCTCCTGATACGCATCTGCGACCGCCGGCGCCCAGACCCCCTTGGGCCCGAGTTGAACGACGGTCCGTGAGAGAGCGCGCCTGGCGACCTCGACCCGTTGTGAATTGACCTTTCGCTTCAGTCGCCAGAACGCTGCCGCAGCCGACAGTCGCGCGGACTTGTGCGCGCAGTACCGGAAGCCGACGCGTTCGGCGAACAGCAATCCGTCGATGATCGTGACTCCTCCGGACCACCGCTCATCCTTGTTCGCGTTCTTGAGGTTGGATGTGGGAACCCTCGTGATCGAGTCGGTCGTCGCTGTGACACCGAGCCGCGCAAGCGCCTCGCAAAGCTGGCGCTGTGAGAGACCGAGGATCGCCGGGTTGCTGTGGGTCTGCGTGAACTTCACGGGCTTCAACGTCGCCGGCGCCTTCATCAAGTGGACGATCACCGGCGCACATCCGTCACCACCGAACAGGGCACCGACAAACTCACGGATGGCTGCGAGCGGTGTAGATGCAGCGAGGATGACGGCTGGCAGCGTTTGGCTCGAACTGACGCGCCTACCGGGCTCACCGATCACAGCACCCAGCGCAGCAGTGAGCTTGGCCGGTGCGGCCACCACAAACACGTTGTGCGATTTGGAAATCTTCGACTCCATTCCGCCGGTGAGCAGCGCGATGTCGGCAATGGCTCGTTGCGCATCCAATCGCGTTCCGAAATGGAACAGCATCGTTCGTCGCATCTGTCCACGCCATTCGGATTGCGAGTAGCTGCCATCCGAGCACACCGCGCCAAGCAGTCGGAAGAACGCGAGGGTTCGCTCGCGCTCGGTTTCCGTTCCCATGGAAAGTGCAAGCTCATCGTACTTGGCTTGGAAAGCGCGTTCTGAGTCGACATCCGACGAGTCGTCATCCAGTGGAAGGTCCGGTCCGGCGATGACGCGATGGGATGGTCTAAGTTGTCCCGCCTCTACCCAACCACTGGTGGTGAGAACCCGATGGTCCGGCGTACACACGATCGTTCTTCCGTCCTGAAGCGTCACCTGCACACATGGCTTGCGACCGGTGCGAAATACGTGAAGCAAACGCGCCTCTCGGATGCCGTCCTCGGCTTTGGACCACCCGTAGACGGAAGATCCGGCAATCAAACGTTCGATTGGACGCGCGACGCCACCGGGCAAAGCAATGGGTGTTCCAACCTGCGCGCAAAATGTCTTGTGAAGGTTGAGGTGACAGACGTCGGCGCCGATATCACCGGGCCGCGTCAGCCCGAGCTGCGCGTTGAGGTTCGCGCCGTCCATGTAGACCTGGCCGCCGTTCGCGTGGACGATCTCGCAGAGCTGCTTGACGCCCTCCTCGAACACGCCGTGTGTCGACGGATACGTCACCATCACCGCGCCGAGCTGCTTCGAGTGCTTCTCGGCCTTCGCGCGCAGGTCGCCTAGATCGATCGTGCCATCGGGCGCCGTCGCGACCACGACGACCTCCATGCCGGCGAGCACCGCCGACGCCGGGTTGGTGCCGTGCGCGCTCTGCGGGATCAAGCAGATGGTGCGGTGGTCATCGCCGCGCGAGCGATGGTACGCGCGGATCGCGAGCAGCCCCGCGTACTCGCCTTGCGCACCCGAGTTGGGCTGCAGCGAGACCTGGGCGAAGCCGGTGATCTCGGCGAGCCAGGTCTCGAGCTGCTCGAACATCGCCTTGTAGCCGCCCCACTGCTCCGCCGGAGCAAAGGGATGGATGCGGCCGAACTCGGGCCACGTCACCGGAATCATCTCGGTGGTGGCGTTGAGCTTCATCGTGCACGAGCCGAGCGGGATCATCGACGTGGTGAGCGACAGGTCCTTGGCCTGGAGCCGGTTGATGTACCGCAGGATCTCGTGCTCCGCGTGATAGCGGCTGAACGTGGGGTGCGTGAGGAACGTCGAGGTGCGCGACAGCGCGAGCTTCGGCATCTCCGTCGATTCGATCAGCTCCTCGATCGCGAAGGGCAACTCGGCCTCGCCCTTGACCGCGGCGAACGCCTCGAGCAGATCGTGAATGTCCGTGTGGGTCGTGGTCTCGTCGCACGAGATGCCGACGCCGTCGGTGTAGCGCCGCAGGTTGATCCCGCGATCGAGCGCACGCGCGAGCACCTCGGCCTGGTGATGCGCATCGAGATCGACGCGCAGCGTGTCGAAGTACGTCCCGGCGCGCGGGGCGAAGCCGAGGCGCGTCAAGCCCGCCGCGGTCACCGCCGCGAAGCCACGCACGCGCTGCGCGATCTGCACGAGCCCTTCCGGCCCGTGATAGACGGCGTACATCGAGGCCATGATCGCGAGCAGCACCTGCGCCGTGCAGATGTTGCTGAGCGCCTTCTCGCGGCGGATGTGCTGTTCGCGCGTCTGCAGCGCGAGCCGGTACGCGACCTTGCCCTTGGCATCGCGCGACACCCCGATCAGGCGCCCCGGGATGATCCGGCGGAACTCGTCCTTGCACGACATGAACGCCGCGTGCGGACCACCGAAGCCCATCGGCACGCCGAACCGCTGCGCCGAGCCGATCGCGATATCGGCACCGAGTTCGCCGGGGGGCGTCAGGAGGGTAAGCGCGAGGAGGTCGGTGGCCATCACGACCGAGGCGCCGGCCGCGTGTGCCTTGGCCGCCAGATCGCGGTAGTCGTCGACGCGACCGTCGGTGGTCGGGTACGACAACAGAATTCCCGCGACGCTGCCGTCGAGCCCTCGCTCGATCTCGGCGGGAGAGCCGACCTTGATCGTGATCTTGATTGGCTCGGCACGCGTGGCCATCACCGCGATCGTCTGCGGGTGCGTCTCGGTCTGGATCCAGAACGTCAGCTTCTTGCGCTCGGCCTTCTCGACGCACATCACCATCGCTTCGGCGGCGGCGGTGGCTTCGTCGAGCAGCGACGCGTTCGCCATCGGCAGCCCCGTCAGGTCCTCGACCATGGTCTGGAAGTTGACCAGCGCCTCGAGGCGGCCCTGCGAAATCTCGGCCTGGTACGGCGTGTACTGCGTGTACCAGCCCGGGTTCTCGAGGACGTTGCGGAGGATGACGCTCGGCGTGATCGTGTCGTAGTAGCCCTGCCGATGAACGACCGCAGGACGTGATTGTCGGCGGCGAGGTTCTTGAGCTCCTCGATCAGCTCGAACTCGCCGAGCGGTTCACCGAGCTCGAGCTTCTTGGTCAGCCGGATGTTGCCGGGCACGACCGCATCGGCGAGCTCCGCGAGAGATTTGTACCCGAGGGCGGCGAGCATCTCCGCGATCTCGGCCTCCTGCGGTGCGATGTGGCGACGAGCAAAGGTGTCGGACGGTGCGAGCAGCTCGAGTTGCACGGCGGCACCCTAACATGCCGTGGCGAAGAGGGAAGTCCACGAGATCTCAGGCTTTGAACAGCGTCAGATATCGCTCTGGAAAGTCCGCAAGCTCCATCGGCGCACCACATTCCGGGCACGGCAAGGTCGGGGCTTGGAGCCTCGCGAGCAGCGCGGCATGGAGCGTGGCATCGACGAGCAGCGCGGCCTCGGCGCCGCACGCATTGCACGCGTACTGCGCGTGGAATGACGAGATGCGCACGCCGGCGAGCCGCGGCATCAGGTTCATCTGCGTCATCAGCACGTCGGCGATGCGATCGAGCGTGACGGTGCGCGTCCCACCCCCGGTCAGCGATCGCAGGAGGCGCACCCACTCGCGCATACCGACCGAGTTGATGAACATGACGCCCTCGGTGTCGATCGTCAGATCCGTCGCCGGCAGCTGCATCCACAGCTCGCCGAGCGGGCTGGTGTCGTCGATCCGGCCGGTGAACACCACGCGCGCACCGACGATCTCGACGTCGAGCCTCCCGATCTTCATCGGAGCCCCTTGTCGCCGACGAACACGTGGAAGGAGCCCGCGCGCGCGAGCTCCGTCGGTTTGTGCCGGAGGTCGAGCAGTGCGATCACCTCGGTGAGCTGCGACGGGGCGACTCCGATCACCAGCTGGTTGCAGCACGCGTACGCGAGCGGCAGGCCCATCCCGCCCTCGGAGTGCGCCGCGGCTTGCTTGCCGGCCGCGAGCTTCTTGCCGGTAGTCGTCGGCGTGATCGAGCCCCAGCGATCGCGAACCTCGATCGCGAGATAGCGCGCATCGGTTCCCCACCGCACGGTGACCGCGTCGCGACCGACCAGCTTGCAGCTCGCATCGCGCGCGAGCTCCTTGCGAAACCGATGGCCCTGCTCGTCGACAGGCGCGCCGTACACGGCGTTCGCGATCAGCTCGTCGGCGATCACGCTGACCATCGAGCTGATGCGATCGGGCAAGCCAACGCCGATGATGTCCCTCGCGAGCCGGTTCACCGCGGCCTCGCGATCGCGGGTGTCCTCGACCGTGTAGCTGCGGATCTCCGCGCCCCACGTCATGTACTTCTCGAGCCCGAACACGTCTCCGCGGATCAGCTTCTGCACCGTGGCGACGAGCTCCTCGGCGAGGATCGGCAACGGGTGCGCGATCACGTGATCCCACCCCGCGAGCAGGAGTGCATCGAGCTGCTCGGGATCCCCCGGCGCGAGGCCTTCGCCAGGCACCGCGATCCACGCATACGCCGGCCGGTCGCGCAGGTTCGTGCTCGTGCGTGCGATGCCGGCGTCGACACCACGATCGTCGCCGCGTCGACGGCCTTGCTCAGGCCCTCCAGATCGCTGACCACCTCGACCGGCAGCGGGCACGCACCGACGAGCCGGACCAGCGCGCGTTGCGCCTTGCGCTCGGGATGAGCGACCACGAGCTTGCCGGCGGGCATGGCGCGCACTCTAGTACAGGACGCCGAGCGTCGCGACGCCACCGATGCTGCGATCCAACGCACCGCCGATGTCGACGGTCTCCGGCTGCAGGTCGCGGTTGCGCGACTTCTCTCCGCCACCGGTGAACGTGAACCCGATCTGCGTGTACTCGACGAGCAAGCGCAGCGCGAGCCGGCGCTTGAGCACGATGTCGAGGCCGCCCTGCGCGTCGATCCCGAACACCTTCGCGCGCCCGTACTGATCCTGATCCGCGATCCGACCTGCGTCCTTGACGAGCATGATCTCGGTCTGGGCGACGAGCGCGAGGTTCGGCGTGCCGAGCGGGACGCGGCCGGAGACCAGCGGCGCGATGTAGCTGTAGTCGGTGTCGGGGAGGTCGAGGTTCATGTCGCGGTTCTCGAACCCACCGGTGACGACGAACTGCCGACGGCCGTACGACAACCCGAACGTGATCGCCGGTGCGATGTCGGCGTTGCCAAGCGTGAAGCGGACGCGAGGACCGACCGAGAAGTGGAACTGCTTGACCACGCCGGTCGCGCCGGGCTCGAGCGTGGTCCGCACCTTCGACGACACCACCTGATCGACCTCGAAGCCGACGCCGAGGATGCCGGCGTAGATCGCTTCGGGGCTGGCGAACGACAGCGGGAAGATCTCGCCTTCCGCGCGCACACCCGCGACCGGCCCCGGCTTGAACGGCGACGGCGCATTGGTCGCGGCGAGCTCCGGCGTGAACGTGAACGTCAGCGAGCGCGCCGAGAACGACGAGCCGACATCGATGCGAAACGCGACGCGATTCGCGGCGTGCTGCTGCTTGCCGAGGCGGACGGCGATCGCGTTCGCGTCCTCCTCTTCTTCCTCGTCCTCGTCGGCCGTGGCTGTTTCCTTGCGCGTCTCGTCTTCTTCGTCGGGCTCGCCGTCGGCCTTCGGCTTGGGCTTCTTGGTTTTCTTCTTCTTCTTTTTCTTGTCGTCGTCGACCTTCGCCACCTTCGGCGGCTTCTTCTTCTCGTCGTCTTCCTCGATCGTCTCGGCTGGCGGTGGCGTGGCGGCGAGCTTGTCGACCATCTTCTCGTGCACCGCGTCCTTGAACTTCTTCGAGCGCGGATTCGAGAACGTGACCGAGAAGCTCTTCACCTTCTTGCCGTTGATGAAGACGCGGAACTTGAGCAGCTTGCTCTTGCCCTCCTTGCCGAGCGTCCCGGCCATCACGACGTTGGCTTCGAGCTCGGTCGCGAGCTTCTTCGCCTGCTTCTCGGTGATGTCGGCGACGTCGATCTTGAGCTTGTCGAGCGTCCGGTTGGTCTCCTTCGCTCCGAGCACCGACAGCTCCTTGCTGTCGAGCGCTTCCGCGACGGCCTCGCGGACGTCACCGCTGTCGTCACCGTCGATCGCGGGCAACGCGACCTTCGGTGCAGCGACGGCCGTGGTCACACCGAGGACCACGAACAGGAACATCAACGCTACGCGCATGAGCCGATGGGAAGCCTGACTATATCGTACGGGCGGGCTCGAGGCCCGGCCACTGAACGCTCCTGACAGCCCCCATGTGACGCTTGCCAAGTCTTTGAAGCCATGGCCTGCTGGGCGCGTGGACCCCGTCGACCGTCATAATCTCCGTATTACCGGCCGCCACAAGGTGGTCACCGACGCCGATCTCCACGTCCAGGTCGACAACGACGTGACGGTGATCGTCACGCAGGCCTTCGGGCCCCGTGGCGACAATTTGGTCGGGATCGACACAGTGGAGTTCGATGGGCATCCGGCGGTGACCGTGGGGATCCGAGTGAACGGCCAGGAAGGGTTGGTCCACCTGTCGCCGATCCACGGAGATAACCGAAAATCCAAGCCCTTCGACATCGCCCAGGGTGCGAAGTGCGAGCTGTTCTGCCCGGTTTCGAAGCAGCCCTTGGACCTCGTCGGAGAGGTCGAGGATGACTCCGGCGCACGCTACTACGCGATCTATCTCACACCGCAGCTCTCCCGCGGCTCGATGGTCATGATCTCCGACCTCTGGGCACTACCACTCGCGCATCATCGATGACTTCGAGCTGATCTCGGCCTGGGCCTCGCGGGAGGACAGCTAGGGGTTGGGGCGCGACCCCGCCTAAAGGTCCCAGAGGAAGAAGTACGCGCGCAGGTTCGCGTTCGCGAGCGGCTTCTTGATCCGCGGCCGGCCGAGCGCCTGGGTCATCACTTCTTCGAACATCGGGCTGCCGACGAGGAAGCCCCCGCGCCAGCCGCGGAACCGGCGACACGCCATGGCGATCGCACCGTAGATCTCCACCAGATCGCCCTCGTTTAGCCGCTCGCCGTACGGCGGGTTCGACACGATCAGGCCCGGGGTCGGCTCGCGGCCATGCTCGCGCTGGATCTCGTTGATCATCTCCGGGCGGAGGTTCGCGACATCGGCGCGTTGCCACACCACCTTGCCCGCGACGCCGGCACCACGTGCGTTCTCCCGCGCCGCCGCCAGCGACTCGAGATCGAGGTCGCAACCGATCGCGACGGGCGCGGCATCGGGGAACAACGGCTCTGGCTTGCGAACCTGGAGCCCGAGGACCTCCAGCGTCGGTGATTCGCGTGGCGTGGCGCGCGCCGCATGGATCGCCTCGATCGGAATCGTCCCCGAGCCGCACATCGGATCGACGAGCACGTCGTTGCGCGAATCGTAGCGACACAACATCAGCAGCACGGCCGCGAGGTGCTCGCGCAACGGCGCGGCGCCGGCATCGCGCCGCCAACCGCGCTGCGAGAGCGAGCCCCCGCCGAGGTCGATCGAGACGACGAGCTGGTTCGCATCGTCGAGGCGCGCCACCCAGCGTGTCGCCGGTCGCTCGGGATCGACGTGGAGCTTCGCGCCGCGGAGCGCTGATCCCTCGATCAGCGCGTTCTTCACCGTACCGACGACCTGACGCTCGCCGGCGGCGAACTCCTCGACCCGCCGCGCCTCGACGGAGATCCCGTCGCCATCGCGCCACAACGTGCGCGCATCGCCCGCGATGTCGGTCATCAGGCCGTCGTAGAGCGCCTCGAGCCGGGTCGCGCTCGAGCGATAGACGTCCCACAACACGCGGGTCGGCGTGCGCAGGTACGTGGTCGCGGCCCAGGCGAGCTCGCGAT
The DNA here is from genome assembly GCA_031385555.1 of Deltaproteobacteria bacterium. Taxonomy (GTDB): domain Bacteria; phylum Myxococcota_A; class Polyangia; order Haliangiales; family Haliangiaceae; genus JABFXX01. The sequence continues at coordinate 7,746 of JANNBP010000138.1, read as the reverse complement.
CGAACGGCAACACGAGCTGGCCGAGCCCCTCCTTGCGCGGCTCCGGGGGACGCAGCTTGAGCGCGCGCTTGCAGACGCGCACCAGCTCGGCGGCCATCACGACGTTGGTCTGCGTCGAGCCGACGATGCGAAGCTCGTCGATGATCACGCTAGCTGTCCGTTCAACGTGGCGAGGAGCCCGCAGTCGGCGAAGAACCGCTTCCCGAGGTACTTGCCGCGCGCGAGCGTACCGGCGGGGCCCTTCGGCCGTTCGTGCAGATAGCGGCGTGCGAGCCGCGCGACGTCCGCATCCCAGTCGAGCAAATACCAACTCACGATCGTCGCATCATCGACGAGTGGATCGCCGCGGTCGAGGGTTGCGCGCGCCAACCACAACGTCCGCTGGAGCTTCGCGATCACCCCGTCGCCCACCATCGCGATCGCCGGGTCCTCGACCACGCGCCACAGCCCGCTCGGTTCCTGCGCCACGGGGACCGTCTTGATCTCGACATCGCCCCGCCAGTCCGGCTCGTCGCTCCCGGTAGCCGGCACGCCGAGCAGCACCTGGGCGCGCATCCCCCACGCGCCCTTGTCCCTGCCCCGCGGCCCGAGCCGCACGCCGATCGCGTCATCCGCGGCGGCCAGCAGATCGTCGACCGTCTCGGGCTCCTCCAGCGGTGGGCGTTCCGCCATCGGGTCGGGCAACGGCCTCGGATAGACCTCGCTCGGCGGAAACAGCCCGCGCGGCGACGCCTGGACGACGAGATGCCCGCCGAGCACCACGGGTGCCGGTTGCACGCGCGCGCTGACCTCGGTGGCGCCGCGCTCGAGCGTCGCGCCTCGCTCCCACAGCCGGGCGCGCAGCTCGAAGGAGCGTGCGGAGCTGCTCGCGTCGACGCGCAGCTGGTCGGCGAGCGCGGCGAGCTCGCCGCGCGTCAACGCATTGAGCAACCCGCACAGATCCTCGCCCCACCGCGCGATCACGTGGGCGAGAGCCTCGTCGTTATCGAGCGCGCGGGGGGTCGCGGTCATCCCGAGCAGTCCCGGGCGATCGAACCGGCCGACGCGCAGCCCTGCCAAGCGCCGTACCGCCTCGGGTGGCAACAGCCCAGCGAGGTGCTCGACGGCGTTCACGGATCGAGCTTAGTCGAGATCAGCGCGCTTGATCGGACGCGTCCTCCACGCGATCCCGCCCGCCGCGACGGCGAGGAGTGCGAGCACGAGGGCGAGCACGATCTTGAGTGGTCCCTTCGAGCTCGCCTCGACGGTGAACGGTCCGAGCTTCGCCATCGCGGGGCGCACCGCGCCGACCTCGACGACGATCGCCGGTTCGATGCCGGGCACGGCTGCACCGGCAAGGCGCCTGGTGGCCTCGACGGTCGCTGCGCGATCCGCCTGATCGTCGACGATCACGACGATCGACGCGGTCGAGGGCGCCACCGGCTCGCGTGGCGCGAGTGGATCGCGCGCGGGTCGGCGTACGATCACGTCGCTGCGGACGACACCCGGTAGGACGGAGAGCTGGGCGGCGAGTCGGTCTCCCTCGCTGCGATCCGTGGCGCGCTGGCTCTCCATCGGCCCGTCGACGACCGGTGCACACGCGACAAGGAGAACGAGTAACCAGCGCACGCTAGCGGCGCGGGAACAACGCCCAGTAGTCGAGCTCCAACACGATCGAGCTCGACTTCGTGCCCGACAGCAACGGCTCGATGTTCGGCAACTCCGCCGCCGACACATTCTTCGTGGTGGTCATCCGCAGCCGCACCGCACCGCAGTCACGCCGCCCCGGAACTTCCGCGCGCTCGACGACATGCGTGAACACCCGCAGCGTGTCCCCCGCGAACGTGGGCGCGACATGCGTGCCACCGTTCCACGCCGCGATCCGCAGCAGCGTGTTGAGCCCGTTCTGCGCGAGTGCCATCGACACCGAGATCACGTGACCGCCGTAGACGATCCGGCGACCGACCTTCGAGCTCTTCATCGCGAGCGCGTCGAAGTGGACCTGCGCGGTGTTGTGATAGAGCCGCGTGGCCTGCACGTGATCGGCTTCCTCGATCGTCATCGCATCGGGATGATCGAGACGCTCGCCGGGCTCGTAGTCGTCCCACCGCGCCGTCGAGCCGAAGGCCCACGCGAGATCGGGGAACCGCTGCAGGTTCATCGACTCCGGGACCGGCAGCCGATCGGAGGTGACGGTCGACGGAATCTGCGGGACCGACGAGACCCCGCGCGCCTGGGTGACATCGCGCTTCGGGACCATCACCCAGCGCACGAACGACAGGACTTCTTGGCCGCGCTGATTGGTGCCGCGCGTACGGACGTAGACCACACCGGCCTCGCCCGACGAGACCTCGCGGAGCCCGATCACCTCGGACTCGGCGACCAGCGTGTCCCCGGGATAGACCGGACGGAGGAAGCGCACGTCCGCGTAGCCTAGGTTCGCGGTGGCGTTGTGCGAAACATCCGGCACCGACTTGCCGAAGACCACGTGGAACACCAGCAGGTCGGGAATGACCTCGCGGTTGAAGCCGAGCGACCGTGCGAGCTCGGTGGAGGACGACAGCGGCGGACGCTCGCCGGTCAGGGCCATGTACGTGGCGATGTCGCCGCCATGCAGCGTGCGCGGAATCGAGTGCGCGAGATGCTGCCCGATACCGAAGTCCTCGAAGAACCGCCCCGTCGAAACCTTGCGCATGACGCGATGCGCGAACCTATCCCCGGGGCCTCGGCGGGTCAAACCCGAGACGCGTTGATCACCACCTCGCAAGCTCGCCGCTGGAGTGCCAGCGGGTTGGTTGGTGGAAAGCGATCCGCTCAGTCAGACAGCAGGTAGCTGTAGCTGAAGCTCTGCGGCCCGCCGTCCCACGCGGGGAACGACGCACCCTGCACGGCGGACTGGACGCAGCTCGCCTCGGCGCCACCGACGCCACTGACCGAGACCTTCGAGACCGCACCCGACGGGGCGATCGTCAGCTTGACCATCGCGGTGCCCTGGGTGCCCTTGTAGCAAGCCTGGGCCTTCTTCGAGACCGAGGCCATGCCGGTCTTGAAGTCACCGGCGGCCAGCGACTTCTTCTCGAGCTTCGGCTTGTCCGAGTCCTTCTTCTGGTAGCCGGAGTCCTTCAGGAGCTGTTCGAAGTCGGGGTCGCCTTCCTTCGCCGGCTCCTTTTTGGGCTCGTCCTTCTTCACGGCCGGCTTCACGCCGTTGCCCGGATCCTGCACTTCGAGCTTGGTCTTCTCGGGCTTCTTGACCACCGCCGGCTTCGCCGGCTTGACCGTCTTCGCGTTGATAGGCGGCTCGACCGGAATCGGATCCGGCTCGACGACCTTCACCTCTTCCTTGACGACCGCGGGCGGCGCGGGCTCGATCGGAGCAGCCGTCGGCTTGGTGGGTTCCGTCTTCGCACGGAGCGCACCGTCATCCGCAGCCGCCTGCGTGGCGGCCTGGTCGTCACCGCCACGGGTGCCGAGGTAGATGGCGACGCCCGCCGCAGCGGCGAGGCCGACACCCGCGAGCCCGATCAGCAGACCCTTGTTCGACTTGTTCGACTTCGACTGGGCAGCGATCCGCGCGCCGATCATCGGCGTGATGGATGCGACCGACGCGACCGATCCGACCGATGCACCCTTCGCGGTCCCGACCGCAGCGGTGATCGCGCCCTTCGCCGTGTCCGAAACAACCGGCTGCTCGAGATGGAGCGGCGCCTCTGCGAGCTTCGCGTTCACCTCCGGTGCGACCGCGACGCCAAGATCGATAGGTGCCGCGAGCTCCGGTGCCTGCATCTCGCCGGACGGGCGGCTCTTGCGAACCTTTGCCTCCGCCTTCGCAGCGAGCTTGCTGGCCTTCTCCTGCGCCTTGAGCTCCGTCTTCGACGGCCGGTCGGAGAGCTCCGCCAGGTCAGGAAGCGAGATCATGCGAGCGGGCTCGGGGAGCGCGATCGATTTCCAGCTACCCGATGCCGAGGCGAGGATGTCCTCGTCGACGGCTGGTGGGGTGGTTCCGATCCGGCGCGACGACATCCGCGAGCGGCTCGTGGCCGCCAGGTTGCGAATGTCGTGGAGGCCGGAGTCTTCGTCGCGAGCGTTTCCAGAGTCATCAGACATAGGCATTGCGTTTTTCGAGCTCGAGCTCTCGGTCTCCGAAGTCGTCTGCCGGAAATCCATACTGATGCCCTCCAGACGCGCCAGCGTCCGATTTGGAAGGTCCTCGAAATACCCCGAGGGAGTTTCACCGTCCAGCGTTTTCATCGCGGCGCGGAGAATGTCGTCGATGTCGTCGTTTGCCGGCATACAGCTATTTCGCGGCCGCCTGAGTGGTTTCCGTTGACAGTCGCAACTTCAACAACCTGCGTGCTTCGTTGACGCGCCACGCCACCGTCCCCTCGGGGATGTCGAGGATCTCGGCGATCTGTTTGTGGGGCAGCTCCTCGATCGTGGCGAGCACGAGCGTGACCCGTAGCGGTGCAGAGAGCTTGCTCACGGCATCCAGAACGCGCGCGAGCTCGCCGGCGATCTGCACCTTTTGTGCAGGCTCCTGCGCCGTCTGGCCGAGCGCTTCGGGGCGACCGCCGACGTGGGCACTCTCGGTGTGGCCCTTGTGATGGAGCGCGGCTCCACGCTTGTCGGAGCGCAGCGCGTTGAGCGCCGTGTTGACGGTGATCCGATAGAGCCACGTGAAGAAGTCCGCACGCCCGTCGAAGGAGCCCAGCCCGCGATACGCGCGCACAAGGCTCTCCTGCGTGACGTCATCGGCATCGCTGTGATTGCCGAGGATATGGAGGGCTGCTGCGTACACGCGTTTTTGATGACGTCGTACGAGACGTCCGAAAGCTTCGCGGTCACCCTCACGGGCCCGTGCGAGGTCTGGATCCTCGTCGGACATCAAGGGACTTATATCGTGACCTTGCATTGGACAACAGCGGGACGTTTTCCTTTGGGTCCCTTGTGCATTTGGTCAGCGACGCCGATCTGCTTCGAATAACTTGGGAACTAGGGGGCCAGACAGGTCGGCCAGCCTGGCGAGCGATCGTGCGGCCTCGGCCTGGGCGACCAGCCGATCCCTCGATCGGCCCGCGCCCGCGGACCCCGAGTCCGAGGCCCGCTGCCGGGTCGTGAGGTCGAGCACGTTGAGCGGCTCGGGACCGCCGAGCTGGCCACGGAGCGTGGCGATCCGCGCGCGGGTCTCGCCGAGTGCGTGGGCAACATCGTCGGCGAACGCACCGATCAAGGCGTGGTTGCCGACGCCGAGCGCGTCGAGATCGACGAGCGCCAGGTCGCGCAGGCGGGTCGACAACGCCTCGTCTGGGTCGAGCGCTGCCCCACCCGTGGTCGAGGTGTCCCCGAACGTCGCGGTCAGTGTCACTTCTCGTCCTCGGGGGGCTTCGGCGCCTCGAGCGCCTTTTGCTTCGCCGCCTTCTGATCGGCCATCTTGCCCTTCAGGCGCGACAGTGCGTCCTCTGGCCCATCGGGCACGCCGGCGCCGAGCAGCCCCGCGTTGGTCGTCGCCGCGGCCAGCTTCTGATCGAACGCCGCGCCATCGAGCTCCTCGCCGCGCATCGACGCATCGACCTCGCTCTCGATCGCCTCGGCGTCGATCCGATCCTCCGCCGCCTTGAACCGGTCCCACACCGACGAGTCATTGCCGAACGCGTCTCCGTTCGCCGAGCGGCCCGCCGCGATCTGCGTCGCGAGGGTGCCCTTGCGGAGCTTGAGCATCTGCATCTTGATCTCGAACTCCTTGCGGCTCTTGTTGAGCGAGATCGCATAGGAAGCAGCCTCGTGCTTGTCGTTCGTGATCTTGATGACCTCGATCTCGGCCGCCTTCTTCTCCTTGAGCGCGACCTTCGCGGCGTCGTCATCGCCGGCCTTGACCGCCACCATCGCGCGGCGCTCCCACTCGGTCGCCTTCGCCTTGAACTTCTCGATATCCGCGTCGAGCAGCTTCGCCGTCGCCTTGTAGGTGATCAGCTCCTGCATCGCCTTCTTGCGGCCGTCCTCGAGCTCGAGGATCGCCATGTCGAGCTCCTTCGCGGGATCGATCGCCTTGTCGAGCGCGGCGTTCGCCTTGCTCGAGATGCCACTCTTGATCTTCCCGAAGAAGCCCATGCGCTCACTCTAGCTCATTCAGTCGACGACATCCCAGATCACCACCCTGCCGGCCTGCCCTCCCGATGCAACGCGCCCACCATCCGCAGCGACGTCGAGCGCGGTCAGCTTGCCGGCGCTCCACGCGTAGGACGGAAGCTCCTTCCAGGATCCGGTATCCCAGCGACGCACGGTCTCGTCGTTGCTCACCGCGATCAGCTGCGCCCCACCGACGGTGAAGCCGAGGTCGGGCACGTGCTTCTTGCCGATGTTGAGCGTCTTCAGCTCGGTCCCCTTCTTCGCGTCCCACACCACGATGTCGGGACCGAACGCGGTCGCGAGCAGCGCGTCCTTCCTGCCGAACTTCGCACGCGCCGGCTGCACCGACACCTTCGCGCGCTCGCACGTGGCGACGACCTTTCCCGAGGCGGCATCGCGGATCTCGAAGCAGCCGTCCGGCGCGCCGTCGGGAGACCAGTACGACGCGACGCGCTTGCCGTCGTTGGTGACCGCGACCGGTCCGGCACCGTGGTTGTTGCCGGGCAGCGCGCTCTTCCACGCCGGCAGCGGCTTGCCCGCGAACGAGTAGCGCCGCGTCTCGACGAAGCCGAGCGTGTAGATCGCGTCCTTCGAGACGCACACCTTGTTCGCGCTCGCCTTCGGGACCTCGAACACCGGCGTGCCATCGGCCGTCGCGTAGGCCGCGAGCGCTTGCATGCTGCCCGCGACGACGATCTTCGAGTCCGCCGAGAATGCGACGTTGTGCACCCACTCGTGTGGCCACTCGTGGAGCTTCTTCGGCTTGTCGAGCAGGCCACCACCGGGTGCCGCGAGCTGCCACAGCCGCGCGATCCGCTCGGTGCCGCTGCCGGTCGCGAGCAGCGTGCCATCGGGTGAGAACGCGATCGCGGTGATCGGCTTCGCGTGTGCCTTGAAGATCAGCATCAGTCCTTTCCGAGACCGTACTTGCGATAGCGCTGGCGGAACTGATCGTTGGTGATGCCGAGCATCGCCGCCGCCTCCTTCTGCTTGAACCGCGTCCGCTCGAGGGCGTCGCGGCACAAGAACGCCTCGTAGTTGTCGACCCGTTCGTCGAGCGGCAACCGCGAATCGTCCGCGAACGCCGAGCCCGTCGCAGCGGCCCCGTGGGCTTCCGGCGGTAGCGCGGCGTCGACATCGGCGTCGGTCAGCACCTCGCCCTGCGCCATGTAGCAGGCGCGCTCGACGATATTCTTGAGCTCGCGGATGTTGCCCGGGTACTCGTACTGCGCGAACCGATCGAGCGCCGCGGCGCTGATCTCCTTGACCGCGATACCGGCGACCTCCTGGCGGAACCGCGCCAGGAAGTGCGCCGCGAGCACGGGGACATCCTCGAGGCGCTGCGCGAGCGACGGCAGCGTGATGACCTCGAACGCGAGGCGATCGTAGAGATCCGCGCGGAACTTGCCGTCGGCGATCGCCTGCTTGAGATCCGCGTTGGTCGCCGCGATCACGCGGACGTTGACCTGGATCGATTCGCTGCCGGCGACGCGCTCGAAGCGCTGGTACTCGAGGACGCGCAGGATCTTGGCCTGGAACTCGAGGGACATGTTCCCGATCTCGTCGAGGAACAGCGTGCCGCCGTCGGCGAGCTCGAACTTGCCTTCCTTCTGCTTGGTCGCGCCCGTGAACGCGCCCTCCTCG
>JANNBP010000386.1:0-7634 GCA_031385555.1 Deltaproteobacteria bacterium | reverse complement strand
GGCGTTGACCATGCCGAGCCGGATCGGGAGCGAGAACTCCTCGCTGTCGTAGTGGAACCGCAGTGGCGACAGCGCGGCGCGATTGCCGACCATCTTGACCTTCTTCGGATCGACCTTCGCGACGAAGAACTTCGAGCCACTCTCGATGTACGGCCGCAGGTACGGCTCGGCACCCGGCGGGATCTTGTAGCCGTTGGCGGTCAGCCAGCGGTTGAGGCCCGAGGCCTCGGTCGCCGACAGGATCAGGATCTTGTACTCGCCGACCGCGAACTGCGCCTCGATCTTGACGGTCGAGGTGTCCTTCGCCTCCGCGCTGCGCTGCGCGCTCGGCGCCGCAGGTCGACCCGCGGCGTCGCCCTTGCGGTCGTACTCCCGCTGGTTGCAGGGGTCCTGCTCCCAGTACTCGACGAGCCGCGGTGAACCGAGCGAGTCGATCCGATCGAACACGCCCTTGTCGAGCGTCTTGACGTCCGCCTCCTTGAGCACGACCGGCACCGGCACGACCATAGCGAAGTCGGTCAGCGGTCCGCGGAAGTCGTTCTGCATCGACAGCACGGTTCGCGTGCCTTGCCGCATCAACACCACCTGCGTGGCGTCGTTGAACATCTTCTGCTCGAACCCGTTGATGTAAAAGCCGCAGAACGCCTCGGCGGCGGGTGCAGCAACGGCGAGCGCGATCGCAGCGGCCCCAAGCGTGATCCCCAATCTCATTCGACTCTCCCGGAAGACATGCCTTCTGCAGTTCAACGTGCCCGAAGCGCCGATGATCTATCACCACCCCACCGCGTAGGCTCCCCAACCTACTGAAATCGTTATTTCTACGATCGCTTTCGACGACGGCGCGCGATCTGCAGTCCCAGCCCGGCGAGCCCGGCACCCGCCGCGAGGTCGGTGCTGGTGCTCTGGCAGCCACAGCCCTGCCCCTTGTCGTTGAACCCGGCGCCGCCGGGCAGCGGGACGCCCTGCTTGACCCCGATCTCGGGGATGTCCTGGTTCACCAGGTTCGGCAGGGCAATCTTGCCCCGCGGGGCGAACGCGATGTTGGTGGCCGCGGTGGGCGACGGCTCGTTGCCGTTCGGCGGGCCGCCCCACACGCCGCGCCGCGGGTTCGCGCACTGGATCGGCCCGGTCCAGGCATGGCGGATCGCGAACCGCGCCTGGAAGTTGTTCGAGCTGTTCGGATCCGGCTTGCTGCGCTCCTCGAGCCGGCCGTGGTCGTCGCGCTGCTCGCGGCCGCCGACGATCGGCCCCGCCGCCTTGAACACGAGATCGTTGGGCGCGCCGTCCTTGCCGTAGCGCGCATGCAGGCGCGTCAGCACGAAGCCGCTGTTGCCTTGCACCACGTCCGCGCCGAGGGTCGCGAAGTCCGCGCCGTCGAGCTGCGGCCCCGGGCATGGATCGCACGTGCTCGCATCCCACGCGTACTCGGTGATCACCGCACCGGGGTTCTGCTGCACCGTGCGATCGAACAGCGCCGCGTAGAACTCGCCGAACCGCGTGCGGACGTCGTCCTTGACGTCGAGGTTCGTCGGGATCGTCGCGTTCTTGTAGTTCGCCAGCTCGTAGCGCTGGCTGGGCGACAGGATCGAGACGATCAGGTCCTGCTTGTCCTTCGCGTTCGCGAGCCCGAGCCGGATCGGCAGCGAGAACTCGTCGCTGTCGTAGTGGAAGCGGAGCGGCGACAGCTGCGCCATGCCGTTGTCGAACTTCACCTTCTTCGGATCGACCTTCGCGACGAAGAACTTGGATCCGGCCTCGACATACGGGCGGAGCAGCGGCTCGGCGCCGGCCGGAATCTTGTAGTTCTGGGCGCGCAGGTAGCGATCGAGCCCCGTCGATTCCTTCGCCGACAGGATCACGATCTGGTACTCGCCGACGGTGAACTGCGCCTCGATCTTGACGCCGTAGTCCTTGGCCGGTGCGTCGGTGGGTGGCGCGCCGGCCGACTCCATCGCCACACTCGGCATCCGGTCGTAGTAGCGCTCCTCATCCTGGCTGCACGGATCCTGCTCCCAGTACTCGACGAGGCGCGGTGCGCCCATCACGTCGACCTTGCCGAACACCTCCTTCGAGAGGGTCTTGACGTCCGCTTCCTTGAGCACGACCGGCACCGGGATCACCAGGGCGAAGTCCGTCGGCGGCCCCTGATAGTTGTTCTGCATCGACAGCACGGTGCGCGTGCCCTGTCGCATCAACACGACCTGCGTCGCGTTGTTGAACATCTCGCCACCGGCGCCGTTGATGTAAAAGCCGCAGAACGCGTGTGCTTCGTGCTGCACCGCCAGTGCGAGCACGGCTGCCAAACCTAGGGTCTTGAGCATCTAACAGGTCCTTTCGAGCATGCCTTCGCGAACGGCCAACGCCCGGACGCGAGTGCGCTTACGCCATCCACGATACAACGGGTGAAGGTGGTCTTGGTTCTGAGTGCCGTGGGCTGTGGCACCCAGCGAGCCCGTCGAGGTCTCGTCACACTGGGAGGGCGGAGTCCTGACGGTCGGCACGCAGCGCTATCGATTCCGGTGAGTGTGGACGATCGCCGAACGCGTGGCATCCTCGACGGCATGCGCGTCGTGGTCCTCGCGAGTCTGGCGACGAGTGTCGCGGTCGCAGCGCCGGCACCGACGTGGAGCGACTGGGCCGGCAGCTACCAGGGCGCGCTGACCTGGTCGTCGTGCAGCGTCGCCGGCGCGAAGACGGCGACGCTGCCGCTCGACTTCATCGACGGCGTGGCGACGATCGATCTCTCATCCACCCGTCCCGGCATGCGCGCGATGACGCTCGTCGAGGACGACCACGGCTGGTCGGGCCGGCAAGGCGATGTCGCGGTGACGGTGCAGCGCCCGCGCGCCGATGCCCTCGCGCTCGCGATCGAGCTCGACTCCGGGTGCATCGTGCGCGGCACGCTGACCCGGACGACCACCAAGGTCGCGGCCTGCGATCGCTTGCTCGGCTGGGCGCGGATCGATGCAACGTGCACGAAGCAGGATCCCGTCGAGGATCTCGCGAAGCTGCTCGCCACGCCGTGGAAGCCCGCCGATGCCGCGCGCTGTACGAGCCGCGCCGCCGCGCTCGAGCAGCACCTGATCGACACCGGCTGCGCGCCGCACCCCGATCCGAAGATCGGCGTGCGCTCGCCGGACTGCCTCGATCTCGCGCAGGTCGCCGGCCGGATCTCGCGGTGCGGCAAGGTGCTGCCCGAGCTCGAGCGGCTCGCGGTGGCGGTCGCGAATTCAGTGGTCAGCGCAGCGCAGACCGCGGATCGCTCGACGCTGCCGGTGGTCGAAGCACGGTGCCGCGACACGCGTGCCGAGCTGATCGCGATCGCGACGAAGTTCGGCTGTCCTTAGCCCGGCGCTCCGGGGTTGATGCGGACCCACTGCCAGGTCTCGCCGACCTGCTTGGCCTGCAACGATAGGTTCGACTTCGACAACCGCAGGATGTAGCCGTCGGGTGCGCAGGTCGGGATCAGCGCACCGCTCGCGAGCTGCTTCTTGTCGGCTCCGTCGAGGAGGGTCGGCCACTGCTTCGCGAGCGCCTTCGCGTCCTTCGAGATCACCTTGCCGTCGAAGTCTTTGACCGGGAACTTGAAGGTCGCCACCGCGGCCTCGGGCTTGTCGACCGCCGCCTTGAACGTCTTCCAGAACGCGGCGAAGCCATCCTGAGAGAAGCACATTCGCTTCGCTCCGGCACCCGGGAGCTCGAGATGGATCAACGGCGGCTCCGACGGGGGCGTGACCAGCAACACCGACCCGATCTTGCCCTCCCACAGCTTCACTCGCTTGTCGTGGTCGACGATCGGCGCGGCACCGTACTCCTTCGTGAGCTGGGCCTCGACGTCCGCCGCCTTGCAGTCGGCATCGGCGGCAAGCGTTGCACCGACCACCCGTCCCTTCTCGAGCGCCGGCCTGATCGTGCCGTGGCATCCGAGCACCGTCGCGGTCTTGGGACCGACGGGCTTCTTCGCCTCCAGACCGAGCGTGTAGTCGCCGAGCTTGGAGATCTCGGCGTGAGCGGTGCTCGCGAGCAGCGTGGTCAACACGAAGGTGATCGTCTTCATTCTCTCTCCTTGGTTCTCCAGCACTCAATTCACCACGGGCGCGAGAGGTGGCGGTGCTGCCTGCTCCTCGGGCTCCGGCCCGCGGCACGCCTGGTACTCGGTCTCGCACTGCGCGCGGAGGCACTCCTCGTCGAGGCAGTTGTTGCGCTGCGCGCAATCGACGACCGCGTTGTGCAGGCTCGCCGCATCCGACGTCCCCTGGTTCCCGCACGCGCGGACGCACAGCGGGTTGGTGCATTGCGCATCGCACTGCTCGGCGATCTCGCGACAGCTCAGCGTGCCACCACCACTCGCAGGCGGATCGAGTGCAGCGCGTGCTTGTGCGATACAGCCAGCGAACAGGAACAAGGCCACGTAGCGTGTGAGACGCATCGCTTGTGACGATACGCCGATCCGGCGCTAGTGGTCGGCGGAGGAACTGGTTCCGAGCTGCGGCTTCCGGCGTGCGACCCACGCCGCGTACACGACACTCAGGACGCCGATGAAGACGAGCCAGATCAGAGGCAACGACACCTTCCCGATCACGGGAAACGTACCCGAGTTGAGGAGCGGGCTCGTGAAGGCGAAGTAGAGCATCCAGCAGGACAGCGCGACGAAGATCGCGGCGGCGATCAGTGCCGGCATCCCAGGCTTCTCGGTGTACTTGCGGCTGAATTGCAGCTTGAACACGCCGAGCACCGTGAGCGCGGCCATCAGCGTCAGGATCGTTCCGACCGTCTGGATCGCCTTGACGAAGTCGGTGGTCATCGCGACGGTAAACGCGATCCCGCCTTGCAGCAGCACGGACCACACGGGCGGCCGCCCGTCGTCCTTGGCGGCAAACACTTTCGGGAGGTAGCCGTCTCTCGCCATCGCCGAGTACACGCGCGGCCCGATCATGGTCATCGCGCTGGCCGCGGCGAGCAGGGTCACGATCATGAACACCGCCATCAGGTTCGCGCCCGCGCTACCGATCAAGTCGCTCATCACGAAGTGACCGAGCGTGACCCGATCGTGGTCGCCAGAAATCCACTCCCCAAAATGGGCCGGCGTGAGGTTCGCCACGAACACCCAGTTGACGAGCAGGTAGAGCACCATCACGACCGCGCACCCGATCAGCATCGCGCGCGGCACGTCGCGACGAGGATTCGCGAACTCCTCGCTCGCGTAGATCGCCGCATTCCACCCGCTGTAACAGAACGCGATGAACACGAGGCTGCCGAAGAACGCTTCGACCGGCAGCCCGTTCATCGCGGCCTCGGGGCGCCACGTTGGCCATTCGTTGGAGCCGGCAACGAGCCCGACGACGACGAAGCCGACCACGAGCGCGAACTTCACGATGACCAGCACGTTCTGACCGACGCGTGAGGCGCGGAGGTTCAGCGCATGCAACAGCGTGACCCCCACGATCACGATGGCGGTGATGATCCGCCAGTTGAGGTCGAGGCCGAGCGTGTTGGCGTAATAGCCGACGAGCTGAGAGTCGAGCGCGACGGGCTGCGAGAAGCCGACGAGCAGCGACGTGAAGCCGGCGATGTAGCCGAGCATCGGATGCCACAGCGTCGACAGGTAGCGGTACTCGCCGCCCGAACGCGGGATCGCGTGCGCGACCGCCGCATAGGCGCGTGCACCGCAGAGTGCGGCGATGCCTCCGATGACCCACGCGAGGAGGATGTGCGAGGGCGCGAGCTCCATCGCAGAGAACCCCGTCGAGATCAGCACGCCGGCGCCGATCATGTTCGCGATCACGAGCCCGACGCCGGACCACAACCCGAGTTTGGGGATCACGAGGGTCGCTCAGTAAGTGGGTGAGCGCACGGACGACGAGGCGGGGTCACGGGGCGACCCCTTCTGTATCAGGTGCGCATCGCCCGGTCCAAAAACGCGAGGGCATCGCGCCAACAGCGGCGCGCGGCCGGATCCCAGACCATCGCGTGAAACGCATGAATTCCGCCGGGGTAATAACGCGCCTCGCACGGCACGTTGAGGGCCGCGAGCGCTTTTTCGAGGCGGCGCGTGTCGTCGAGCAGAGGATCTCGCGTGCCGACGGGCGCGAAGAACGGCGGCAGCGGCCGGTCGAACATCTCGGCTGCCTCGAGGGCGCGCAGCGGGTTCGCGAGCGCCGTCGCCGGGCTCGGTCCCCGCGGATGGCCATGGAGGTACGACGTCTCGACGTCGCGGATCATTCCGTCGATCCAGAAGGGCAAGCGCCCCTTCCCTCGACGCTCGGCAAATCTCTCGGGCCGCGAGACCTCGAGCAACGCACAGAACGGCAGCGCAGCGCGTGGCACCAGCCCGGTGTCGAACACCACACGCGCGAACGGCTCCGGTCGACGCTGACACGCGGCGAGCGTGAGCGACGTGATCAGATTGCCGCCCGCGGATTCGCCGGCGACCGCGACGCGCGAGGGATCGCCGCCGAGCTGGGTGATCCGTTCGGCCATCCAGCGATAGGCGGCGAACGTATCCTCGACGGCGGCGGGATAGGGATGCTCGGGTGCGAGCCGGTAGCTGATGTTGACGACGAGGTAGCCGTAGCGCGCGAACACGAGGCCCATCAACCAGTGGGTGTCCTTCGACAGCAGGTGAAACGCACCGCCGTGGACGTAGAACACGACGGGCCACGGCCCCGGGCGATGCACCGGCCGATAGATATCGAGCTGGTGCCACCGGTGATCCGGTCCGTAGACGATATCGCGCTCGACCTCGACGCCGTGCCGCTTCGGTGAGGCGGCCGGATGGATGCGTCCCGCGGCCGACAGGCCCTCGAAGAACGCCTGCGCGATCAGGGATCGACCTCGTCGCCACAGCGAGTTGTGGCGCGCGGGTGGGATGGTCTCGAGGAGCTCGGGCGGCGCTGCTTCGGCGGTACTGCGAATGGCCATCGGCGCTTTCTGCGTCCGTGGCCCGGACTCGCCGGAAGCTACGGAAGCGCCTCCAATGTTACCTTGACCTTGCGCTTTTCGTTATCTCGCTGCACCTCGAGCTCGACCTCTTCACCCACCTTGTGTGCATCGAGGGCGCGGAACAGGTCGCTCGACCGCTTGATCTCGATGGTGCCGAACTTGGTGATGATGTCCCCGAGCGCCATCCCGCCCTGCGCCTGCTGGGCGCCGGTGATGCCGGCCTTGTCGGCGGGCCCGCCCGGGGCGACGCCGAGGATCACGACACCCTCGATCTTCTGCGACGCCGCGACCTGATCCGACAGGATGTTGATGCCGAGGCCGGGCCGCGTCAGCTTGCCGTCCTTGAGCAACTGCGGGACGATCGAGTTGACCGTGTCGACGGGCACCGCGAAGCCGATGCCGGCGTTCGCACCCGACGGCGAATAGATCGCGGTGTTGATCCCGATCAGCCGGCCCGAGCTATCGAGCAGCGGACCGCCGGAGTTACCGGGGTTGATCGAGGCGTCGGTCTGGATGACGTCGAAGATCGAGCGATTGGTGACGCTCTTGATCTCGCGGCCGAGGCCGGAGATCACGCCGGTGGTCAGCGTCTGATCGAGGCCGAACGGGTTGCCGATCGCGAGGACTTTCTGACCGACCGGGAGGTTGCCGCTGGTACCGACCGGCAGCGGCTGGAGCTTCTGCGCCGGCGC
>JANNBP010000067.1:0-10552 GCA_031385555.1 Deltaproteobacteria bacterium | reverse complement strand
CGCGATGGTCGAGACGCACGCGCTGCGCGAGCTGTCGATCGAGGTCCGCGAGGGCGAGTTCGTCGCCGTCACCGGCCCGTCGGGCTCGGGCAAGACCACGTTCCTCAACATCGCCGGCCTGCTCGAGGAGCACACCGGCGGTCAGTACGTCCTCGATGGCGTCGACGTCAAGGAGCTCGGCGATCGCGAGCGCAGCAAGCTGCGCAACGAAAAGATCGGGTTCGTGTTCCAGAGCTTCAACCTGATTCCGGACCTCAACCTGTTCGACAACATCGACGTCCCGCTCCGCTATCGCCGTTTCGCGCGGGGCGATCGCAGACAACGGATCGAGAAGGCGCTCGAGCGAGTCGGCCTCGCGTCGCGGATGCGGCACTACCCGGCGGAGCTGTCGGGTGGCCAGCAACAACGGGTGGCGATCGCGCGCGCCATCGCCGGCGATCCGAAGCTGCTGCTCGCCGACGAACCGACCGGCAACCTCGATTCGCAGATGGCGCGCGAGGTGATGCAGCTCCTCGAGGAGCTCAACGCGCAGGGCACCGTGGTCGTGATCGTCACCCACGATCCGGAGATCGCCGCCCGCACGCAGCGGAACATCCATATCGTCGATGGGATCGCCACCGATCTCGAGCGCGGCACGTCGTTGGTGAAGACGCCGGCCAGCGTCAAGAAGCTCGACCTGAAGCCCGAGGCGCACGCGTCATGATCGGCTACTACCTGGACCTGGCGCGGCGCAGCCTGCGCCGCAACGTCTCGCTGACGGTGCTGATGATCCTCGCGATCGCGTTCGGCGTCGGCGCGAGCATGACCACGCTGACCGTGATGCACGTGCTCGGCAGTGATCCCCTGCCGGGCAAGAGCGACCAGGTCTACGCGGTCCAGCTCGAACCGCGGCGGGCGCGCGGCTACACGCCCGGCGAGCAACCGCCGCTACAGATGACGCGCTTCGACTCGGAGGCGCTGTGGAAGGCCAGGAAGGCAGACCGCCAGGCGTTCATGACCGGTGGCAGCGCCGCGCTGGAGCCGCAGCGGGCAGGGCTCGCGCCGTTCTTCGTCGAGGGCCGCTGGACCACCAAGGACTTCTTTCCGATGTTCCGCGTGCCGTTCCTCGCGGGTGGAGCGTGGTCCGACGACGACGATCTGAACGGCGCCCGGGTCGCGGTGATCGCGAAGCCCCTCGCCGAGAAGCTGTTCGGCACCACCGACGCGGTCGGCAAGACGGTCCGGCTCGAGAAGGTGGAGCTGCGCGTCGTCGGCGTGCTCGACGAGTGGACCCCGACCCCGCACTTCTACGACCTCACCACCGGTAGCTACGGCGTCAAGGAGCTCCTGTTCGTCCCGTTCTCGACCTCGATCGCGCTCAAGCTCGATTGCTCCGGCTCGATGAACTGCTGGGGCGATCACGATGGCGACTCCTCGGCACTCGACGCCCCATGCGACTGGCTGCAGATGTGGGTCGAGCTCGACAGCCCCGCGAAGGCCGACGCATATCGCGACTACCTGGTCGCGTACTCCGAGGACCAGCGCAAGGCGGGGCGCTTCCAGCGGCCGCCGAACGTGCGGCTGCGCGATGTCATGGAGTGGCTCGAGTTTCGCGAGGTCGTCGACAAGGACGCGCGGCTCCAGATGTATGTCGCGTTCGGCTTCTTGATCGTCTGCTTGATCAACACCGTGGGGCTGCTGCTCACCAAGTTCCTCCGGCGATCGTCGGAGATCGGCGTGCGCCGCGCGCTCGGTGCGTCGAAGTCCTCGATCTTCACGCAGCTCTTGATCGAGGCCGGCTCGATCGGCTTCGTCGGCGGCGTGATCGGGCTCGGGCTCGCCTACCTCGGCCTGTGGGCGGTGAGGCAGATGCCGGTCGACTACGCCGAGCTCGCCACGCTCGACTCGTCGATGCTCGCCACCACGTTTGTTCTCTCGATCGCCTCGTCGCTGTTCGCCGGTCTTCTGCCGGCGTGGCGCGGCTGCCAGATCACCCCTGCGATCCAGCTCAAGTCGCACTGAGGACTCCCATGCACATCATCCCCATCCTCCACACCCTGCGCCGGCACCGCACCGCCGCGGCGCTGATCATCCTCGAGATCGCGGTGACCTGCGCGATCGTCTGCAACGCGGTGTTCGTGATCAAGGACCGGCTCGCGCGCATGGATCGTCGGAGCGGGGTCGTCGAGGAAGAGCTCCTCCGCGTCCAGCTCGCCGGCATCGGCCAGACCGACGACGCGGCCGCGGTGACCCTGCAGGACCTCGCGGCGATCCGCGCGATGCCGGGCGTCACGTCGGCGGCGACGACGAACATGGTGCCGTTCGGCAACTCGTCGTGGAACAGCGACATGTCGTTGATCCAGAACGACCCCAACGGCGTCAACGCCGCGACCTACATGGGCAGCCCCGATCTGCTCGAGACGCTCGGCGTCACGCTGATCGCCGGGCGCGACTTCAAGCCCGAGGAGTACGTCGAGCTCAAGGCGGCGCAGACGAACAAGGCGAAGATCGCGTCGATCATCATCACCAAGGGCGCCGGCGAGCGGTTCTGGCCGGGCGAGAATCCGCTCGGCAAGAAGCTCTACCTGTGGGGCGACGATCCGCACACCGTGGTCGGCGTCGTCGACCTGATCGCACGCCCGAACGAGGGCGGCGGTGGTGCCGGGGACGCCGCGATCGCCGCGTTCCTACCGATCGACACGCCGTTCAACGTCGGCGGTAACTACCTGATCCGCGTCGACCCGGCGCAGGCGAACGGCGTACTCGCGGCGATCGACTCGACGCTGACGCGCGTCAACCCGAACCGGATCGTCCTCGAGCACCAGCACTTCTCCGAGATCCGCGAGAAGTTCTTCCGCAAGGATCGCTCGATGGCATACCTGCTGTTCGGCGTCTCGGCGGCACTCCTCGTGATCACGGCGCTCGGGGTCGTCGGCCTCGCGAGCTTCTGGGTCCAGCAGCGGACGCGGCAGATCGGCATCCGCCGCGCACTCGGCGCGACCAAGCGGGACATCGTTCACTATTTCCAGGTCGAGAACTTCATCCTGGCGACGATCGGCATCGTCCTTGGCATGGTGCTCGCGTATGGCATCAACCTCTGGCTGATGGACAAGTACAACGTGCCGCGCCTGCCGGGAGAGTTCCTGCCGCTCGGCGCCCTGCTGCTGTGGTCCCTCGGTCAGATCGCGGTCCTCGGTCCCGCCTTGCGCGCCGCCGGCATCCCGCCTGCGATCGCGACGCGGAGCGTGTAGGGTCGCCGGCGTGTCCACCGTCCTCGTGATCGACGACAACCCCGCCATCACGACGGCGCTCGAGGTGTTGTTCTCGCTGCGCGACGTGCGGACGTTCTCCGCCGAATCACCGCAGGCCGGGCTCGAGGTCCTCGCGCGCGAGCATGTCGATGTCGTGCTCCAGGACATGAACTTTCGCGCCGACACCACGTCGGGAGAGGAAGGCGTGAGGCTGTTCCACGCGATCCGCGCGCGGTTTCCCGATCTGCCGGTGATCCTGATGACCGCGTGGACGCAGCTCGAGTCCGCCGTCGAATTGGTCAAGGCCGGCGCCGCGGACTACCTGCAGAAGCCGTGGGACGACACCAAGCTGCTCGCGACCGTGTCGAACCTCCTCGAGCTCGCCGAGACGCGGCGCGAGCTCGCGCGTCGCAAGGCCGGTGACCACCGCCGCCGCACCGAGCTGGAGCAGCGCTACGACCTGCGCGAGTGCGTGTTCGCCGATCCGGCGATGGAGCGCGTGATCGCCCTCGCGTGTCAGGTCGCACGCGCCGACGTCCCGGTCCTGATCACCGGCCCGAACGGTACGGGCAAGGAGAAGGTCGCCGAGATCATCCAGGCGAACTCGACGGTGAAGTCCGGGCCGTTCGTCACGCTCAACTGCGGGGCGCTACCGTCGGAGCTGATCGAGGCCGAGCTGTTCGGCGCGGAGGTCGGCGCGTACACGGGCGCGACCAAGGCGCGCGAGGGCAAGTTCGAGTCCGCCGATGGCGGCACGCTGTTCCTCGACGAGATCGGCAACCTCTCGCAAGCCGGGCAGATGAAGCTGCTGCGCGTGCTCGAGACCGGTCGGTTCGAACGGCTGGGCTCGAACAAGGAGCGGCAGGTCAAGGTCCGCGTGATCAGCGCGACCAACGCGGATGTCGCGGCGATGATGCGTGCCGGCACGTTCCGCGAGGATCTCTACTACCGGCTCAACACGATCGAGGTCCGGATCCCGCCGCTCGCCGAGCGCCCCGACGACATCCTCGCGCTCGCGACGTACTTCCTGCCGGCCGACAAGAAGCTGTCGACGGAGGCGCGCAACGCGCTCAAGCGGCATCCGTGGCCGGGCAACGTGCGCGAGCTCAAGAACACGCTGCAGCGGGCGGCGCTGCTGGCACCGAGCGCCGAGATCAGCGTCGTGGATCTCGCGTTGCCGTCGGCGGCACCGGCGCAGGTGGACGAGCTCGATCGGCCGACGGTGGAAGCGGCGCTGAATCGGGCAGGTGGGGTGATCGCGCAAGCGGCCGCGGAGCTCGGGCTCTCGAGACAGGCGCTGTATCGTCGAATGGAGAAGCTCGGGATTCCGAGAGACTGATCGCTTTGCTGCGATTCGCGTCCTTGATGACCGCTACAGGAGGCGCTCTCCCGCACGTGGTCGGAGGGTCGCCAACACGCCGAGATTCGCCAACCTTCGCCGAGGGGTCGCTCGATCCTCGCGGCGGGCGTTCGGCGCGATCGCGCGTACCACCGGGTTCGATGCGGACTCCCCCTGTATGATCCTTTGGCGCGCGTTGGCGAAGGTTGGCGTGTTGGCGACCCTCTGAATCACCCTGTCATGTCACGCCGTCGAAGCTCGTTGCTCTGGAGGCTCACGCTGGTCGTGAGCCTGCTGATCGCGGGCGCAGTCGCGACGACGATCCAGCTCGACGAATGGCTCCACGATTCGTGGCTGGCGGGTGGGATTGTGTTCGGCATCGCGCTGCCACTCACCATCTCTGCGCTTTCGCGCGCACTTGCCCCGCAATCCGCGATGTACCGCGCACTCTCGGGCACCGTCACCAGCTATCGCGACGGCGACTTCGCATTCTCCCTCGCATGGAACAGGAACGACGAGCTCGGCGAGCTGGTCGACGCCCACAACGCGCTCGGCGACACCCTGCGCAAGCAGCGCGAGGCCCTCGTCCAGCGCGAGCTGTTGCTCGACACCATGGTGCAGAACACGCCGGTCGCGATGCTGCTCTGCGATCCGGGTGGCCACGTCGTCTACGGCAACCTGTCCGCGCGCCAGCTCCTCGGTAGCGGTCGCCGGCTCGAGGGCGTCAAGCTCGGCGATCTGCTCGACAAGGCTCCCGAGTCGCTGCGCGAGGCGATCGCACGCGGCGGCGACGGGCTGTTCACCGTCGAGCATGATCAGGGAGACGGCAGCGAGGAGGACATCTTCTACCTCGCCCGCAGCGGCTTCCGGCTCAACGGCCGGCAGCACGAGCTGTTCGTCCTGAGGCAGCTCACCGTCGAGCTTCACCGCCAGGAAGTCCGGACGTGGAAGAAGGTCATCCGCGTGATCTCCCACGAGCTCAACAACTCGCTGGCGCCGGTCGCGTCGCTCGCGCACTCGGGCGGCGAGTTACTCAAGCTCGGCAAGCACGAGCAGCTCGCGAAGATCTTCACGACGATCGCCGAGCGCGCGAAGCACCTCGAGCAGTTCATCCAGGGCTACGCGAAGTTCGCGAAGTTGCCGACCCCGCGGGTCGAGACCGTCGTGTGGAAGGAGCTGGTGGATCGGTTGCGTGGCCAGCTCGCGTTCGAGGTCATCGCGCTGCCCGAGGCACCGGCCCGCTTCGATGCCGCGCAGCTCGAGCAGGCGCTGGTCAACTTGATCCGCAACGCGCACGAGTCGGGATCGCCGCCGACCGAGGTCACGTTCAAGGCGACCAAGCAGCCGATCGCGATCTCGATCGAGGTCTCGGATCGCGGCGCCGGGATGACCGAGACGGTGCTCGCCCAGGCGCTGCTCCCGTTCTACTCGACCAAGAAGGGCGGCACCGGCCTCGGGCTCGCGCTGGTTCGCGAGATCGCCGAGGCCCACGGCGGCAAGGTGTCGCTCGCGAACCGTCCGGGTGGTGGGCTCAGCGTGACGATGACGCTGCCGCAATAACCCCCTCGCCGGCGAGGTCTCGCCGACGGGGGATCGGCGGCGGACACGTCGATCGCCAACGGACCGGGTGTCGAGTCGGGGAGTGCGATGATCCAGCGGATCAGTCGCTGCTTCATCTGGTGCTTTCGACATCGCGAGCCCGGCATGACGCGGCGGATGCTCGGCAAGGCCGAACCAGCTCACATCAAGAGCGGAATCAGGATCGCAAGAACCGTCGGAGGAACCGTGACCATGAACGTGGCGTGGACCGCGCGTGGATCGTCGAGCGTCCAGCCGGCGCGTACCGCGAAGAAGGGCGTCATGTGCACCGTCGCGTCGGCGCCGACCGTGATGCCATGCTCGCCGAATAACACGTTTGCACCTAGCCCGAGCGCGAAGTGCGATTTGCCCGTCGCCCGCGCGAGAGCGAACCCCGCCGCCAGGCGCAGGTCGTCGTTGTCGAGGTCGTCGTGTTGCCACGCTGCCTCGCCGTAGCCGCCGACGCCCCAGCGCTGCACGCGGTACTGCCGAGCGAACTTCGGCACCCGCGGAGAATCCGAGTTCGGCACCGGGTGGTAGTCGAGGCGAATCCCGAGAGCGAGATGCGCGCCATGCACGCTGCCTTCGCGCGCCGCGCCGCCGAGTTCGCCGAACAGTCCCGGCATCGCCCACTCTTCGCTGCCCACGTCGCCTGGCTTCTGCGAGATGCCCTTGATGGTCGGGGTGGCCGCCAGCAGGTCTCGCTCCGAAGCGGTGCCGTTCTTCGTCCACGCGGTGACCACGCGCGCGACTGCTTCGAACGCGGCGGCGGATGCCGTGGCTTGCGTGCCGCCGCACCGCGCCGCGCATCTCGCTTCGCCGAGCACGCTGCAGTAGCTCGTCCCGGCGAGGACCGCACGCGTGCGGTAGTTGCGGATCATGCGAAACGAGATGTCGCTCGCATCCGCAATACAATGCCCCGTCGGGTGTGCGACGTCGAGCTGGACCGTGCGCGTGTGATCGTCGCCTGCATAGCCGATCGACTTCGCATCGACGCCCGGGGGCGTGGCCGGCGCGATCGCGATCCCACCGATGACGCGATTATTGCTCTGCACCGAGAGTTGCGCCGCGACGTACCCACCAGCGCCGTGGCCGACATACACGGTTGGTGGACGCCGATCGCCCAGCGCCTCGGGCTGGATCGCGCGCCTGTGCAGCGAGATCGTGTCGAGCACCCAGTACGCACTCGGATCGTCGTAGTCGATGGCAGGCACGACCGCGCGTACGCCATACTTCGCGAGATGACGGGCGAGCGGTCCGAGTTCGCGGCGGTGACCACCCGCGTCGTGGATTAGGATCGCGAGCGGCGTCGCATCGTTCGCGGTCGTCGGTTCGTAGATGTCGTAGTCGCGGATGTGCTGCCAGCGTGGCTTCAACAGCCAGGACGGGTCGGGTGGCGCGACCCGCTGGTCGAGCCGGACGACGACATCGTCGAGCGGGATCGGCGACGGCGGCGCGATCGGCAGCCGTCCACCACACGCCGCGCACGCGATCGCGATGGCTGCCAGACGCATGGCGGGCAAGCAGACCAGAAACGTCTCCCGTGCGCGCCGGTCAACTGTGGCATGCGCGAACGCTGCCGAGTGCTGCCACGTCACGCGGACATCCACCGGCACGCCTTTGATGCCGCCCAGCCGGTGGAGGCGCTGGTCAATTTCATCCGCAACGCGCACGAGTCCGGCTCGTCGCCATCCGAGGTCACGTTGAAGGTAACGAAGCAGCCGAACGCGGTGTCGATCGAGGGTTTGGATCGCGACGCCGGGATGAGCAGGCGCTGCTCCCGTTCTCCTGAGGAAGGGCGGTGGGCTCAGCGTGACGATGACGCTGCCGCAATAACACCTTCGGGCGTGCTGCGCGGCCGGCTGAACAGCCGCGGCTTGCTCTGCGCGGCGGCCACCGCGTACGAGACGGCCTCGGTCACCCCACCGGCCTGCGCGGTGATGGTGACTGCGCCCTCGATCGCCGGCGTGACGAAGAAGCAGTTGGTGCTGAGGAACGGCTCGACGGTGCCGTTGTCGCTCGCGACCGTCCACGTCAGCCCCGCGACGTGGTGCTCCGCGGAGACCGCGTCGAAGCACAGCGTGTTGGACGCGTTGGCGGCGTAGCCCGCCTCGTCGGGGTGATCGACGAGCTGCTCGACGGCGGGGACGATCAAGGCGTCGACGACCACGGGATCCTGACCGGCAGCCGCGACGGTGAACGACAGCGGACCCGGCGCCACCTCCGCGATCTCGATCAGATCCCAAGCGACACGCGTGCCCGGGTGCGTGATCAGCATCGCTTCGTCGACGAGCCGGGTCTCGAAGCCATCCGCGTTCGGCGCCGAGTGCAGCCCGATGCCGAGCCGCACGTCGCCGGCGAGGAAGGCGAAGGGCAGGTCGGTGCCTTCGATGTGCTCGGGCACCACGTCGATCCGCGCGAGCGGATGCACCGGATAGCTCTTGCGGTCGAGCAACTGATCGTCGACGTCGCGGATCACGAGGGTGCCGCTGCTCGCTTCGCCGGTGGCGCGGAACGTCACGACCGGTCCTTCCGTCGACTCGATGTCGAGCACCGAGCCACCGCTCGCGACATACGAGGTCGACAGCGTGAAGAACTGATCGCCGACCTTCTTCTTCAGCGTCACCGACTGCGTGCCGCCGAGCGCGGTCGCGACCGGTTGCAGCGACAGATCGCCGGCGAGCTCGGCACCGAAGAAGCCGAGGCCGTCGGGCGCGTCGGGTGAACAGACCTCGTCGTCGGGACACCCGAACAACGCCACGTCACCCTCGACGCAGGCCGTGAGAACGAAGGGAACTAGGAGCAAGGACGAGCGCATCTGCGTGCTCTTACAGCAGAGGCCGTGCCGGTCGGGCCACACGTGTTCTCGGGACGTTGCGCGATCGGTCGTCAGCGTTTGCCGGGAGGTCGTGACGTTCGTGTCGTTGTCGTGGCGTTCCTGCCCCGCATCAGCGCGTTGACAGTCAACGTGGCTCCCGCCTCGATTCCAAGGGGATAGGTCGCGGCATGTGCCTTGCTGACGCGGCATTCATGGTTCGTTGGGTCGCCGCGATCGCGGTCGTGTTGTTCGCACCGGTCGCGCGCGCGGAGTTCGATCCCGTCGGTGCCGATGGCTGGCCCAAGGGCGTGTCCGTGGCCTCGCTGCGCACGCTGCCGCGCTGCGAAGGACCGCTCCGTGGTGAGCCCGGTGCGGCGATCACCTGCCGTCCCGCGATCGCGCGCGGTGGAGCGCCGATCGCCTACTCGACGGACTGGACCACGGGCCTCTCGCTCGGCGACGGAACCTCGGGCGGTAGCCACGCGTGGGGTCACGAGTTGCTCGCCGCCATGACGCGGAGCTGGCAGCTCGGCGGGCGCTACGAGCTGATGGGGACCGGGCTCGCGGGCGATCGCATGGCGACCACGACGATCGGTCACAACCTGTTCGCGATCGCGCGCTACCGCTGGTTCGCCGACGAGGTCACGCGCAGTGCATGGACGCTCGGCGCCGGCGCTGGTTGGGCGGCGCGCGACACCGGCGGTGAACCGGTCGCACGGCTCGCGATCGGTCACGACTTCGGCGCGTGGGTGACGCCGAGGAGCGCGTTGACCTCCGGGCTCGAGCTCGCGTACGAGCGATCGCTTGGCGACTCGCCGCAACAACATGTCGTCGGCAGCCTCAAGCTCGGCTTCGAGCTCGGCATCCGCGAGCCGAGGAACCTCGGCGGGGCACCGCCGCGCGCGAATCCACCGTCGTTGCGCGTCGGCTTCCTCGGCATGCCGGCGGTCTCGCTCGGGTTCGACGCCTCGCTCGGGTTCCGTCGCGAGCGCCTCGGATGGGAGACCGCGCTCGGGTTTCTGTTCGGGATGTCCGACGATCGCAAGCTGACCGGGCTCGAGGGTGGTCAGTGGTCCGTGCTCAGCGGACCGCGCATTCATTGGTGGCACGTCGCGTATGCGCAGGCGCAGCTCGGTGCGGCGTGGGTCGCGGGCGACGAAGGCGGCAAGGTCCAGGCGTTGTGGCACGGCGAGCTCGGCATCACGCTCGGCTGCGTCGAGACGGGGGTGTGGGTGCGGCAGGACTTCGCGGGTGAGCGCCTGACGGGTGGACTGCTGTTTCGCGTCGGTCGCGCGCATGGATCGAGCTTGTGTGGTGGAGGTCGCTCCGAGCCACGCTTCGCCGTCGAGCAAGTCCCCGCGCCGCCTGTGGCGCCTCCTCCACCAAGCGAGCCTGAACCTCGACAAGTCGCGACGCCCGAACCGCCGGTGGTCGTCGAGCCGGTCGTCATCGTGAAGCCGTCGGTGGTAGTCGTCCGTGTCGAGCCCACGATCATCGAGCTCGACGTCGCACTCGTGTGGGTCGGACGAACCGCCGTGCTCCAGCTCGATCCGCGCAGCCTGCCGATCGCGCGGTTGCAGACGGGAC
>JANNBP010000042.1:0-7817 GCA_031385555.1 Deltaproteobacteria bacterium | reverse complement strand
CTGCGCAACTACATGGCAACGGGCATCGGGCTGACGGTCGCGGGGCCGTTCCTCATGCTCCTGAGCCTGTTGCTCGGCGTGATCGTGCTGGTCGTCGGCATCATGTCGATCGTGCGCGCCGGGATGCTGTCGTCCCAGATCAAGCGACCGCCCGCTAGCTGAGATCGAACAGGTTCGACATCCCGTTGAACATCAGCGCGTGGCTGCACCTGGTGCAGGTCAGCATGACGAGCGGCTTCTTCTGCGCGGCCTTCTCGTCGTAGAGCCGCACGACCTCGCGCTTCCACTTCTTGCCGTCGCACACGGTGCACGTCGGTCGGGGCTTGTCGGGTTTCGCTGTCTCCGCCATCGAACCAGGGTAACTCGTGGGTGTGGGCGATCCGGCGCGTCGACCGGCGTTCGCTCGTCCGGGTGTGCGGTCGGTCGTGGGCATTCGGGGTGCCGATGCACCGGAGATCCGACCACGCGAAGTGCGATCGCGACAGGTTACGCGCCGGCCCGCGGTTTGCTCCTGTGCCGCGCTGTCTTTGCCCGCCCGTGCGTGTTGCCCATCCTCATCATCGGGCGGCACGCACGGGCGGTCTTTTTTGGACGCCGGCGCGCCGGACGGCGGCGCTCCTCGCATCGGGTAGGTTGCGCTCATGATCGCCCTGATCACGTACCCGGCGCTTCCCGAGCTGCACGACGATGATCGGCTCCTCGCGTCCGCGCTCCGCGGGCTGGGCATCGACTCGAGACCCGCGGTGTGGAGTGACTCCGAGATCGACTGGCAGAGCTTCGAGGCGCTGGTGGTTCGCTCGCCGTGGGACTACTTCATTCGCCTCGCCGAGTTCCGCGCGTGGCTGGAGGCTCGGATCGCGAGTGGCGTGCGGATGTGCAACGCGGCCGAGATCCTGGTGTGGAACTTCGACAAGCGCTACCTCGAAGACCTCGCAGCGTCCGGCATCCCGATCGTGCCGACGATCAGCGTGGCGGCCGGGAGGTCTCCCGATCTCGCGGCGCTCGCGCGAGCCCGCGGGTGGGACGAGCTCGTGATCAAGCCGACGATCTCCGGCGGAGCCTACGCCACGCATCGCGTTCGCGTCGCCGACCTCGAGCAGCATCGCGAGGTGATCGCGACCACGCTCGTCGACCGCGGCCTGCTGATCCAACCGTTCGTCCCCGAGATCGCGAACGGCGAGCTGTCGCTGCTGTTCTTCGACGGTGAATTCAGTCACGCGGTCTGCAAGCGGCCCAAGGCCGGCGACTACCGCGTGCAGTTCCAGCACGGTGGTACGACCGAACGGATCGAGGTGGCCGAGGCCACGATCGCCGCTGCTCGCGCATGTCTCGATGGAGCTCCCTCGCTGCCGACGTACGCCCGCGTCGATGGCGTGATCGTGGACGGGCAGTTCTTGCTGATGGAGCTCGAGGTGTTCGAGCCGCTGATGTTCCTCGCGCAGGAGCCGCCCGCGGCAGCGCGGTTCGCACGCGCGATCCAGCGCCGGCTCTGAGCGGCGGGTGCTGGTATACCTACGCGATGCGCGTCGCCGGCTTGCTGCTCGTCTCTGCATGCTGGTCGAGCAGCGCGCCGCCACCCGCCCCTCCGGTGCCAGCGCAACCCACGCACACCTGCACCGACGCCGCCATCGGGCTCGAGCGTGGCACCAAGAACGTGCGCCTCCCCGATCAGGAGTTGCTCGGGCCGATGACGGCGCGCTGCCTCGAGGATCGCTGGCCCGCGCAGGCGATCGATTGCTTCGCGCGGATGGGCGTCGACGAGCTCGGCAACTGTGCCGGGCTACTCGACAACGGTGATCGCGACAAGCTGTTCACCGCGCTCGGCGGCGGCAGCGGCTACGGCGATCGCACCGAGCTCGCGGAGCTCACCGCGAAGGTGGCGGCGATCCAGACCGGGATCCCGGCGTGCGACGATTACCACCAGATCCTGGCCAAGGTGCTGGGCTGCGAGTACATGCCGCTGGTCACCCGGATCCAGATCGGCACCGAGGCGGCCGACTGGGCGCTGCCGACGAACCGGCTATCGCCCGATACGGTCAGACGGATGACGCAAGTCTGCGATCAGACACGCAGTGAGCTCGAGCAACGGGCTGCTGGGGCAGGTTGCAAGCTCTAGCGATCCCGGCCATCTTCCGACCATCTACCTGGAGGACTCCGATGGCTGACGTTTTCATTTACGACGCACTCCGCACCCCGCGTGGCCGCAAGCCGAGCAAGACCGCGAAGGGCGGACTTCAGGAAATCCATCCGCAGGAGCTGCTCGCGCAGACGCTGAACCACATGGCCGAGCGCAGGAAGCTCGACAAGACCCTCGTCGATGATCTCGCCATCGGTTGCGTCACCCAGGTCAAGGAGCAGGGCGCGTGCATCGCGCGCGTCGCCCTGATCGCGGCGCAGTGGCCGGAGACGGTCACCGGCTTCACGATCAACCGGTTCTGCGGCTCGGGTCTCGAGGCGGTGAACTCGATCGCGTCGAAGATCGGCGCGGGCTTCATCGATGCCGGCATCGGTGGCGGCGTCGAGTCGATGTCGCGCGTGCCGATGGGCAGCGACGACGCGATGCTCGACGGCCACAACCTGAAGCTGCGCGAGCGGCTGTTCCTGGTGCCGCAGGGCATCTCGGCCGACCTGATCGCGACGCGCGAAGGGTTCTCGCGCGCCGATGTCGACAAGTTCGCGCTGTCGAGTCAGCAGAAGGCGGCACGCGCGATCGAGGAGAAGCGGTTCGCGAACGGCCTGTTCGCGGTCAAGAACGCGGATGGCACGGTCGCCCTCGCGACCGACGAGCACCCGCGCGCCGACACCACCCTCGAAGGCCTCGCCGGTCTCAAGGCAGCGTTCGAGCAGATGGGCGGCACGGCGGTCGGCCCGAAGCAGGAGACGTTCGATCAGCTCGCGCTGCTCGGCTATCCCGACACCAAGAAGATCGAGCACGTCCACACCGGCGGTAACTCGTCGGGCATCGTCGACGGTGCGGCCACGGTGCTGATGGGCTCCAAGGAGTGGGGCACCAAGGCGGGCCTCAAGCCGCGCGCTCGCATCCGCGCGATGGCCACCATCGGCTCGGAGCCGGTGATCATGCTGACGGCGCCGGCACCGGCGTCGAGCAAGGCCCTCGCGAGGGCCGGCATGAAGGTCTCCGACATCGACCTGTGGGAGATCAACGAGGCGTTCGCCACGGTGCCGATGCAGACCGCGAAGGTGCTCGGCATCGACCCCGAGCGGATCAACGTCAACGGCGGCGCGATCGCCCTCGGTCACCCGCTCGGTGCGACCGGCGCGATCCTGCTCGGTACGGCGCTCGACGAGCTCGAGCGGACCGGCAAGTCGACGGCGCTGATCACGCTGTGCATCGGTGGCGGCATGGGTATCGCCACGATCATCGAGCGCGTCTAGCCGCTCGTCCGAAACCCGGACATCGCGTCCGGGTTTCAGGCTTGGTGCTCAAATCGCCAAGCATCCACAAATCGCTAGATCGTGATTCCTGCTAGGTTTAGAGGCTTGGCCCAACGACGCAGTTGGTTCTTCGTCTGCCTCGCGTCCTTCGCTCGACTCGTATTCGGTGTCAACCTCGCTCGTCGCAAAGCATCGCTACGTGGCCATCAGAGACCCGCTGCGAAAGCTCGCGCAGCACGCTCAGCTCGAGCTGCTGATGGAGTTGGTCGACAGGCAGCAACGCGCTGACCGAGCTCGAGCGTGCGCTCGCGACCAAGCTCGGCTGGCCCGAACCGGGAGCGCTCAGCCCGGTTTCTTCGCGACCATGCGCGCGCGGTGCGCGAGGAAGTTCGCGCGTTCCCAGGTCCGTCGGAGGCGCTCGGCGTCCTCGATCGACCGGTGTTTGTAGACGCCGGGCGGAAACGACAACGAACACATCCGATCCGATGTCGCCCACGTGTGGCGCCACGCCGCGAACAGCTCGGGGCTGCCCGGTTTGAATCGGGCATCCTTGATCTCGGACACGTCTCGAAATTTCTTGACCCCCATCAGTCCTCCTCGAAGCCAAACTCGAGCGCGATCCGTTCCGCATCCGCCTTGTCTTTCGTACGCACGGTCGAGCGTTTCATCTGAAACAGCTGATCAGGAGTCACCACGGTGACAGTCACGCCGTCGTAGTCGACACGCTCGGCCTCGAGAGATGCGTACGAGTACACTTCCCCGAGCCGAGTCAACAGGTCGATATGGAACGGCCCGGCGGGTGGCACGTACTGGATCGCGGGGTATTCACCCAGCAGGTCATCGGCGGTGATCTCGTCGATGCTGGGATCGTCGAACACGGATCGCAGTGCCGCCTTGACCCTCTCCACGTTGTCGCGGGTTGGAGCGATGAACAAGTCGAGGTCCTCGGTCGCACGTGGGATTCCATGGAGGGCCAGCGCGACCGCGCCGAACACGATGTATTCCGCCTGCTCTCGTTCGAGCGCCGCGAGAACCTTTCGGGTCAGCTCGAAGTCCATCTGGTGCGAAGCATACCGCCTACGCTGGGTGGAACCTAACGCGTCGAGTAGTGAGACGGTGCTCGAGCTCGAGCAAGCGCTCGCCGCGAAAGCTTGCTGCTGCGCGCTGATTCTCCGCCTGGACCTACGCTGTCAGGCATCATCCCTCCATGGGCTACGAGAGCGTCGACGACCTGGTGCGCCGGATCGACAACCCGAATGGCGCAGCCTGCGCGCGCATCCTCGCCGAGCATCGCGAGCTGTTCGCGACGGTGCAGGGCTCGACGCACAACCATCAGGCGTGGCGCGGCGGCTATCTCGATCACGTGTGCGAGGTGATGAACATCGCGGTCGTGCTCTACGAGCAACTCTCGACCAAGCGGCCGCTGCCGTTCACGTTGTCGGACCTCTTGCTCGTCGTGTTCTTGCACGACATCGAGAAGCCGTGGAAGTACGAGCTCGGCGCGGACGGGCAGCTGCATCACAAGGCCGACATGCAGGGCAAGGAGGCGCATCAGCAGTTCCGCATGAAGATGCTCGCGAGCTACGGCATCGCGCTGACCGCCGAGCACGAGAACGGCCTCAAGTACGCCGAAGGCGAGCTCGCCGACTACACGAACAAGCAGCGCAGCATGGGGCCGCTCGCGGCGCTCGCGCATATGTGCGATGTCGCGAGCGCGCGCTTGTGGTTCGACTTTCCCGCGGCGAGTGGTGATCCGTGGGATGGCGCCGCGCGGATCTCCTCGTAGTTGAAGCTCGGGCATTCGCTCGTGATACCGTCGCCGCGGTGCGATCGCTGGCTCTCCTCGTGCTCGTCACGAGCTGCACGGAGGCCGAGCCACCATCGGGGGAACCGCCACCTTCGTGGGTCTACGCACCCGCGTATCCGGACTGGCAGCTCGGTCCGCTGAAGGGCCGGTTCGGACGGGGCCAAGCACCGCAGGCGGTGAAGGCGCTCGGCATCACCGGCGACGCGAAGGTGCCGCTGCGCGATGCGATCCCGTGGGCGGTTCGAGGCGAGCCGGCGAGGGCCGTGGTCTACGGCCTCGAGGGGATCCAACCCGCGATCGAGGTCGTCGAGATCGACAGCGGCAAACATCTCTGGCGACACAGCACCGCGTGCCTCGAACCGGTGATCGGCGTGACCGCGCAGACGATCGTGTGCGGCGGCGTGAAGGGCGTGCGCGGCATCGGCCTCGACGGCAAGCCGAAGTGGCAGAGCGATCAACCCCTCGTCGTGATCACGGGCGCACGAATCGTCGTCGGCAAAGACCGCGACGTCGTCGTGATCGGCGCCGATGACGGCAAGGAGCTCCTTCGCGTCAGGTTGCCCGCCGGCGTCGACCGCATCGTCGCGAGCTGCGAAGCGGAGCTGCTCGCGTACACCGGCGATCAGTTGCAACGCATCGCCGACGTCAAGGGCAAGCAGGCGATCACCTGGCAGGTGCCGTTCGTGCGCGTGCCGCAACCGATCGCGCCACCGACGGCTCCGGTCAATCCACCGCGCCGACTGCCCGTTCGTCGCCCCGGCACGCCCGCACCCGCGCCGACCCCGGTGGCACCGAAGCCTTCGACCCTCGAGATCGAGACGATCGAGTGCGGCGAGTCGATCCTCGTCGCGACCCGGCCCAGCGAGAAACCACAACTCGTCCCCACGCCCCGCCCCCGCACGCTGCGAGCGATCGCGCGCACGACCGGCAAGCTCACCGGGACGATCGAGCAGGTGCGTGGCTGGTGGGCCGCGCGCGACGGAGATCAGCTCGATGTCTCCGCCGCCGGCCTGGTGACGCGCTGGCCGCGCGACCTGAGTGCCGCCGGTGAAGGGCTCGCGTTGCCGATCCTCGGCGAGCTC
Source organism: Deltaproteobacteria bacterium (assembly GCA_031385555.1). GTDB lineage: Bacteria > Myxococcota_A > Polyangia > Haliangiales > Haliangiaceae > JABFXX01. The sequence continues at coordinate 1,532 of JANNBP010000042.1, read as the reverse complement.
CTCGACGCGCGCGGCGATCGCCGGCTCGTTCGCGCCACCCCGCTCACGGCCGTCGTCCTCGATCGCACGGGCGTGATCGCGTACGTCCCGCTCGCGTCCTCCCATGCCGTGCTCGGCAACACGGCGATCGTGGCGTCGGGGGCGCGCAGGATCTCGATCCCACCGAGACCCGATCGCGTCGTCCGGATTCCACCTCGCCGCGCGGGCGTCGCCCTGGCTGCCGAGCTTCGCGATCTGCCCGCCGTCGCCGAGATCACCGGCACGCCGATCGAGAAGCCCGACACCGGAAAATCCGGGGTGACCGGGATCGCGATCGATCCACGCGAGCCCACCGCTATCTACACCGCAGCGCTCGAGACCGAGACATCGGCTCCTTCACCGATCGCGCGCGCGGATCTCTCGACGAGATCCTGGACCTGGCAACGCACCGACGGCTGTGGACCCGGCCGAGCGATCGGGCTCGTGCTGGCGGACGGCATCGTCGCGTGCGCCACGCAGGGTCTCGAGGCGACGATCCGCGCCACCGGCCGCGACGGAACACAGACGTGGGAACGCACCCTCGATCGGATCGACGCGATCGATGCCGCCGGCTCAGCCGTGCTCGCCTATCACGCCGATCGCTTGACGGTGCTCGACGCCCAGACCGGCAGCATCGTCGGCCGGATCGCCAGCCCCGACGGCGCTCGCGTGCGCGCGGCCGCCATCACCACACCGGTCGGCACCGAGCATCAGACGTGGCTGGTCACCTACGAGCGAGGTCGCCTGATCGCGCGCATTCCCAACGCGTCGCTGGTCGCCGTGTGGTCGCTCGCCGTCGATGGTGTCGTGGCCTCGCTCGCTGCCTCCGGCGAGGGCGTGCTGGTCTCCCTCGACGACGGCGATGCCTATCGCGTCGACCTCGCCACCGCCGCGATCACGCCGCTGCCCGGCCTCGGCCTGGTCTGGCGCGCCGCGGGCGAGCTGGTCACCGGCGAGACCGTCGGCGGCGTGATCCCGGGGATCCCCGTGGGCCCACCTCCGGTTCGGGTTCCCCTGAGGCCCGGCCAGTTCGATCCGACCGGACGCAATCCCGAGGCGCCCGATCTGTGGATCCCGATCCCGGCACCACCGGCCCTCGGTGACAGCTGGCAGTACACGCTGTACGAGCGCACCGGCGCCCTGCGCGCGCGCAACGACTACGGCCTCGCCGCGCCGGTCTCGGTCTCTCCCGCACGCGGGCCTGCCGGCAGCCCGATCACCGTCGTCTCGGGACCCGCACAACGCGAGATCCTCGTCCTCGATCCGAAGACCGGGAATCCGCTGCGCCGCGTCGTACTTCCGGGGCAGGGGTTCGTGTTCGGCACCATCGTCGATGGCTCGCCGGTTGCCGGGGCGGTGCTCGCCACGCCGCTGCGAATCATCGTGTTTTGAGCGACTTCAGCAGCCCCGGCAGTGAAGCCGTGCGCTATAGGATCGCTCGATGGCACTCCCGCTTCGCGCTGCGCTCCGGTCTGCAGGGCGCTTCATGGTCAAGAACCCCACCACCATGCTGA
>JANNBP010000021.1:0-3485 GCA_031385555.1 Deltaproteobacteria bacterium | reverse complement strand
GTGGTGTGGAGCGACTGGGGCGCATTCAAGCTCGAGTCGTGGCGATGTCATCGAGGGTGGCGCCCCCGTCAGAGTTGCGCGGCTGACCTGGCCGTGGCGTACCTCGAGCAGGATCTCCCGCTCGCTTCGGTGGCCGGCCTCGGCTCGCTCCGAGCAGTCTCTCCCGAGCACCCGTTGATCAAGGTTGGCTTTGGCTACTTCCGGAAGCGAGGCAAGGAGGATGAACCGATCCTTCCAGGTCTCAAGGCGACGACCATCTTCCGGTATCGCGATCAACAGCAAGCAGCGGGCGTGTTCTCCTACTCCTCGTCAACACCCACAGGAAAGCCGCGAAAGATCTGCCGCGGTGATTCCGGCGGGCCCTCTTTCCAACAACTCGACGGCACCTTGTCGATCGTCGGGATCACCTCCCGGTTCGAGACGGTCTCGAGAGACAAGAGGCCCCTGTGCGGCGAGACGGGATACGACGCAGACGTCGGCCAGTACTTGGCGGACATCGAGACTCTGGTCGCCCAACCGATCGAGGTCGACAACCACTGCAGGTGACGGCGTGAGCCGACGGTGTGAACGGTTCGATTGGACTTCGGCCTCCTCGACCCGCGGTGCGTACCGGGACCTCCGGCACATTTCAGCCGACAGGATCCCAAGCGCCAGCGCCAACGATCGATCCGAGTGGGCTCGGGCTGGTGATGATCGCGATGCTCGACAGGTACCGCCGGCTGCACGCGGCCTCGACCACCGTGCGCGTCACCGCGAGCGGACCTCAACGACAAAGCCGGAACTGGAGGGTGCGTGTTCGCCTGGTTGCCATCGGACGGTTCCGTCAGGCCACAACCACGTAGCAACCGCAGCGTCCGTGAGGTATCTCCCTGGTGTGGCCGACGACGCCGAACAACCCGAAGGTCCCATCGGGGCCGAGGATCGCGTCGCGCGTGCGCGGAGTCGGCGGAACAAGGCCGCCGACGAGGGCGACGTCGCCCCCAAGCTGCCGCGCGGTGGTGGCTTCAGGATCGGCAAAGGCCACCTGATCAAGATCGCGTTGACCGCCTCGCTGCTGGTGATGCTGATCGTGGTGCAGCGGCCGTGCGCCGATGCGGTGTCGGGCTTCGTCACCGGCTTCGACGGAGGCAGCGCCAAGGACAAAGACAAGGCGAAGGCCCTGATGCCGAAACCCGGCAACGTCGACGGGTCTGGTGCAGCGACGCCGCACTACGAGACGCTGAAGCACACGCTGACCGAGGCCGAGTGGAAGGCGATGGTCGAGCGCCAGAAGAGTGGGGGCTCGGCATCGCAAGGATCGGAGCAGGGCTCCGCAGGATCCTCGCAGGGCTCCGCGGGTTCCGCGCAGGGCTCCCAGCGCAGCTCCGCGGGTTCCGCGCGGAGCTCCGCGTCGGGTTCCGCACAGTAGCGCTCGAAACGCGAACACGAGCGTGCGAGGCGGCTAGGATGCGCGCATGGTGCGCCGTGACGACAACGGCGGGTCGCTAGACCCGGAGCTGTCACGCTGCGCTTCTCCAGCGGGTGCAAGTCCCGCCTCGGTAAGCATCGGAACGCCGAGTAGCAGGTCGCCGGAGCCACGAGAGATCGCGGAGGCCGAAGCGCGACGTCAGGAGCCCGTGAACAACGGGAGGCAAGGACGCGGGCCGCAACATGAAGTGAAGCTTGCAGCCTCGACAGATCCACTAACAGGAAGCCGAGCCGATCATGTCACGGCGAAGGCAACATCTTCGACGATACAGTCCGAAACGGTGGTCGAGGATTCCTGCGGGGTAGGGAGCGCAGCACGTGTCCAAGGAGAAGCACGGAACACGGGAGATCCGTCTGCACGGCCTCAAGTCAGGGGCACGCGAAGCGAACAGGCTGAAGGCCAAGCGCGAGCGGTGCAGCGGAAGTCCGAGGGGATCGTAGTACTGGTGATGACGGCGCCGCAGAACGCCGTCGGAGGGAAGGGTCCCTGGGGTGGTCATGACGACGGAAACCGCAACGACAAGGGCATGGTCGCAACAAGTGGTGCAGGCAACCCCTCCCACGGACGACCCAACTCCCCCGATCCTCGATTGAAGGTCGACAACGTCGCGCGGTTACAACGGAGTCTAGGGGCAGCGGCCAAGCGTAACGGAGGTAGGCGATTCCACGCGCTGTACGATCGCATCTGGAGGCGTGACGTCCTCGAGAAGGCGTGGGATCGAGTGAAGCGGAACAAGGGTGCTGCGGGCGTCGATGCCGAGACGATCGACAGCATCCGAGCGTTAGGCGAGAAGTCGTTCTTGGACGAATTATCGAAGACGCTCCGCGCAGGAAGGTACCGACCGCAGGCGGTGCGGCGGCACTGGATCCCGAAAGCAAATGGAGGACGGCGACCGCTGGGAATTCCGACGGTACGTGATCGCGTGGTGCAGACCGCTGCGAAGCTGATCTTGGAGCCGATCTTCGAAGCGGACTTCAAGGACTGCTCGTACGGCTTTCGGCCTGGTCGCTCGGCGACCGAGGCATTGGAGGCGATTCGTCTGCGCGGTTCCGGGCGCAAGGGCAACCATGTGTTTGACGCCGATATCCGTGACTTCTTCGGGAGCATCGATCGCGATGTCCTGATGAGGCGCGTGCAGCTGCGGGTGAGCGACCGTCGGGTGCTGAGCTTGATCCGGATGTGGATGGATGCCGGAGTGATGGAAGACGGGCGCGAGACCAAGTTGCTCAGCGGTACGCCGCAGGGTGGCGTGATCTCACCGCTGCTGTCGAACATCTACCTGGCATACCTCGACGAGCAGTGGACCAAACAGTGCGCCAAGATCGGCACGCTGGTGAGGTACGCGGACGACTTCGTGATCGTGTGTGACACGAAGGCGAACGTCGACGAGGCGGAGCGGCGCGTGAAGCTCGTCTTCAAACGTCTCCGTCTCGAACTCCATCCCGACAAGACGAGGAAGCTGGATCTGAGCGAAGGCAAACAAGGCTTCGACTTCCTCGGCTGTCACCTGCACAAACGCATGTCGGGCAAGCTCTGGGAACACGAGCGCAAGCGCGTGTATTTTCTTCAGCGCTGGCCCTCGAAGACGAGCGTCAAGCGGGTAAAGCAACGCGTGAAGGAGCTTGCTCCGAATGCCGCGTGTCACCGTGATCTGCGCGAGACGATCGCGAAGATCAATCCGGTGATTCGCGGGTGGGGTGGCTACTTCGCGACCGGCAATGCATCGACGAAATTCAATCAGGTCGACAGCTACGTCTGGATGCGGCTACGCAAACTGATGCGTCGTCGCAAAGGACGGAACCTGCGGGCCGGAGAAATGCGTCGATGGACTCGCAAGGCCTTCCACGACCTCGGGCTTCACAAACTGCTCGGAACTGTCCATTACCCGACAAAGCACAACTGCCGCGCCCTGAACGACCACCGGTAAGCCGTGTGCGGGAAATCCGCACGCACGGTTTGAACGGGGGTCTCAATCGCATCCGTCGTCAGACGGAAGAAGGTTAGATCTACCAATGCG
>JANNBP010000564.1:0-3607 GCA_031385555.1 Deltaproteobacteria bacterium | reverse complement strand
GTCCCTCGACGGCATGGTCAGCAAGCACTTCGGCATCGGAGGCACGTGGCGCCTCGATCCGTACGCCGGCTACAATATCCTGCTGATCGTCCCTCGCTCCGAGGTCATCGACCCGACCCCGACGATCGACCCGCTGGTGCCGGGCAACGAGGGTGACTCGACGAAGAACTTCGTGTTCAAGGAGCAGGACAACATCGTCCGCCACCGCATCGTCGCCGGCGCGAAGCTCCAGTACTACGTCCTCCAGCTTACCCTCGAGGCGAGCTTCGCGAGCAAGGGCAGCTCGCTCGACGATCGCACCGGCGTGACCGACGCGTGCATGCCAAATTCGAGCACCGCGAACTGCGATGCGAAGGACACGGCGAAGGCGCAGACCACGCTGTCGGTCTCCGCCGGCCTCGACTTCTAGTTGACGGTGATGCTGCCGGTGTAGCCGTGAACCGTGCAGCGGATATTGAACGTGCCCGCTTCGGTGAACTTCAGGCACTTCGTCGCGCCCTCCGGCACGTTGAGCGCCGCATCCCCGCCGATCGACGGAGCCACTGGATGGGTCGACTCGCTCACGATCTTCACGATCTGCCCGGCAGTGATCGTCGTGGCCATGGGATCGAACCGCGTAGAGAGCGTGGTGATCGTCGCGGCCTCACCACTGCACGGCGTGACGACTTCGATCGTCGACTGCTGCTGCGCCGTGTCGGCCGGAACATCATCACCACCACCATCACCACCACACGCCGCGAACACGAGAATTGAAAAGATCGCCTTCTTCACGAGGAACTCCTTAATTGACGGTAACGGAACCCTTCATCGAGGGATGAGGTTCGCACTTGAAATTGAAGGTGCCGGCAGCCGTGAATTTCAGGCATCCGGTCGCACCCTTCGTTGGGAGCCTCAGACCTGGATCCGTTGGCGCCGCGCCGGGGATGACGTTGTGGGGGCCGCCGCTGATGAACTTCACGACCTGTCCGACGGCGATCGTCACATTTGGTGGATCAAATGCAAATTGCGCTTCGGAGCTGGTCGTCGCCGACTCGGTGCCGTCACAGGTCACCGTCATCACGGTGGCTACCGGCGCTGCGCCATCCGTGGGAGCCGCCGAATCGGCCGGCGTTGGATCACCGCCACCACCGCAGGCGGCGATCGCAAGACACAGAAAAATAGAACGAGTCATTCTCGGCTCCCTCAAAAAGAGGGCGACATTACCGCGGACGGCCGCCGAATGATCACTCGACCTGTGTCGGTTTCGTCACGGGACCGCCGGCCGATGGTGAGGGCACCGACTCCTCGTGATCGTCGTCATCCGACTTCTTCGCGGGCATGGTCTTGTCGACATCCCGGGGTGCGCTCGCCGTGTCGACAGCGCGCTTCCCCGCGACCGCTCCTCGTCGACCGCGCGGCGTCTTCGACCACTGCTCGGCGGCGCGTGCCGAGCGCGACGGATCGGCGACCTGGTAGACGATGATCCGCTCGCCCTTCTTGAGGACGGTGTTGTAGGGGATGCGGTTGATCCGGCCGAGGTCGTAGGCACCCATGCCGAACCTCTTCGCGATGTCGGCGAGCTTCTCGCTCCCGGTGGCGACGTACTCCAACCGGCTGCGTCCGGTGCGCTGCTCCTGGAGATCGAGGTGCTCGGGCGAGCCGCGCGTGACGACCGCGAGGTGGGCTTCGTCGAGCAGCGTGATCTTCTTCTTGTCGGCGTCGAAGTTGGTCGGCACCCACGCGACGAGGATCATCTTCGGGTGGAGCTTGCCGTCGGGAGCGAGCGAGCTCCAGCGCGCGAGCTCGTCCTTGTCGACACCGAGCGCCTTCGCGATCGCGCGCAGCGAGTCGCCGGCGACGACGCGATAGAACACGCGCTGCTTGCCTGCGATCGTCGCGTCCTTGTCGGGCACGGCGACGATCATCTGCTCGCCGTCTTTTTGATCCGGTCCCGACGACTGCAGCTTCGACTTCGCCTTCGCACGGTTCTTCTCGCGCGCATCAGCGGAGATCCGCGGCACGACGAGCACGGTGCCGCCCTGGATCTCGGAGTCGGTGATGATGTTGTTGAGCCGCTTGAGGTTGTACGTGTTGGTGCCGAAGATCATCGCGACGTCCTCGAACCGCTCGCCGTGCGCGACGACGTACGCGTCGTAGCCATCCCAGTCGCTCTGGAGCTCGGAGATCCGGCGCTGCGCCTCGGCCTTCGCGCCCGCGGGCACGCGCACGACGTAGCCGGTCTCGCCGGGCGGCGTGCGGCCCTGGCGGAGGTGCGGATTGAGGCGCTTGATCACGGCCTCGTCGGTGCCGGCCGCGCGGGCGATCACCGAGAGCGGGATCGAGGTCGGCACCGCGATGTCGTCCCACACCTCGGTGGCCGTGGGCTTGATGGTGTCGAACCGGAACGCCGCGCGGTTCTTGCCGACGATCGCCGTCGCCAGCACCTTCGGCGTGTACCAGCAGTTCTCCCAGGGGAGCCCGTTCTCGTACTCGCAGAGCTGGTAGTAGTCGTTGGTGTTGAAGCGCGCGATCGACTTGAGCACCGCGCCGTAGCCGACGTTGAACGCCGCGAGCGCGATGTGCCAGTCGCCGAACCGCTGGTAGAGATCGTGGAAGTAGTCCATCTGCGCGATCGTCGAGCGGTACGGATCGCGGCGCTCGTCGACCCAGCGATCGCGGCGCAGCCCGTAGATCCGCGCGGCTTCCGGCATGAACTGCCAGAGGCCGAGCGCCCCGGCGCGCGACAGGGTGTCGGGGTCGTACGACGACTCGATCATCGCGACGTAGAGCAGATCCTCGGGCAGCTTGGCCTTGCGTAGCTGGGTGAGGATGAGATCGCGGTAGCGGCCCTGATCCTTGAGCCAGCCGCCCATGATCGCGCGGCCGCGCGGGTCGTCGCGGTAGAACACGAGGAAGTCGGCGAGCCGCTGGCTCCACCGCATCGGCAGGTCGGGGAGCGCGAGCGAATCGAGCCACGGAGCATCGGGGCGGAGCTCGCTCGGCTTCTTGACGATCCGCGCGCGCCCCTCGAGCTTGCTCGCCGGCGGGGTGCGCTCGGAGATCCAGGGATTCGCACCCGGCGGTGGGATGCGCTCGGCTTCGAACTGCCGGAGCACGTCCTCGGCCGACGCGCAGTCCTCGCCGACCGGGCAGCCGCGCACGTTGCGCCGGTGGTCATCCAGCGTGGTCAGCGCCGGTTCCTTGGCCTGGAGCGGAGGCGCGGGCTGGGTTCCCGCGGGGATCGGATCGGCAGCGGCGTTACCGAGCAGCCACCAAACAGCTGCGATTCCTGCGGCGGTTCGTCGCATCGACCCTGAACATAGGCGGCGGCTCGACCCTCGACCAAGTTTTCGAGGCGGTTTTCATACCCGGCCTTTCAAGAGTGCTAGGCTGCGGATTACTCAAGCCTTTGGAGCCCCCATGCCCGGAATGGGTGAACTAGTCATCATCCTGTTAATCGTCCTCGTGGTGTTCGGAGCTAACAAGCTCCCGGGCATCGGCGATGCGCTCGGACGAAGCATCAAGAATTTCAAGCGCGCGTCGAAAGTCGACGACGACGACACCAAGGACAAGGACGACAAGAAGTCCGAGCAGGTCGAGGACGCCAAGCACGCCAAGGACTGCTTCG
>JANNBP010000554.1:0-11551 GCA_031385555.1 Deltaproteobacteria bacterium | reverse complement strand
CGAGCGCGGCCCGGTCGGCCCTGTAGAAGAAGAGGATCTCTGCTTCGGAGATCGCCTCGGCCAGTGCGAGGAGTCCCACGGGGCGGCGCGCTTCGTCGAGATGGATCGTGCCGCCGACCCTGCGCTCGACGTACGCGACATAGATGCCGGCACGCGCAGCGACCACGACGGCGCGCAGGTGGAACAGCGGAATCGCGGCGCGGCGACGAACTCCGAACACGCGCTGCTCGACGCGCAGGAGGCCCTCGTCGCGATCGAACACCAGGCTGCGGCGCAGCGTGCCGAGCAACACCCCGGCGGCGAACGCAAACCCACCAAGGATGATCGACCACACCGCACCGAGGACGACAAGCCACGCGCCACCGGCGGCGAGGGCCCAGCCGGTCCACGCGGTCGCGCGCGTCAGCTCGAGCTCGACGCGTGTGGGGGTGCGCTTGCGCACCGCGACCGAGCCGAGCCAATCGAGCATCACGCTGACTGTAGCGCGCGGTCAGCGCGCACGCTCGGACGAGAACAGCGCCTGCGCGGAGACGCAGACGGAATCGCGGGCGACTTCCACCGCGTCCTGCAACGCCACGGCTTGAAGTAGCCTGCAGGGTGATGAAGCGCATCGCGATGATCCTGGCAGCGTGTGGTGGCGGCAGCCAGGGACAGCCTCCTCACTTCGCTTTCCGGAACGCGGTCGTCGTCGGCACCATCGTCGGACCGGGCGGCAAGCCGATGCCCGACGTGCCCGTGGTCGCGATCGACGACCAGGACGATGGGCGGATCAGCATCTCGCTGGAGGGCCCACCGCCGACCTCGCCGTCGCTCGCCTGCGGCGAGCCCCGTCGGGTTCGGACTAGTCGGCGGGCCTATTCGTCGAAGTCGGGACCGCGATCGTCGCCGGCAAAGTCACCGCCGGCATCACCGCCGCCGCCAGGAGCACCGCCGTCTGCGCCGTCTTCGGCACCGCCTTCACCGGGCGGACCACCGGTCGCGCCACGCCACTCGCGCTGACGACCGCCGCGACCCCGCCGCCGGCGTCGCCGCCGCTTGCGGAGAGGCTGACCATCGGGACCGAGCACCACCGGCTGCGGTTGCTGCGGCTGGTCCGGATTCGCCGGTGCGAAGAACTGCACCGGCTCTTCCCCGGAACCGAGCTGTGGCGGCGCGCCGTTGGTCGGCCCGTTCGGCCCGACGCCCGCCGGCTGACCCTGCATCGGCAGTCCATTGCCGCCGCGACGGCGACGGCGGCGGCGACGACGACGCGCCGGTTCGCCGGCCTCACCCTCGATGGGCGGCCGCGGTTGCGCCTGGACAGTTTCGGAGGGGCGCGGACCGCCGTTGGTGAAGCGCGGACGCTCGCCACGATCGAACTGCCGGTTGCCGCCACGGCTGGTGCGGCGCTCGCGACCACCGCCGGCACCGCCGCGACCACCGCGTCGGTTGACGCCGGCGTCGTTCGGGTTCGCCGACGCGACGGGAGCCATCCCGATGCGCATCGGCCCGCGGACGTACTCGATCACGGGGCCGCCACCGCCACTTCGGCGCGGCGCGTCCGTCGGAGCGGCGGAGGACAGCACCGGCGTGGTGAACGCGCTCTTCGGCGGCAGCATCGCGCGACGCTTCCGGCGGCGACGACGGCGTCGGCGGCGGGCCTCGGCGGCGGACAGCGTGAGGGAGTTGATGTCCTCGGTGGTGTCCCCGCGTTGCTTCGGGACCTTCGGGACCTTCGGGACGCGCTTGCGCGCGAGCACCGTGATCTCGCCGGGGCCTTCGATGCCTTCCTCGGCGAGCTCGGCCGCGGTCTTGTCGATTACTTCGTAATCGTCGTCGTCGTCGTCGTCGTCCTCGTCATCGTCGTCGTCGTCATCGTCTTCACCGTCGTCTTCACCGTCGACCAGATCGTCGTCTTCATCGTCATCGTCGTCGTCGTCATCTTCGAGGTCGTCGTCCTCGTCGAGTTCTTCTTCCGGCTGCGCGGTGCGCTGCGGGGTCGGAGTCGCCTCGGCCGGTGGGCCTAGCTTCACGGCCTCACCAGCCAATGCAGGGGCGGCATTCGCAGCCCTGCGCATCACGGTGGGGGCCGCAGCCGGCGGCGGCGTGGCCGCGGCGACGGGTGCGGATCCCGAGCGACGCAACACCGTGGCCGGTTTCGCCGGCGCGGCCGGTGCGGAGACCGGAGCGACGACCGCGTTCGGATCGCCCGCGAGGTTCGGCGCGGGTTGATCGATCCGCACGACGCGCGCCTTGATCTCGCGCTTCGGCTTCGAGATCACGACGCCATCGTCGTCGAGCAGCCGGGTCAGCGAGGCACCGAGACGGGTGGCCTCGGTCGAGGCGGCGAGGGCGGCTTCGCGCGAGCGCAGACAGTTGTCGCAACGCCCGCACTTCGACGGCTCGGGCTCGCCGAGGTACTCGAGGATGACCTGGCTCCGGCAGCCCGGCGCCTTGACGTACCCGAGCAGCGCGTCGAGGCGCTGGCGGTCCATGATCCGGCGCGCTTCGTACGTGCGCGCGCGATCCATCAGCACGTCGAGCTCGGGAGGTGGATCGGCGACCGAGAACAGGCCGTCGGTCTCGACGACGAAGCCCTCGTCCTTGAGCAGGCCGAGCACGGTGCGCGTGCGCTGCTGCCCGACGCTCGACGACAGCGCGACGTTCGCGATGTTCGGCGGCGTCTCCTCGATCAGGCGATGGGTTTCCTTCGCCATGTTGGTGAACGCGGTGAGTGCGTCGAACACCTGCCGCACCTGACGCTTGGTCGGGTAGGTGCCGGAGAGGAAGTACTCCTGGATGTTGACGTCGTCGGGCGAGAACAGCAGCACGCAGCGCGCGGGCTTGCCGTCGCGACCCCCGCGACCGGCTTCCTGGGCGTACGCCTCGACGGATCCGGGCACGTGATAGTGGATGACGTTGCGGATGTTCGGCTTGTCGACGCCGAGCCCGAACGCGTTGGTCGCGACCATGATGAGGTCGCTCGACGCCATGAACTCGTTCTGGCTGGTGTCGCGCTCGCCCTTGTTCATCCGCCCGTGGTACCGGCCCGTCGGAATTCCGTGACGGGTCAGCGCTTCGTAGAGCTCCTCGACCTTCTTGACGGTGGCGCAGTAGACGATGCCCGGTCGCGGCAGCTTCTTGAGCAGCGTGACCAGCGTCTTCATCTTCTCGTCGTCGTCGCCGAAGACGATCACCTCGTAGTGGAGGTTCGGGCGGTCGAACGTCGTCGTGACGATCGTCGAGCCTTCGATCCCGAGCTGGAACAGGATGTCGTCGCGGACGTGCGGCGGGGCGGTGGCCGTGGTGGCGAGCACCGGCGGGCGACCGAGCTCCTCGACCGCCTGGCGCAACGACAGGTACGCCGGCCGGAAGTCGTGGCCCCACTGCGACACGCAGTGCGCTTCGTCGACGACGAACCGCGACACGCCGACACCTCCGCACGCCTCGTTGAGGAACGTGCGGAACTCCGGCATGGCCATCCGCTCGGGCGTGGTCAGCAGCAGCTTGCCGCCGGGCGCCTGGATCATCGCGTCGACCTCGCGGCGCTGCTTGATCGTCAGCGTCGAGTCGATCTTGCAGGCGGCGACGCCCTTGCTCTGCATCTTGTCGAGCTGATCCTTGATCAGCGCGATCAGCGGCGACACCACGACGGTGACGCCGGGGTTGATCAGCGACGTCAGCTGATAGAGCAGCGACTTGCCGCTGCCCGTCGGCATGACGGCGAGCAGGTTCTCACCTTCGAGCAGGTGCTCGAACGCCTCGGTCTGGCCGGGGCGGAACGACTTGATGCCGAGCGTCTTTTGCCCGATGCCGAGCAGCGCGCCGACCTTCTTGGGGAGGTTCGCGCCCTCCGGCGGGATCGGCCCATCGAGCGTGTACTCGATCCGCGGCGGCGGGGGAGGTGCAGGGACCGCAGCCGCTTTCCCCTTCGCCTTCTTCTCGGGTTTGCCGGCGGCCTTCGCAGCCTTCTCGGCCTTCTCGGCTTTTTCAGCCTTCTCGGCTTTTTCAGCCTTCTCGGCTTTTTCAGCCTTCTCGGCCTTCTCGGCTTTTTCAGCCTTCTCGGCCTTCTCGGCCTTCGCCGCCCGTTCCGCCTTCGCCGCTTTCTCTGACTGTTCAGCTGCTTTCACTGATTTCTCTGCGTTGGCCTTCTTCGCCGGTGGCTTCTCGGCTTTCGCCTTCGCACCACCTCGCGTGGGCTTGCCGACGACGTCCTCGTCGTCCACTTCATCCACTTCATCCTCGTCGTCGTCATCGACCGGCGACGACGCGCGCGTGGGCTTCCGCGTTTTTGCCGCGGGCTTCGCCTTCTTCGGTGACGGTTTCTTCTTCGTCGTGGACATCAACCACCCACCTTCACCGAGGGCGAATCGCTCGAATCGCTCGACACGACCCAGTGCCTCGGGAGGACCCAACGTGCCGTGCTTCCACCGCTCGCTGAGTAATCGATGATCACCATACCCCGCGAGGCCGTGCAAGGCCCCACGGCAGATACGGGCCCATCCCATGAGATCCGGCCCATCCGCGTGATATGACCGATGTCATGGCTCGCGACGCTCGGCCCGTGAGGGAAGCCGAGAACCGGCTCGAGAAGTTCAACACCGACCGCGAGCGCTTGCTCTCCGAGGTCGAGCGTCGGGTCGTGGCCCGGCGTGTCGCCGAGGGAAAAGCAGGTGGCGACGCGTCGCTCGAATATGTCCTCAACGACGTCGCGTACTGCGAGATCCGTCGTCTCGAGGCCAGCAAGAGCGACGGCGTGGAGCGGTGGAGGGACCTCTCTCGTCGGTTGCTCGGCATGTCGGACGATGACAAGCGCGAGGAGCTTCGCTCGCTCGTCCGCCACTACGGCAAGGACGTGGTGGGGAACTTCGACCCGCGGGTCTACAAGTTCGCGACGGGCATCGGGCCTTCGCTGCTCGGCTTCCTGTTCTCGCCGACCTCGAACATGAAGGAAGGCATGAACACGCTGCGTCAGCTCGACGCGCGGATTCACGCCGACGGCGAGACCGAGCTCGCGCGGATGTGTGCGGAGCGCGGCACGTTGATCGTGACGCCGACGCACTCGTCGAACATGGACTCGCCCGCGATCGGCCTCGGCCTGACGCGCGCGGGCTTGCCGCCGACGACGTACGGCGCCGGCAAGAATCTGTTCACCAACCCGTTCATCTCGTTCTTCATGCGGAACCTCGGCGCCTATCGCGTCGATCGCCGCCTCAAGTTCGAGCTCTACAAGGACGTGCTCAAGGAGTACTCGACGGTCCTGCTCGAGCACGGGTACCACTCGCTGTTCTTCCCCGGCGGCACGCGCTGTCGATCGAACATCATCGAGAAGAACCTCAAGCTCGGCCTGCTCGGCACGTCGGTGACCGCGTACAAGAACAGCGTCCGCGAGGGCGCGCCGAACAAGCGCCTCTATATCTTGCCGGTGACGATCAACTACCGCCTGGTGCTCGAGGCGGAGACGCTGATCGACGACTACCTCGCCGAGGTCGGCAAGAGTCGATACATCATCACCGACGACGAGTTCTCGCGCGTCGGGCGCATCCTGGAATTCTTCCGCAAGATCCTGGCTCATGAAGGCTCCGTGGTCGTCCGCTTCGGGCGACCGCTCGATCCGTTCGGGAACGACATCGACGACAACGGCGAGTCGATCGATCGCGCGGGTCGGATCGTGGACCCGGCGAGCTTCGTGAAAGGTGCCGACGGGGAGGTCACCGACGACGATCAGCGCGACGCCGAGTACACGCGTGCGCTCGGGCGCCGGCTCGCCGCGGCGTATCCACGGCTGACGGTGTTCCACTCCACGCACCTGGTGGCGCGTGCGGTGTGGGACGGCATCTGCCAGAACGCAGGGACGAGAGACATCTATCGGCTGTTGCGCGCGCCGACCGGTCACCTCGAGATGCCGGTGTCGACGGTGCTCGCCGGCATCGACCGCTTCCGTGCCCGCCTCCTGGACAACCCGGGACACGGCGCGGAGCACCCTCTGCATACCTCACAATCCGCGGCTGACAAGCTCGAGACCGGGATCCACGGCCTGTCGAGCTATCACACGCGCCCGATCCTCTCGCGGACCAACGAGGTGATCACCGCGCTCGACCTCAAGCTCCTCTACTACTATCAAAACCGAACGGCCCACGTTCCACCGGAGCGCGACGCGAGCGGCCGAGGAGATCAACCGTGAGCAAGCGCGCAGATGCCGTCGGCATCGTCGGTGCCGGCACGTTCGGTACCGCGCTCGGCTCGGTGCTCGCGCGCGCCGGTCGCCGCGTGATCCTGTGGTCGCGCGATGTGGCTGTGGTCGACGCGATCCAGAAGACGCGGCGCTCGCCCCGGTTGCCCGGCGCCCAGCTCGCCGAGTCGCTCGAGGCCACCGCCGATCCGAAGCGGCTCGCCTCGGAAGCGCGGTTCCTCGTGATGGCGGTGTCCTCGAGGGATGTCCGCGATCGCGCGCGCGAGCTCGGCGACGTGCTCGACGGCAGCCACATCGTGGTCCACGCGATCGGTGCACTGCCGGCGCCCACGAACAAGCACCCCAAGGGTACTGGCTCGCCTGGCGGCTCGCTGGCGCAGGGCACGCACCTCGTCAACGAGCGCGTCTCCGAGGTCCTGCTCGAGGGCCTCCCGACACAGCGGGTCGGCGTGCTCGCCGGTCCAGCGTTGCCCCAGGATCTCGCGGCGAGCTCGTACAGCTCGATGGTGGTCGCGAGTCGGTTCGACGAGGTGGTGTCCGAAGGTCGCCGCCTGCTCAGTGCGCCGCCCGCGCTGCGCGTCTACACGTCGAAGGATCTGATCGGCGTCGAGCTCGCGTCCGCACTCTCGGGTGCGTACACCGTCGCGCTCGGGCTCGCCGACGGGCTCGACACGCCGATCGGTGCGCGCGCCGTGCTCGTCACCCGCGCGATCGCCGAGGCCTCGCGCCTCGGCCAGGCCGCCGGCGCCGAGCCGCGCACGTTCTCCGGACTCGCCGGGCTCGGCAACTTGCTCGTGCGCTCGCAGGGCGACAAGTCCGCCGACTACCTCCTCGGCCGCAGGCTCGCCGACGGCATCGTCACCGCCGATGCCGGCCGGACCGAAGGCGCGCGTGCTGCCCTCGCGGCCGTCGAGCTCGCGGCCTCGCTCAAGGTCCGGATGCCGGTGCTGCAGGGCATCGCCGCCGTGCTGACCGGCAAGCTCGAGCCGCGTGAAGCCGCGCATCAGATCGGCGACACCGTCGCGTTCGAGGAGTAGTGAGAGTGCTTCGTCTCGGGCTCGGGCTCGCGCTCGCGCTCGCCGGCTGTCCCGCGAAGCGCCCCGTCGTCGACCACGTCGCGACGCCTGCCGAGGGAACCGCGATGACGGTCTACCTCGGCAAGGACCCCGGCAGTGCGATCGCGCTGATCGACGATCGTCAGCGCCTCGCCGTCGCGAACAGCACGTTCCTGCTCGATCGCGTCGAACCCGGAGCGCAGCCGCTCGTGATCGAGCCGCTCGATCGACAGCCGTTTCGCGTCGGTGCGTGCACGCACGAACGCGTCGCGGGTAGCTCGCTCGATCTCCTCGGCACCCCGCGTGCGACGACGAAGTCGGGCCAGCCGCGCCAACCGCTGCCGGTCCCGCCACCCGGCGTGATCGCTCCGCAGCTGCGGTGCGCGGTGACCGCGGCGCCGGGCACGCATCTCGTGCGTGTCGTCCAGCACACACCGCTGCCCGGATTTCAGACCCTCCACGACGTGCACTACGATGGTGGCGACCACGCGAAGCTGACCACGCGGTTCGTCATCAAGTCGCTGACGTGGGGCAAGCAGCGTGCGGCGCTCACCGTGTTCGAAGGCCTGCCCGGTGGTGATCGCTCGCCGTCACCGATCGCGCGTGGCGAGGTCGTCCTCGACGGATCCACCACCGTACTCGCGAATCCGCCGATCGACGTCCCCGCGCGACTCCGCGTGGTCTACGACGGTGCGGTGGCGTCGGCCTCGGTATCGCCGACCGATGCGGCGTGGCGGCGCGAGTCGAAGTCGACGGTCGCGACCGTGCTCGAGCTCGATACCGTGGATCTCCCTGCGGGGCAGGTCGACGTCCACTTCTCCGGGATCCAGCTGCGCGATACCACCGTCGCGCAGCGCGACCGCGAGCGCGTCGGCGACACGCTCCGGCTCCAGCTCGACGCGGTGACCACACTGCGTGGCGAGCGTCGCAACACCACCACCGACGTCTCGGTGGGTAAGACGGGTAAGACGATCACCACCAAGATCGCCATCACCGTCTCCAATCTGTCCGACGATCCGAAGGCGGTCGCGATCGAGGAGCAGCTGCGACCTGGCGTGACGCGCGTGACGCTCAAGCTGCCGCCGACCGCGAAGCTCGTCGGGGATACCGTGCGCGCCGACGTGGTGGTGCCGCCGCACGGCAACCAGCGTCTCGAGATCAAGGTGACGTACGCCGTCGGCCTGTAGGCCCGGACGATCTGACTGGTTCGAGTACTAGAATCCTAGTACAAACTACGCATGGCTCGAACGACGAGTTTTACGCTCGGGACGGATCTGGAGAGCTTCGTTCGAGAGAAGGTCGGTAGCGGGGCCTACGCCTCCGCGAGCGAGGTCATGCGAGAAGCCCTGCGCCGCATGGCGGAGCAGGAACGCAAGGAGCTCGAACTGATGGCTGCGCTCGACGCGGGGCTCGCGAGCCGCCGCGCCAAGCCGGGCGTCTGGGCGCGCGTCGACGGCAAGGTGCGGCGGACGAAACGCTGATGGTCCACTACACCCAAGAAGCCGAGAAGGACCTCGTCGAGATCGGCATCTACACCTGGGCCGAATGGGGCGAAGCCCAGTACGTCAAGTACATGGCTCTCCTTCGAGAGACGTGTGAAGGGATCATTCCGCGCAAGCATCGACTGGCGCGCTCGGTGCCGAACCGACCGAGCCTGCTGCGGTGGCGATGCGAGCGGCACGTCATCTACTTCCGCAAGCGACAGGATGGCTTCGAGATCGTGCGGGTCCTTCACGATCGGATGCTTCCATCCAATCACCTCTGAACCTCCAGTCGTTCGAGGCCTCGCCGTGCGACCATGAAGGCGTCTATTCGTCGGCCTGCTCGGCGACGGCCTGCGCGGCGTAGCGATCGAAGAGTCCGACTAGTGAGCTGGTGCTCCACCAGGATCCCGCGTGGGTCGAGGTTGTCCAATCGCTGGTGTCGTTCAGCCTCCACCACGACACAGCCGAGCCGTATCGCTCCACCCGGATCGCTCGGTTCATGACGAACACCGCCGCACTCCGCCCGCTCGATCGCGATCACGCGAAACGCGAGCTCCGCCGCCGTGCTCGCTGAGCTACATGCCGAGCGTGACGTCGATCGCGTACGTGTTCTGCACGCCCGCGAGGCTGCGCACCTCGAGCACGTAGTCACCTTCGGGGATCGGCGGCGTCATGCCGAGCGCACACACCGGCGCGGCACCCGGGCACACGATCTGCTCGTTGTCGCGGTTGCTGACCGACCGCGAGAGCTCGATGCCCGTGCTGTCGTAGAGATAGAGATCGAGATCGCCGGCGAGGTTGGTGAACTCGAGCTTCGCGGTCAGCGAGACGGTCGCCGCCGGCACCGTGAACTTGTAGAAGTCCTTGTCCTGCGCCCCATCGGCGCAGAGCGCTGCCATGCCCGGCGTGCCGACGGTCTGCGCGACCGCGGTCTCGAACGTGTCGTTCGGCTCGGCGAACGAGCACTCGGCGACCGTGAACACATCGGGCGGTGCATCGATCGGGATCTGCTTGTCCGAGAAGTCGAGGATCAGGCTGCACCCAACCTGCGCGAGACAGCCGAGCCCGACACCAAACGGCAGCAGCCGGAACATGGATCCACGCTACGCGTCGGTGCGGGACCGGGTCAAGTTGGGGTACGGTCCAACGCCCCCAGAGGCACCCATGCACCTGCAGGATTTGATCTTTACTCTCCAGAAGTTCTGGGCCGATCACGGGTGTGTGGTCGAGCAGCCGGTCGACGTCGAGGTCGGCGCCGGAACGTTTCATCCCGCCACCTTCTTGCGCGTGCTCGGGCCCGAGCCGTGGAACGCGGCGTTCGCGCAGTTCTGCCGCCGGCCGAGTGACGGTCGCTACGGCGAGAACCCCAATCGCGCGGGCGCGTACTACCAGTTCCAGGTCGGCCTCAAGCCGAGCCCGCACAAGGTCCAGGATCTCTACCTGGACTCGCTGCGCGCGATCGGCCTCGATCCCGCGGTGCACGACATCCGATTCGTCGAGGATGACTGGGAGTCGCCCACGCTCGGCGCGTGGGGGTTGGGATGGGAAGTGTGGTGCGACGGCATGGAGGTCACGCAGTACACGTACTTCCAGCAGGCCGGCGGCATCGATCTGCGCCCGGTGACCTGCGAGCTGACGTACGGCGTCGAGCGCCTCGCGATGTACCTGCAGCAGGTCGACAACATGTACGACCTCAAGTGGGACAAGAACGTCACGTACGGTCAGCTCCGCCATCCGTGGGAGGTCGAGTACTCGACGTTCCACTTCGAGGAGCTCGACCCGAAGTTCTCGTTCGCGAACTTCGACAACTACGAGGGCGAGTGCAAGCGCTTGCTCGCGCGCACGAAGGACGGCGCAGCGGCACCGCTCGTGCTGCCGGCCTACGAGTTCTGCATGAAGGCCTCGCACGCGTTCAACACGCTCGATGCGCGCGGCGCGATCAGCGTCACCGAGCGCGCGCGGTTCATCGGTCGCGTGCGCGGTATGGCCAAGGCATGTGCCGAGGTCTACGTCGCGTCACGCGCCCGGCTCGGCTTCCCGCTGCTGCCGAAGCACCTGCAACAGCTGGCCGTCGACGCGTATCGCGCGAACGAGGAGGCCGGCGTGTCCGCTGCCGCCACCGCCGCGGCGCGCGCCGTCGCCCCGCACGCCGAGGAGATTCCCCATGCCAGCTGATCTGCTGTTCGAGATCGGGTGCGAGGAGATTCCGGCGAAGAAGCTCGCCGATCAGCTCGACGCGTTCCCGAAGCTCGTCGAGAAGCACCTCGCCGACCACCGGCTCACCCACGCCGGCATCCGCGCATACGGCACGCCGCGCCGGCTCGCGGTGATCGTCAAGGGCTTGATCGATCGCCAGCCCGACATCAACGAGGAGGTCGTGGGTCCGCCGGTCGGCGCGGCGTTCGCGGCCGATGGCTCGGTGACCAAGGCCGGGCAGGGCTTCGCGGCGAAGAATGGCGTCGATCCGGCGCTCCTCCAGAAGAAGGAGGTCGCGGGCAAGAAGGGGCAGTACGCGGTCGCCGTGCGGAGCGTGATCGGGGTTCCGACGCTCGAGCTCCTGCCCGTGCTGCTGTCGCAGATCGCGAGCGCGATCACGTGGCCGAAGTCGCAGCGCTGGGGCTGGAGCGAGATCACGTTCGTCCGCCCGCTGCAGTGGCTGGTCGCGCTGTTCGGCGGCGAGGTCGTGCCGGTGCAGTTTGCCGAGCTGACGGCCACGCGGAACAGCCGCGGCCATCGTTTTCTCGCGAACGGACCGGTCGAGATCACGTCGGCCGACAAGTACCTCGAGGCGCTGCGCGCCGCGCACGTGATCGCGGATCCCGAGGCGCGCCGGACGTCGG
>JANNBP010000531.1:0-24505 GCA_031385555.1 Deltaproteobacteria bacterium | reverse complement strand
ACGACGTGATCACGAGCTCGATCGTGGTAGCCACGGATTGAGGTGACGATGAGGCTGGTCGGTTACGCACTCCTCGGTCTGGTGACGCTCTCGCTCGCACGCGTGCCCGAAGCCGCGCCGACCGACGGCGTGGTCACCGGCACCGTGAGGTTCCTGCGCGGCGGGAAGGAGACCACCATCACGGACGGCTTCATCTATCTGATGGCCGTTCGCAACGGCCATCAGATAGATCCCAAGCCGGTCACGGCAACGATCGCGCAGAAGCACCGGCGGTTCACGCCGAACCGCATCGTGATCCCGGTCGGATCGACGGTCGCGTTTCCAAACAACGAGGTGCCTGCTCCCGAGAACGACCACAACGTGTTCTCCCCAACAAACCCGAGTTTCGACCTCCAACGATATGGCGGCGGTAAGGTCAAGAGGCGGACGTTCGAGCACAAGGGCGAGTACGACATCTACTGCGACCTCCACGTCGAGATGAACGCGAAGGTGAAGGTCGTGGAGAGCGACTACATCGTGCCGGTGATCAACGGCGGGTTCGAGCTCAAGGCGGTGCCCGCCGGCAAGTACAAGGTCGTCGCCTGGGCGCCGGATAGTGCGGAGTCGAAAGAGACGATCGTCGTCATCGCCGGGGAGACCACGCAGGTGCCACAGCTGAACGTGCAGCTCGGCAGGGCGAAGCCAACCCATACTCGCGTGAACAACACGCCCTATCCCTCGCCTATCGAACCGGGGCGGTATGGCGAGAGGTAGAACGTGGCTCGCCTTCACGATGGAGCAACAGGTCGGCAACGGTCCACATCGGGCTCGCCGGCCTAGTTCAGCTCGGCGCGGTCGCCCAGCACCTGCGCGACAGCCAGCAGGAGCGCGAGTGGCTCGGCGGCGACATAGGCCTGAAAGCCGGCGAGGATCGCCTTGGTATGCACGTTGGCAGCGGGCGCTGATGTCATGGCGAGCGCCGGCGTCCCGCCACCCTCCAGTCGGGAGCGGATCCGGATGCGACGGATCAGGTGGAGATCACCGTCGGGAATATCGAGGTCGTACGCGATGACATCGGGCCGCTCGCTGCGGAGTTGATCGAGTAACTCCGGCGCCGAGAACACGGGAATCACCATGGCGCCGAACAACTTGAACAGGTGCTGGTAGCGCGCAGCCGCGATCTCGTCGCGCACCATCAACAACACGCGCCGGTTCGTGAGGTCCGTTCGACGTGCGAGATCGGGAGCACGACCCGGGCATTCGATGACGGACATTGTGCCCAGAGCGTGCGTGCGCCGTGCCATTGGGGCGTTCTGCCTTGGGCTTTGCGGAACCGGGCTCGGTCCTCTTGCCGGCCATCGTTCATCGGGCCGCCGATCGCGTGATCGAGCGCACCGCCGAGGACCGAGTCCTGGCCCTGCATCATCGCCTCGAGCCCTGCTTCGCGACGAGCCCTGTGCTTCTGACCTGCCCGACCTTGGTATCCATGACAGCTACGCGCGCATCACGATCTTCATGACGTCGTCCTGCTTGTGCAGGAACATGTCGTAGCCGTGCGCGGACTCGTCGAGATTCAGCTGATGCGAGACCACGAAGCTCGGATCGAGCTCGCCCTTCTCGATGCGCTCGAGGAGCGGCTTCATGTAGCGATGCACGGAACACTGCCCGGTGCGGATCGCCAGGCCGCGATTCATCAGTGCGCCGAGCGGGAACTTGTCGACGAAGCCGGCGTAGACCCCGAGGATCGAGATGATGCCCGTGCTGCGGCACGCCATGATGGCCTCGCGGACGGCGAGTGGGCGATCCATCTGAACCTTGAGCTTCTGCGTGACGTCGACACCAGGCGGATCGCGAGGTTGGACGACGTTCACGAGCGCCCGCGACACGGTCGAGGCGATGGCGTCGTGCGACTAGGTCTTCGGCCGGGTCTTCTTCGTCGCCCTCGTGCTGCGTCTCGAGCCCGCCTTCGCACTGGGCTTCGCGCGACCACTGCCGCTCAGCTTGCCGCCGCCGTCCTGTTTGTTGACGGTCGCCCACGCGATCCGCGCGGCGGTCTCCGCGGATTTGCCGCTCGCCTCCACGCTCTTCTCGATCTTGCTCGCCTGACGCTTCTGCTTGGCCGTGTAGGCCTGCTTGCTTCCTCTTGCCATGCGTTCGGGAGCTACAAGGCCCGTGCCTGCCGCGGCGTGGCGGCCCCGATCTTGTATTGCGGTACCGCCGACATGGATACGAAGAGTGGCTACCCGTTCTGGGTGCTCGCGAATGGTCTGCTTCCCACGTATCCGCGCATCGAGGATGACGAGCGCTGCGATGTCGCGATCATCGGCGGCGGCATCACCGGCGCGCTGATCGCGAACGAGCTCTCGCAACACGGTCACGACGTCGTTGTCATCGAGCAGCGCGACATCGGCTGGGGCTCGACAGCGGCGAGCACGGCGATGCTGCAGTACGAGATCGACGAGCACATGCGCGACCTCGCCGATCGCTACGACGAGATGACGGCGGCACTCGCGTACACGACGTGCGCGGAGGCTGTCGAAGGCTTGATCGCGATGGGCAAGAGCCTCGGCGATGTCGGCCTCAAGAGCACGTCGAGCGTCTACCTCGCGTCGTCGCCCAAGCACCTCGAGCGCTTCGCCGAGGAGCAGACCATCCGCAAGCGCTACGGGCTGCCGAGCAGGTTCCTCGACGCGGCCGAGGTACTCGAGCGCTTCGAGATCAAGGCACCCGGCGCGCTGTACTCGCCCCTCGCAGGCGTCGTCGATCCGTATCGCTTCACCTGTCGGTTGCTCGCGCGCGTGCATCGCCGCGGGGCGCGGATCTACGACCGCACGCGGATCGAGAAGATGGACGCGACGTCGCGTGGCGTGACGCTATACAGCGATCAAGGCTGCAAGGTTCGCGCGGGTCACCTGGTCATCGCGGCGGGATACGCGGGGCAGAAGTGGCTTCCGGAGCGCGTCGCTGCGAATCGCAGCTCGTATGCGGTGGTCACCGATCCGCTCGATCAGGCCGATCTGAAGAAGCTCAGCCGCGCGATCTTCTGGGAGTCCGCCCGGCCGTATCACTACCTGCGCACGACCACGGATCACCGGCTGATCATCGGCGGCGAGGACGACAAGATCGACATCCCCGCGCAGCGCGACAAGCGCGTCCACAAGCGAGCGAAGCTGCTCTACGAGTACGCGCAGGAGCTATTTCCGTCGCTGACGCTGACTCCCGCCTTCGCGTGGGCGGGCACGTTTGCCGAGACCGAGGACGGCTTGCCGTTCTTCGGTGCGCACGACAAGGTCGGGCCGCGGGTGCTGTTCGCGATGGGCTACGGCGGCAACGGCATCACGTACAGTTACCTCGGCGCCGGCGTGCTGAGGGCCCTCATCGAGAAGCAGCCCCACCAACTGAAGCAGCTGTACTCGTTCGACCGCCTCGCGAGACGCTGATGCGGCTATTTTCCTGTCCGAGCTGCAAGCTCGCCGTGTTCTTCAGCAACGTGAAGTGCGAGCGCTGCTCCGTGGAGCTCGGTTACGACCCCGCGACCCACAAGATCGTCGTTGTCGATACCTCGTACAAGCACTGCGCCAACCACCCGCACCAGGTGTGCAACTGGCTGCTGCCTGCCGATGCACCGGAGCCGCTGTGTCGCGCGTGCCGGCATAACCAGGTGATTCCGGATCTCTCCATCCCCGAGCACCTCCCGTTGTGGCGGCGGATGGAGGAGGCGAAGCATCGCCTGCTCTACACGGTTCTTCGGCTACGGTTGCCGCTGTTCGATCGCACCGAGCGTCCCGACGATGGGCTGGGGTTTCAGTTCCTCGCCGCAGACGATCCGAAGATGCAGGTGACGACCGGTCATGCAGGTGGCCTGATCACGATCGCGTTGATCGAGGCCAACGATGCCGAGCGCGAGCAGCGGCGCGCGAAGCTCCGCGAGCCCTACCGCACGCTGCTCGGGCATTTTCGCCACGAGCTCGGCCACTGGTACTGGGACGTCCTGATCAAGAACACGCCCGCGCGAGCTGGGTTCGTGGAGCTGTTCGGCGACCCCGATCAGGACTACGGCCGGGCCCTCGAGCGCCACTACGCGAACGGCCCCAGCCCGACCTGGCGCGACTCGCTGATCTCCGCATATGCGGGCGCGCACCCGTGGGAAGACTTCGCGGAGACCTGGGCGCACTACTTCCACCTCGTCGACACCATCGAGACCGGCAGCTCGTACCGGATCACGCTCACGCCGCGCGTCGATCACGACGAGATCTTGTCGACCTCGCTCGACTTCGACGTCTACGACCCCACGCTACCGATGCAGACGCTGACCGACGCGTGGGTCGCCTTGTCGTCGGCGCTCAACTCGTTCAATCGCTCGATGGGTCTCGCGGACGCCTACCCGTTCGTGCTGTCACCGAAGGTCTACGCGAAGCTCGGCTTCATCCACGGCCTCGTGCACCCCGCGCGCTGACGGCATGGGGCTTGCTCCGCGTGCGGCATGGCCAAAGCACCGAGGCGACCGAACGCGCGTGACGAACGAGGAACCGGCGGCGAGCCACACCAGCATTCTGCGACCCCGTTGACCACCGCTCAGGGCGTCCCGATCGCCGACGACCAGAACACGTTGCGCGCCGGCGTGCGCGGTCCGGCGCTACTCGAGGACTTTCACTTCCTCGAGAAGATCACGCACTTCGATCACGAGCGGATCCCCGAGCGGATCGTCCACGCGCGTGGCTCGGCCGCACACGGCACCTTCGTCGCCTACAAGGCTGCGAAGAAGTACACGCGCGCGGGCTTCCTCCAGGATGGCGTCGAGACGCCTGTGTTCTGTCGGTTCTCGACGGTGGCGGGCGGTGCCGGCTCGGTCGACACGCCGCGCGACGTCCGCGGGTTCGCGGTGAAGTTCTACACGCAGGAGGGCAACTTCGACCTCGTCGGCAACAACATCCCGGTGTTCTTTGTCCAGGACGCGATGAAGTTCCCCGACTTCGTGCACGCGGTGAAGATGGAGCCCGACCGCGGGTTCCCGCAGAACGCCTCGGCGCACGACACGTTCTGGGACTTCATCTCGCTCGCACCGGAAGCGATGCACATGGTGATGTGGGCGATGTCGGATCGCGCGATCCCGCGCTCGCTGCGCATGATCGAAGGCTTCGGCGTCCACACGTTCCGGCTCGTCGACGCGAAGGGCAACGCGACGTTCATCAAGTGGCACTGGCGGCCGACGCTCGGCATGCAATCGACGACGTGGGACGAGGCGGTCAAGCTCGCCGGCGCCGATCAAGACTTTCATCGCCGCGATCTGTGGGAGGCGATCACGACCGGCGGGTTTCCGTCGTGGGAGCTCTGCATCCAGCCGATCCCCGCCGAGGACGTCGGCGAGCTGCCCTATGACATCCTCGACCCGACGAAGCTCGTCCCCGAGGAGGACTACCCGCTGATCCCGATCGGCAAGATGACGCTGAACCGGTGGCCCGAGAACTTCTTCGCCGAGACCGAGCAGGTCGCGTTTCACCCGGGGCACCTCGTGCCGGGCATCGAGTTCACGAACGACCCGCTGCTCCAGGGCCGGATCTTCTCGTACACCGACACCCAGCTCTCGCGCCTCGGAGGCCCGAACTTCCACGAGCTCCCGATCAACCGCCCGAAGTGCCCGTACGCGAACTTCCAGCGCGACGGAATTTCCCGCCACACCGTCGACCAGGGCCGGACGAACTACGAGCCGAACAGCCTCGAGCGGGAGGGTCCGCGCGAGACGCCGGCCGGCTTCGCGAGCGTGCCCGAGCCCCTCGAGGGGACCAAGGTCCGCCAGCGCTCGGCGACGTTCGCCGATCACCACTCGCAGGCACGGCTGTTCTATCGCTCGCAGACGTCGGTCGAGCAGCGCCACATCCAGAGCGCGTTGATCTTCGAGCTGTCGAAGGTCGAGGCCGAAGCGATTCGTACGCGCGTGCTCGGCCACCTCGATCTGATCGACGAAGCGCTCGGCGCCGCGGTCGCCGAGGGTCTCGGGATGACCGGGATGGCGGACAAGATCACGCCGGTGGTCGAGCTCGTCGACATGCCGCCCTCCCCCGCGCTCAGCCTGCTCGGCAACGCCAAGCCCACGCTCGAGGGACGCAAGCTCGGCATCCTGATCGGCGACGATGCCGATGCCGCGATCGTGACCAAGCTGAAAGCGGCGGCGGAGAAAGCCGGGGCGAGGGCGCAGGTGGTCGCGACGAAGATCAACGGCAGGTTGCCGGCAGATCACATCGTGTCGGGTGGCCCGTCGGTGATCTTCGACTTCGTCGCGATCGTCACCGGTGACGCCGGTGCGCAGGCGCTGGCGAAGATGCCGAGTGCCGTGCAGTGGGTAGCCGATGCGTTCGCGCACTGCAAGGTGATCGGTGTCGTCGCCGCCGCGCAGCCGTTGCTCGACAAGGCGAACGTGGCGCCCGATGCCGGCGTGATCGAGCTCGGTAAGAGCGTGGACGGGTTGTTCACCCAGGCGAAGGCCGGGCGGATCTGGGCGCGCGAACAAGCGGCGCCGACGATCAAGGCACCTGCGAAGCCCCCCGCGAAGAAGCGCTGACACGATGCGACGGGCTCCACCGCACGCACCATCACCGTCGCTACGATCGAACCACCATCGATGGCTGCACGCGGCGCCGAGTGCGGCACGCGTCTTGTAGCGAGGTCCTCCATATGAGCGAATCAACCGATGCGACTGCAGTGACGGGCGACGTAGCCTCGACGACTCTCGACCCGGCGGTGGATCCGGACGCGGCCGGGATCGAAGCTCCCGCGCTCGACGCGCCAGCGCCTCAGGCGCGCGCGAAGACCAAGGGCGTCGCGGATCTCGTGTTCCTGATCGATCTCACCGGGAGCATGGCGCCGTGCATCGATGCCCTCCGCAAGAACATCGAGACCTTCATCGATTCGCTCAGCCGTGGTGACGGCAACAGCGCAGCGCCGGTGCGGGACTGGCGAGGCAAGGTCGTCGGCTATCGCGATCTCGAGTCCGGCGCGACCGATGGCGTGCCGTGGTTCGTCGACAACCCGTTCGTGCGAGATGTCGCCGCGTTGAAGGCGCAGCTCGCGAGCGTCAAGGCGGAAGGCGGCGGCGACGAACCCGAGTCGTTGCTCGATGCCCTGTACAAGGTCGCGTCGATGCCGGCCATCCCCAAGGGCTCTCAAGCCGAGGATCCCGCGAAGTGGAGGTATCGCAGCGACGCCGCGCGCGTGGTGATCGTGTTCACCGACGCGTCCTTCAAGGAGACGATGAGCCTCCCCGAGGCGAAGGGTGGTTCCCTCCAGGACGTGGCCAACGTGGTCATGGCCAACCGGATCATCCTCAGCTTGTTCGCGCCGAACTTCGAGGGCTACGACCGGCTGAGCCAGATCGACAAGTCGGAGTGGGAGGTGGTCGAGTTCGAGGGCCTGACCCCGCAACAGGCGCTCGAGAAGTTCACGTCCGATCCGGTCAACTTCAAGACCACGCTGCAGCAACTCGCGGCGAGCGTCTCGCGCTCCGCCGAGACCATCGCGCTCTAGTCGTGGCGAAGAAGCTCAAGGTCGGCGACCGGATCCGCGGCTACCGCATCACCAAGGTGTTCGGGCCGGGGATGATGGCGATCTCGTACGCGGCCCAGGCACCGTCGGGAACGAAGGTGTTCTTCAAGCAGTACAAGTCTCCCGCACCCACGGTGGTCTGGTACGACGAGTTCATCGCGTATCAGAAGGAGCTCGTCGCCCGCGTCGCGGGTGGACGGGCTGCGAACCTCGCGGTGCGTCAGGTCGACGCGTTCGAGGAGAAATGGGGTGGGCCCTGCTACTTCCAGGCGTACGAGTTCGTCCACGACGGCGCCGACCTCCAGCAGGTGCTGGATCAGGAGCGCGACCAGCATCGCCGAACCAAGGTCGCGCCGGGGCGCGAGCCGGCCGTGTGGGCGCGCCACGCCACCTGGTCGAAGGTCCTGACGGCGGCGATCGCGGCGCTGCACGAGTCCCGTGTGGTGCATGCGGATCTCAAGCCGGCGAACGTGTATCTCGTGGAGGATCGAACGATCGGCTCGGGCTACCAGCTCAAGCTGATCGACATGGACTTCTCGCTGCTCGGCGATCGCAAGGCGCCATGGCACGGCTTCCAGGGTTACGTCGGCAGTGACAACTACCGGTCACCGGAGCACCTGACGCGAGGAGGGATCCCGACGATGGCGTCGGACGTCTTCACGTGCGGCTTGATCCTGTACGAGCTGCTCGCGGGGGAGCATCCCTACTGGCGAGATGATCAGGTCGACTACGCCGCGCTCGTCCGTACGTATGCAGCCAAGCCACCGGCGTTGCTCGGGACGATGCCAGCGCCGGCACGCAATGCCGACGTCAGCGCGGCGCTGCATCGCTGTCTGTCCCCCGATCCTGCGTCGAGACCGACGGCCGCTGCGCTGGCGGCGATCCTCAGTGGCCGTGACAGCAAGCCGGCCGCACCCCGAGCTGGCGGAGATCCGCTGGTCTCCGACGCGATCGAGCTGGTCAGTCCGGACGGGCGTGCGATCCAGATCGGTGTGCGCACCGAGCTCGGCAAGGCGCTGCTTCGGCAGCTCGGCCCCGACGGTGAGTTCTGGGACAACCGCCAGTGCGTGCTCGAGCGTCGCGACGGTCGGCAGTGGTCGATCGTGCCGGTCGCCGGGACCGCGAACGAGACGCTCGTCAACGGCAAGACGCTGGTCGCGGCGCAGCTGCTCCGACAGGGTGATCAGATCGCGGTCGGTCGTCAGGCCAAGGGCGTGCTCAAGTTGCCGGTGACGGCGCGGAGCCGGTGATGTCGGACGCGATCGAGGAACCGCCGCTCGACGGCACGCCGCTCGTTCCTGTGGCCGACGTGGACGCGGTTCCCGCGTTTCCACGCGCGATCGAGATCCGCGATCTCGACTGGCCTCAGCTTCGGACGGCGTGCGATGCGGCGGCGATTCGCGCGCGGATGCCGACGATCGTGGAGCGGATGGAGGGGCTGCTCGATCGCGACGGCGGCCCCGGCATGCTGTTCGATCGCGCGCGGGAGACGCCGGGCGATCGAGTGATCCGCGTCGCGGGCGAGGCCGAGCCGCTGTGGATCATCGGTGACCTGCATGGTGACGTGCTGGCGCTCGAAGCGGCGCTGGCACTGATCCATCGCGAGGATCCGACCCCGCGCATCGTGTTCCTAGGCGATTTCGTCGACGACGAGGGCCTCGCACTCGAGGTGCTGGTGCGGGTGTTCGAGCTGATCGTCGCGACGCCGGATCGGATCTGCGTGATCGCGGGTAATCATGACGAGGCGTTGTCGTTCGACGGCAACCGCTTCGCATCGAGCGTCTCGCCGTCGGACTTCTCCGACTTCCTGAACAGCAACCTCGCCGACCAAGGGATCGTGCGCACGGCGAAGGTCGCGCTCCGCCTGACCGCGCACGCACCACGCGCGCTGTTCCTCCCCGAGGGCCTGCTGATCGCGCACGGCGGGTTCCCGCTCGTCGATCTCCATCCGGCGCTGGAGGAGAACCGCGACTGGAACGACCCGGCGTGCCTCTCCGACTTCGTGTGGGCGCGCGCGCATCCCAAGGCGCGACGCAAGCTGCCCAACCGGTTCTCGCGGGGCAGCCAGTTCGGCTACGAGGACTTCGCCGACTTCTGCGCGCTCGCGACCCGGCTCGATCGGCCCGTCACGCACATGGTGCGGGGTCACGATCACGTCGAGGATCGCTATGCGGTGTATCCCGCGTATCGCGCGCATCCGATCCTGACGACCGTCGCGCTATCGCGGCGATTGCCTCGCGAGGCCTTCGGTTCCTACGAACGCGCTCCGACGCTGGCGCGCGTCGTTCCCGGGTCGCTTCCGCAGGTCTATCAACTGCACCCGCCGGTGGAGCTCATCCACGCGGTGTTTCCGCAGCCGCTGATCGATGCGCCTGCCGCCGAGGACGTGTCGGGATGAGCGTGATCCAGCGATGCCCGAGCTGCGGCACGACGCAACCGACGGGTGGGGTGTGCGCGACGTGTCACGAGGCGGACGTCCGCTACTTCTGCACCAGCCACGAGCCCGGCATCTGGCTCGACGACCCCACGTGCCCGCGCTCCGCGGAGCATCCAGCCTCCACCCCGCCGCGTCCTGCCGTCGAGCGGGCGCGCGTCGCGACCGAGTCGGGTGGCGTCACGTCTCCGCGTGCTCGGGAGCGTTCCGAGCCGGCGGCGATTCCCGTCGCAGCGCGGGCTCGTCCTGCCGTGACCTTCGCTCCCCGGCCTTCGCTCCCCGGACCTGCGGCGGAGAGACCCGCGCTGTGGGAATCGGTGGTGCGTGGTGCGATGGTCGCTCGTCGCGGATCGGAGTCCGTCACCCGGGCGAGCTCGTGGTTGTCGAAGCTGGTGATGAGGTTGGTGATGATCGCCCTGCTGCTGGGCATCGGGTTCGTCGCGCTGATCTACTTCGCGGCGCGATCACTCGGCTGAGTCACCACGGCGTCGTGCCGTGACGGTCGACGAACCGTCCCGAGTCGTGGCGTTCACCACCGTTCCGCGAAGCCGCGCGCAGGTTCGCCGAACTGCTACGGACGTCAGTCGGTCAGTAGCAGCGACTCGATCTCGCGCAGCGTGGCGAGGTCGTCGCCGATCATGTCCTTCATCGCCGTCAGGCGACCGGCGACCACGCGAGCGATCTTCTCCTCGATCGTGTCGTCGGCGTAGGTCCAGTAGACCGGTGCGTAGCGACCATCGCGATGGCAGCGGCCCTCGATCTGCGCCATCTGGATCGCCGACCACCGCAGGTCGTGGATGACCTCGGAGCGCGGCGTTTCATCGTGCTCGCCCTGATGCAGCGAGATGCCTTCCTCGACGGTGAACAACATCACCTTGGCCTCGCCACGCTGGAACCGCAGCCGCTGGGCTTCGCGCGCGCCGGCGGCCAGGCCACCGTGGATCTCCGCGCAGGGGACGGCGCCGATACCGGTCCCCAGCTTGTCGCGCAGCGCGGTCAGCGTCTCGATGAACGCGACCGAGATCGCGACGTGATGACCGTTATCGAGCAGGTCGCGCACGAGCTCGACCGTGCCCGGTACGCGGATCAGCGAGCCCTTCTGGCGGAGCCGTAGCGTGGCCGCGAGCGCACCCTTGGGATCGCGACCCGCGGGAGCGAGCTCCAGCTCGCGGCGGAACGCCGTCCACGCCTCTTCGTAGAGCGCTCGTGCCTCGGGCGCGAGCTCGATCGGCGTCAGGATCCGGTTGATCGCCGGCCAGCCGACGATCTCCTCGGGGCGACGGCGAAGCCCGGCGCAGGGGAGCCGCTTCGGTGCGTCGAACAGCATCGCGCGGACCTTCTCGCAGTCTCCGCGCTCGCCGCGCCATTCCCACTTGCCGTAGTTGCCGCGCGTGACGCCGAGGTCCTGGTCGATGCACCACTGCTCGAAGTCCTTGAGATCTTTCGCCTTCGCACCGGTGACGCTCGCGAGCAGCGGCGCGAGGTACGACAGCTCGAGCGGGTTCTGCCCCGCGGTGGCCGATAGCCACAGACTGAAGCCGGCGTTCGCGACCAGCTTCGCCGCGAGCTTGCTGCGCGCAGCCGTGGGGTTCTTGCAGCGATGGCTCTCGTCGAACACGATCAGATCCAGCTCGGGCGCCGTGCCCGCCCGTGCGAGGCCCTTCTTGGTGCGGATCTTCTTGCGCGCCGCATCGCTGACCTCGAACAGCTTGCCGAGGCGGTCGTAGTTGAGGACGACGATGTCCTTGCCGCGATCACCCATCGCCTCGATCGTGCGCCGCCAGTGCGCGACCACGGACAGCGGACAGACGACGAGGACGCTCTCGACGTCCTGCATCTCGAGGATCGCGGCCCAGGCGCTGATCGTCTTGCCGAGACCGACGTCATCCGCGAGCAGGAACCCCGGCAGCCTCGCGGCCCGTGCCGCGGCGATCGCACGCACCGCGGCCTCCTGGTGAGCGCGCAGCTTGATCGTTGCCGCGGGCGGGAGTGCGGCGCGCGGAGCGGCGACCAGCTCGCGCTGAACGTGCATCTCCCACGAGTACGAGAGCGCTCGAAACGGCGACAGCTCCTGTGGGAGCACGGCGCCTTCGTAGATGAAGACGCCGCGCGACGCTTCCCACCGCGCCGCGTGTGCGGCGGCGATCGGACGCATGGCGAACGGGATATCGAGGACGTGCGCCGTCACCACTGACAGCTAACACACTGGTCTGATCGTCGACGTAGCGCGACGCTGTGCGTATTCGCCTCGTGGGGTGGTACCGCTCGCTACGGACTTTCAACCTCGCAAGATGGTGCGCTGCACGACGGCACACATCTTGATCGCAGTGCTCTCGTGCCCACGAAGACGGCTGCGGTATTCACGACCGAGAAGGAGTCGGCGTCGGCCGGCCAGGATCTCGGCAACCAGATCCGAGCCGCGTTTGGCGAGCGACCCGATGCAGTCGTGGTGTTTGCGTCCGGCGAGTTCGATCACGCGTCCCTGCTCTGCACACTTCACGAGACCTGCCAGCCCGGTGTGATGGTCGGCTCGTCATCGGCGGGCGAGTTCACCAATACCAAGCGCGGTGAGGGCTCCGCGTGCGCTCTCGCGGTGCGCTCCACCGAGATGAAGTTTTCGGCGGGCTACGGTACGCCTGTCAGCCAGGACCGCACGGCGGCGGCCGCCCAGGTCAGCTCGCGATTTGCAGGGATGCGCTCACACGACTTCCCGTACCGAACGGCGCTCGTCATGACCGACGCGCTCGCGGGGCACGCCGATGACCTGATCGAGCAGCTCACCGTCGCTACCGGAGGCGGGTACGAGTTCGCAGGCGGCGGTGCCGGCGACGACGCGAAGTTCTCCCGTACGCACGTGTTCTGCGGGACCGACGTGATGACCGATGCCTGCGTCGCGCTCGAGATCCTCTCGAGGAAGCCGCTCGGCATTGGCGTGCAGCACGGCTGGGTGCCGGGCAGCGAGCCGCTGCGCGTCACCGAGGTGCACGGGGCTCGGCTGGTCAGCCTCGACGGCTTTCCTGCGGTCGAAGCCTTCGAACAGTACGCCGCGCGCACCACTCAGAAGCTCGATCGCAGTGCGCCGCTGCCGTTCTTTCTTCACAACATCATCGGGATCGACACGCCGAACGGCCACCGCCTTCGTGTCCCGCTGTCGATCGATGCGGAGGGCGCCGTCAACTGCGCCGCGGAGATCCCCGCCGGTGCGCGCGTCCACATCATGAAGGCCACCGCGACGTCGGCGACCGAGGCGGCGACCCAGGCCGCACAGTCGGCGATGACCGCGCTGAAAGGCAGGCCGGCGGCGGGCGCGCTGTTCTTCGATTGCGTGGCGACGCGCCTTCGCCTCGGCGACTTCTTCGGGTTCGAGCTCGAGGCCGTCCAGGCGGCGCTCGGTGGCAGCCAGGTCGTCGGCTGCAATACGTACGGGCAGATCGCTCGCGCCGACGGCCAATTCGGTGGGTTCCACAACTGCACCGCGGTCGTGCTTGCGTTCCCGACATGAGCGCGGAGGAAACACATCGCAGGATCGCTGCGCTCGCCAGGTTCGACCAGCGCACCGCAGGCGTCGCCGCGCTCGCACGCCACCTCGATGCGCTAGCTGTCTTCGTGTTCGCGCCCGATCGCGGTACAGGCGATAAGTTGATCCCGGCTCCTGGGTTTCCGTCGCGGCTTCCGTCGAGCCGCGGCTGGCGCGCCCTGCTCGGTTGCGCGTTGACTCCGGGAACCTACCGCGGCGAGGTCGCGTATCCGACCGCGCTCGAGGACACGCCGGCCGTGGCGTACGCGCATCCGGGCCTCACCTTCGTGGTGGTCGGGCGCGGCAATCCGATCGCGGATCTCGACGAGCAGCTCGCGATCATCGCCCCTCTGCTCGCGGCTGTCCTCGCGGCCGAGACCGAGACCCGGTTCGCGCGAAGCGATCTCGCGATCGCGCGGGAGGCTGCCGAGCGTGCGGCGGTCCTGACTCGTGCGCTCGATCGCGCGCGCCTCGACGCGGAGCGCGCGACCCGGGTCAAGGACGAGTTCCTCGCGATGCTCGGCCACGAGCTGCGCAACCCACTCGCGCCGATCGTGACCGCGCTACAGGTGCTGCGACTCGAGGGTGTCAGCTCGAAGGCACAGGGTGTCCTCGAGCGCCAGGTCGCTCACATGCAGCGCCTCGTCGATGATCTGCTCGATGTCTCGCGCATCACGAGCGGCAAGATCGAGCTACGGAGGGAGCCCGTCGAGATCGCCGCGATCGTGCAGCGCGCGCTCGAAATGTCGCGTCCGTTGCTCGAGCAGCGTCGCAGCGAGCTGAGGGTCGACGTTCCAGACAGCGGCCTCGCCGTGAACGGTGATCCGGCGCGCCTCGCGCAGGTCATGGCGAATCTGATCACCAACGCGGCGAAGTATTCCGATCCGGGCAAGCCCATCTCGATTCGCGCCGAGCGCACCGATGCCTGTGTGCGGATCTCCACCGAGGATCAGGGCATCGGCATCGAGCCGACGTTCCTCGACCACGTGTTCGACAACTTCGTTCAGATCCCACAGGGAATCGATCGCGCGAGCGGCGGCCTCGGCCTCGGTCTCGCGATCGTGCGCAACCTCGTCGAGCTCCATGGCGGTACCGTCCGCGCGTCCAGCAACGGTCCGCTCCAAGGCTCCTGTTTCGTGATCGAGCTCCCCGTGGTCGAGTCGCCGAAGGCGATCCCGCCGCCGATCGTCGGCAAGCCTGCCGAGCTCGTCACGGCTGCACGCGTGCTCGTCGTCGACGACAACAGCGACGCAGCGGAACTGATGGGTGAGTTGCTGAGCAGCGAAGGTCACTCCGTGTACGTCGCCCATAGCGGCCCCGAGGCGCTCGGTCTGCTCGCGAACTTTACGCCCGATGCAGCGCTGCTCGACATCGGCCTTCCTGTCATGGACGGATACGAGCTCGCAGCCGCGCTGCGCTGCCAGTTGCCGCGGATTCGCCTCATTGCACTCACTGGCTACGGCGCGCCGAACGACCGCCGGCGGACGAGCGAGGCCGGATTCGATGCGCACCTCACAAAACCGGTCTCGCTCACGTTGGTGACCGAGACACTCGCCGAGCTGCTTCGCCTGTGACCGAGCAGGGTAACACCCCAATCTGACGTACCCTCATCGTCGAAAACCGCGCTGCGCCGGGCGCTGAAGATCAGATGGCTCGTGTATGGATCGCGCTGTGACGGGATCCCGCCGCAACGTCGATCAGGTGATCGCAGCGATCGCCGACCGCAAGCCCACGCTGGAGCTGGGCACGGTCGACATCTGCTTCTTGATCGCGCTGCACGTGCGCGCCGAGGGCGCCAGCCTCGCGTCGTTCACGGAGCAACAGCTGGAAGACGTGTTCGGCCACGCGAGCAGCGTGATCCAGCCCGCCGTCGATCAGGTGCGCCGTCGCGCCACCCACGCCATCCAGCGGCTCCGCGGCCAGCGGCTGCTCGCTCGCGTCGACGGTCAGGGCGTCGTGCGCACCGGCGAGTTCGCCCTGTCGCGCCTCGGCACGGCGATCGTCGACTTCTACCTCGAGGAGGACGTGCTGACGCGCGCGAGCTTGTCCCTGCTGATGACCAGCTTGCGGGTCGCACTCACCGACGTGCTCGCCACGGCACGCGCCGCCACCACGCCGGAGGAGTGGCGCGATGCCGTTGCCGGTCCCCTCGAGGTCACGGTCGCCGAGCTGATCGCGGGCATCGAACGCCGCCAGCGCGGGCTCGATCTCCAGCAGGAGGACTTCCAGGGCGAGATCCGCCGCCTCCTCGAAGCCGACTGGTTCGGCGCGCTCGATCGCTGCCAGGTGCTCCTCGAATCGACGAGCGCCACGCTCCACGAGCTCAACGCCGTCCTGCTGCGGGACTCGAGCGTGCTGCTCTCACTCCTCCAGGACATCGAGGAGCTCGCGCACACCACCGGCGAAGCCGCAGCCGAGACCGCCGCGCACCGGTTGATGGACCAGATCGATCGTAGCGTCGCGTGGGGCACCGCGCGCCAGCGTGCCTGGTCGGAGTATTTTCAGTACGTCCATCGCTACCTGCGGGACGTGGTGCGGCTCGATCCCACGCGCGCGCTCACCCAGCGCCTGCGCGACCAGCTCGCCGGCAACGGGGCCCGCTTCGCCCTCACCCATGCGTCGGCGCCACCGCTTCGCATCCTCCGTACGGTCCCCACGGTGCACGAGAAACCGCCGGTCATCCGGCCGCGTCAGCCACGCGACAAGGAGCCATCGCCGGAAGCCGCCGTCGATCCGCAGGCGATCCTGGACGAGAGAGTGCAGCTCGCGATCGATAACGGGGCGCGCGCCCTGTCGAGTGTGACCGCCGAAGTCACCGAGCCCTTGCCGGAAGCCGAGCGCTTCGTCGAGGCGGGTCGCGTCGCGCACACGGTGGCCCAGCGCGCGCGCGTCGCGAGCGGTCACGAGCGCCCGTGGGTTCCCGTCGGAGCGATGGAAGTCGAAGAGTGGACGCTCACCACGCGGAAGCCGTCGTGATCGAACGTCAGAGTGATCGTGGACACTCGCCGGCGTCATGATCGAGTCGCGTTACACCGAGCTGCAGGACGTGATCACCGCGGCCGAGTTCCCCGAGCTCGATCTCGCGCTGCGGCGTGGCCAGCACATCGATCGCGAGGACTTCGCGTTGTTCACGCTGCTGACCGAGGCGCAGGATCATCTCGAAGCGTTCTATCGCCGGTACGGGTGCGAGCTCGTCCACAAGGCGGACGGTTACTTCTATCTGCTCCCCACCGGCGACAAGCTGTCGCGCCGTCAGCTCACCCCGGGTGACATGTTGGTGGGGCAAGCGCTCGCGCTGCTCTATCTCGCGCCGTCCACCATCGAGCGCGGCGGTCGCACCACGCAGGAGGATGTGGTGGCGCAGCTCGTCGTCGTGCTCGGCAGCGAGACCTTGACCCACGCGTTCAACCCCAAGCAGAAGCGCCGGGTCGACGAGCGCGTCGCGCAGAAGAACGTGCGCGCCCGGATCGGCGAAGGCATCCGCCACCTCGCCGCCCTCGGCTTCGTCGATGTCGCGGAGGACGATTCGCTCCGCCTTCGCCCGTCGCTGTTGCGCTTCGCCGAGCCCGTGCGGGGCCTCTCCGAACCGGCCGAGGCCCTGGCGAAGCTGGTGGCCACCGGTGAGGTCGCCCTGGTCACGGATGCGGTCAGCGAGCTGGACAACGAGGGGGACGAGCTCGAGGACGACTTCGCGACGATGGCCGACGCCGATGGCGATGCAGGCGCGAACGAGGAACTCGGCATGTCACCACCCGCGACAACCGATCCCACGGAGCACGGTCACGTCGGCCGCTCGATGGCGACTACCCAGAGCGACCGCGAGCTCGGTGCGACGACGACCGCGACCGCGACCGCGACCGCCTTCGCGTCGTTGTTGAGTCCGGCATCCGACCACACGACATCGATCGCGCCGTCCGAGCGAGTGGTCGCACGTGCCGTCGAGATCGACGACGATGATCCGCCGTATGTCTACGAGGATGCCGACGAGGATTCGTGAGCCGCGCGAAGATCACCGCGCTCGTCCTCGTCAACTGGAAGGGCGTGTTCTACGAGCGCTACCTGCTCGATCGCCACGTCACGGCGCTCGAGGGCGCGAATGGCGCCGGCAAGACCACGGTCATGATCGCGGCGTACGTCGCGCTCTTGCCCGACATGTCCAAGCTCCGGTTCACGAACCTCGGCGAGAGCGCCGCGACGGGTGGTGACCGCGGTATCTGGGGACGGCTCGGCGAGCTCGGGCGACCCTCGTACACGGTGCTCGAGATCGAGGCCGGTGGGCGCCGCCTCCTCGCGGGCGTCCGGCTCGTCCGCACCACCGAGCCCACCGTCGAGCCCACGGCCTTCATCGTCGACGGGCTCGGCCCGGACGTGAAGCTCTCGGACCTGCTGCTCGTTCGCCAGCTCGATGGCGATCACGTGCCCGAGCTCGACGACATCGGGGTCGCCGCGGCGGCCGCCGGTGGCGAGCTCCACGCGTTCAAGACGACCAAGGGCTACTTCGCCGAGCTGTTCGAGCGCGGCATCACGCCGATGCGCCTGACCGGCGACGAGGAGCGCAGCAAGCTGAACGAGATGCTCCGCACGAGCATGACCGGCGGCATCTCGCGCGCGCTCACCAGCGAGCTGCGCAGCTTCCTTCTCAAGGAGGAGACTGGCCTCGGAGATACGCTCACGCGGATGCGCGCCAACCTCGAGGCCTGCGCGCGCACCCGCAGTGAGGTCGGCGACGCCCGCCGGCTCGAACGCGAGATCACGGGGATCTACGAGGCCGGCGCCGAGATGTTCGCCGCCGCGATCCACGCCACCCGCGAAGCCGCGGCCCAGGCCGAGCGCGATGTCGAGGCCGCGCGCCCCGTCGTCGACGACGCCGTTCGCGCCGAGCGCGATCACATGTTGTCGATCGCGCAGCTCGAGACCCGTGCCAGGTTGGTGGAGACCCAGCTCGCCACCGTGCGCCGCGAGCTCGCCTCGGCCATCTCCGTCCGCGAGCGACGAGCGGCCGCGCGGGTCGTCAAGGACCGGCTCGCCGAGCTCGACCGCGAGCTGGCCTCGCTCGTCGCGGTCGAACGGCGCGCCGAGGTCGAGCGCGTCGCCGCAGCCACCGCCCGCAGTGCCGCGCGCACCGATCGCACGCGTGCCCTCGAGGCGCTCGATCGCGCCGCGCACGGCCTCGCCGATCTCCAGGCCGGGCTCGACGAGCTGATCCGCCGCGCACACAGCTATCGCCAGCTCGCACGGCGCCTCGACGACGCGCGCCGCCTGATCCCGGACCCGTCGCTGATCGCGGACGACGCCGAGCAGCTGATCGCCACGCTCGACCAGGAGCGTGCTGGCCTCGAGACCGAACGCGCGCGCAGCGATCGCGCGAGTCGCGATGTCGCGATCCGCCGCACCGAGTACGCAGCGGCACTCGCCGCACTCGCACAGGTCTCCGCCACCGATCACGCGGACGATCTGCACACCGAGACGCGCGTCGCCGGGACCGCGAACGCGGTCGACGTGCACGCCGCGGCGCGCGCGCAGCTCGCCCGACTCGCCGACCGAGAGCGGCAGCTCGCACGCGGCGACGAGCTCGACCGCGAGCTCGCCGAGGCGCTCCGGCTCGCCGGACGGCAGACGATCGTCCGGGAAGCGGCGACGGACCTCGCGCTGGTCACCGGACCCGACGCGGTCGCCGGTCCCGATGCGGTCGCCCGTGCGCTCGAAGCCACCGAGCAAGAGCTCCGCGAGCTGGACAGCCGCGCCGATGCGCGCCGCGCCACCGAGGTCACCGTCCGTGCCCGCGAGACCGGGCTGCGCGGCCATCTCGCCACGCTCGACGAGCGGATCGCGCGCCGGCAGCTCGCCACCACGCTCGCGGGTCGGCTCGGCGTACCGAGCATCACCCGGACCGAGCTGCTCGCGCTCCGCGACACGCTCGCCGCCGACGCGCACGCCCTCACCGATCAGCGCACGCAGCTCGATGCGCGTCGCACCGAGCTCCAGCATCGCGCCGCGGTCGTCGAGCGCAGTGGCACCAACCTCGACCCCGAGCTGCTCCGGCTGCGCGACGAGCTCGGCGCCGAGCTGCTCGCCTCGCGCTTCGAGGACCTCGATCTCCCGGCCGCGAGCTGGGTCGAGGCCAAGCTCGGTCCACTTGCCGACGCGCTGATCGTGGACGATCTCGAGGCCGCCGCGGTCGCGGTCTCCGCCTCGCAGCGCACCGCCGACTCGGTCTATCTGGTGCGCGCCGGCACCGCGTTCGAGGTCGAGATCCCCGATCAGCTCGAGGACACCGTCGATATCGCGCCGCTCGGTGCGTCTACCGATGTCGACGAGGCCGGCACCGCACCACGCGCGGGTACGTCCGTGGATCCAGACGTCGTCACCGTCGAACCGTTCGGGGTCCGCGTCACCCGCCAGCGCGCGCGACCGAGTCTCGGCCGGCTCGCCCGCGAGCGTCAGGTCGCGGAGCTGCACGCGCAGATCGCCCGCGACGCCGACGAGCTCGACGCGCTCGCCACCCGCGCAACGCAGCTCGCCGCCATGCGCCGTGATGTCGAACAGCTCGAGCCGGTGGTCGCCACGCTCGCCACCGACGATCCCGCCCTCGAGCGCGAGGCCCTCACCAGCGAGCTCGCCACGCTCGCCACGGCGCTCCGCAGCCACGCCGCCGAGGCCGCCGCCGATCGCGACCGCGATCTCGCGGTGCGCACGCGGCTGGACGCCCTTCGCCGGTTGTGGCCGGACGTGGCGCTGCTCGCGCTTCCCGATCACGCCGCCCGCGCAGGCGAGCTCCAGCTGATCGTCCGCGATCGCGACGCAGCTCGGACCGAGCTCGGCCGCGTCGCCGCCGCGCGCGCCACGCTCGCCGATCACCTCGACATCCTGCGCACGCCTCCACCGGACGACGCCGCGCTCGCCGACAGCACCGCGCGCCGCCACGTGATCGACGCGCGACTCGACGCGATCGCGCTCGCCCGCGCCGCCCTCGACGACGTGCTGCTCCACCGCCATGCCGCGTCCTACGACGACGCCGATGCCGCCCTCGACGCCCGCGCTCGGCTCGCACCGGCCCTCGAAGCGCAGCACGCCGCGGCGCGCGACGCCGTCCAGCTCGCGGCCGACGCCGAGGAGACGGCCGAGGCCGTGTGGGAGGAGACCACCAAGGCCGCCCAGCTCGCCGAGGCCGCGCGCGTCGCCGCCGCCGCGCACCGCGATCGCGCATTCGCCGAGCTCACCGCGCTCGGCTCGCCGCCCGACGAGGCCACGGTGTGCGATGCCGACACGCTCGCGACCCAGGCCGACCAGCTCGATACCGAGTCACGCGAGCTCGTCACCCATCGCGCTCTCGCGTTCGAACGCCTCGAGCGGGCGCGCCACGCCGCGCTCGAAGCGCGTGCTCGGCTCGCCGCTCTGACGAGCGACGTGACCCCGACCCTCGACGCGTGGATCACACTCCGCGATCGCGCGAGCGCGGAACATCTGCTCCATACCGTGCTCGCCAACCCTTCGCACGCCGGGCGCACCAGCTTGCAGCTGATCGCCGATGCGTGGTCCAAGCGCGAGGTCCTGCTCGATCGCGTCGCACGCGCCCGTGGTGGGGAGGAGCTGCTCGTCGCGATCCGCGA
Source organism: Deltaproteobacteria bacterium (assembly GCA_031385555.1). GTDB lineage: Bacteria > Myxococcota_A > Polyangia > Haliangiales > Haliangiaceae > JABFXX01. Next base: position 3,426 of record JANNBP010000531.1, on the reverse strand, counting down.
CCATGCCCAGGACGGGCTCGGCCACCTCGCGACCTGGCAGGCCGCGCGCGCCTGGCTCCGCTGCCGGGTCCCCGCGCAGGTCGCCGATGTCGAAGAGCCGCTGCTCGCCCTCGAGCGCTTGCGCGATCACCTCGACGTCCTCGAGGGTCGCCTCGGCCGTCAGGAGCTGGATCTGCGCGGGATGTCCGAGGATGTCGCGCGCGGCATCGACGTGCAGGTTCGCCGCGCTCATGGCCAGGTTCGCCGCCTCGCCACGCAGCTCGAGGGCATCTCGTTCGGCAGCATCCAGGGGATCCGCGTCGAGATCCGCCGCGTCGATCGGATGGAGCAGATCCTGCGCGCGCTGCGCCTCGGCGAAGCGCAGGAGTTGCTGTTCATCTCGTCGGTCCCGATCGAAGAAGCGCTCGACGAGATCTTTCGTCGCTACGGTGGCGGGGGCCGCGGTGGTGGGCAGCGCCTGCTCGACTACCGCGAGTACGTCGAGCTCGCTGTCGAGATCCGTCGCCGTTCGACCGGCACCTGGGAACCTGCCAGCCCGACGAAGCTCTCCACGGGCGAGGCGATCGGCGTCGGCGCCGCGCTGATGATGGTCGTGCTCACCGAGTGGGAGCGCGACGCGAACCTCCTTCGCGCGACCAAGACGGCCGGTTCGCTCCGCTTCCTGTTCCTCGACGAAGCCAACCGGCTGTCGCGCGACAACCTCGGCGTGCTGTTCGACCTGTGCAAGAACCTCGACCTCCAGCTCCTGATCGCCGCACCCGAGGTCGCCCGCGCCGAGGGCAACACCACGTATCGGCTCGTCCGCCACGTCACGGACGATGACCGCGAAGAAGTGATCGTCAGTGGTCGGCGCGCGCTACCGCAACCTCCGGGTGAGCCGACCGTCGACGAGGCGGTGGCCCTCGCGTCGGTCGCTACCGATCCGGCGGCTGCGTTCGAACCCGAGCTCCACTAGCGAACCGATCCGTGCTGCTCTGTCAGTCGTGAAGATCCACGGCTTGTTTCGTCGGTTCGCCAGGGCCACCTCGCACGGCATCGGCTCGCCGTTCGCGTTCGTGCTGGCAGTCGTGGTGGTCCTGGTGTGGGCCGCCACGGGCCCGCTCTTCGGCTTCTCCGAGACCTGGCAGCTCGTCATCAACACCGGCACGACCATCATCACGTTCCTGGTGGTGTTCATGATCCAGAACACCCAGAACCGCGACTCGCGCGCCGTTCACCTCAAGCTCGACGAGATCATCCGCGTGCTCGAGCACGCGCGCAACGAGATGGTGGACATCGAGGACAAGGACGACGAGGTGCTCGACCGCTACCAGGCGGAGTTCCGGAAGCTCGAGGACATCCTCGACCCGGGCTACAAACGTCGCGAGGGAGAGCCGGCGCAACCACCGCCGATCAACACTCGCTAGTGTGTATCGCGGGTCACTGGTGACAGGACGTGTCGCTGCCGATCGGCGGGCAGGCTCGCAGCGCGAGGACGTCCATCGTGATCGCGACGCCGCAGTGGATCAGGACGCCGCCCCAGATCGAGCGCGTCCGCATCGCCAGCGTGCCGAGCACCAGGCCGGCGCCGATCGCCCCGAACGTCTCGGGAGCCGGCTTGCCGTAGTGGATCATGCAGTACGGGATCATCATCACGAAGATCGCGTTCGCGCCGATCACCCGGCGCAGCGCCTGCAGCAGGAAGCCGCGGAAGAAGAACTCGAGCGAGATGAACTGCACGACGTAGAGCAACTCCCACGACCACAGATCGAAGTGGCTGCGGTTCGCCAGCCGATAGAACGGATAGGTCTCGCGGAACGAGTCCGAGAGCGACGCGATGATCACCACCGGCGAGAACGCGACGAACATCACCGCGTAGATCCAGAGGTGCCGCCAGAAGCCGCGCACGCTGACGTGGTAGTCGCGCAGCCGCTCGCCGGGCAGGCAGAGCACGACGGCGATCGGGATCAGCACGTAGCCGATCACGCGCCAGCCGGTCCACCACACGAAGCTCGTCAGCTCCCAGTACTCGCCGCCGTCGTACGGGAACCAGCGCTCGTAGCGATCGGCGCCACCGACGTACTCCTGGATCGTCAGCGACAGCGCCGTCGCGAGCAGCACGACGAGGACCTGCAGGTGCGGGTTCTTGACCGGCGTCTTCGGCGTCTCCGCGTCGATCGCGCGCCACTGATCGGTGCTGATCGCGCGAAGCCATGCGAGTGGCCCGCGCGACACGACCTTCGCCTCGGGTACCTCGGTCATTTCTCGGGGAGGCGAGCCGGCGAGCCTGGAGATCGCGAGATCAACTCCGCGGCGCGGCGCAGGCGGCGACGCGTGACTTCCTTACCGAGCACTTCCATGGTCTCGAACATCGGCGGCGACGCCTTGCGCGCGGTGACCATCAAGCGGAGCAGCGTCAACGCGTGGTTCTTCTGCCACCCGAGCGCCGTGTACCACGCCGTGGTCTCGTGCTCGAGGATCGCCGCGGTGAACGCCTCACGCGACTCGAGGATCTCGACGAGCTCGAGCACGGCCTTGCCGACCTCGGCGGGAGCCACATCGGGGACGCGCATCTCGCCGACGACGGCGGTGTAGTCGAGATCACCGGAGAACAGGAACTCGACGAGCGGGATCACGTCGTCGAGCTTCTTCACGCGCTTCTGGATCAGCGGCACCACCTTCGACAGGTAGGCCTTGTTGAGCCGCCAGTCGATCAGCGCCTGCGCGAGCGCGTCGGGCGACATCTCGTGGATGTACTGCTCGTTGAGCCAGTTGAGCTTGGTCAGATCGAACACCGGCCCACCGGGCGAGACCTTGTCCCAGGAGAACACCTCGATCATCTCCTGCAGCGTGAACTTCTCGCGGTCGCCGCCGAACGAGAACCCCATCGTGCCGAGGAAGTTGAGCAGCGCGTGCGGCAGGATGCCGGCGTCCCGGTAGTAGTTGATCGAGACCGGGTGCTTGCGCTTGCTGATCTTGGTCTTGTTCTTGTCGGCGTTGCGGAGCAGGCCCATGTGGATCCACTCGGGCTCTTGCCAACCGAACGCGCGGTACAGCAGCACGTGCTTCGGCGTCGACGAGATCCACTCCTCGGCGCGGCAGACGTGCGTGATCTCCATCAGGTGATCGTCGACGACGTTCGCGAGGTGATACGTCGGCATGCCGTCGGTCGACTTCAACAGGACCTGATCGTCGGTCTCGGCGGCGTCGCGCGTGATGTCGCCGCGGAGGCGGTCCTTGAACGTGATCGGACCCTCGATGGGGACCTTGAGACGCACGACGTGCGCCTCGCCGGCCGCGGCGCGATTGCGCGCGTCGGCAGGATCGATCGAGCGGCACGTGCGGTAGTAGCCGATGAAGTTGCGCTTCTCGGACTGCTGCTGCAGCCGCATCTTCGCGAGGCTATCCTCGGTGCAGAAGCAGCGATACGCCTCGCCCTTGTCGATC
>JANNBP010000370.1:0-10221 GCA_031385555.1 Deltaproteobacteria bacterium | reverse complement strand
CGTACACGACCGACTGCTCGAGGCTCGCGAGCACGGTGTCTTGCTCGGCCTTCGGGAAGAGGCCGCGCACCATCGGTTCGATCTTGGCTCGCGTGAAGAAGGCGCCGACGTTCGTAGGAACCGGTTCGTGGGTGAGTCCGTGCGCGAGCCGCCGGACCTCGGCCACCAGCGCGCGCCGCAGATCGTCGTGCTGCTGGCGGCCGCGGTCCATGAGGTCGCCGGGCCACGCGGTCGCCATGTCGTCCGAGTCCCCCGTGCGGAGGTAGCGTTCGATCTCGTCAGCGATCGTCGGCCTCGACATCGAGACATCCTAGCGGAGCCTGCCGCGACGGTCATCGCCGAGCCGCTCGCGTGAGGCGGACCTCGTCCGGCGGATCCGGAACCGGCAGGTCACCCCATATGCGGCGGGCAACGGTACTCTCGTGCAGGTTGTCGGTCTTCCGGGAGATACCGGAGGCGTCGTGGGTGGCTGCCAACGACCTCGCGTTCGCGTTCCGCGATCGGTTCCCAGTATCGCGTGGGCACACGCTGGTCGTCACTCGCCGGGTGACCCCGGACTGGTTCTCGGCCTCGGCAGACGAGCGCACGGCGATCCTCGCGCTCGTCGAGGCAGTGAAGAAGCAACTGGACGAGGAGTTCATCCCGACGGCTACAACGTCGGGTTCAACGCGGGCGAGGCGGCGGGCCAGACCGTCATGCACCTCCACGTGCACGTCATCCCGCGGTTCAAGGGCGACATGGACGACCCGCGGGGTGGCGTTCGGCATGTGATCCCGAGCCGCGGAAACTACCTCCGCGAGGTTGCCCCGCTGGCGACCGGCGGACAGGACGATCCATTCGCGCGGCACGTGCTGCCGCTATTCGATCGGGCCGATGACATCGCGATCGTCGCGGCGTTCGTGCAGGCGTCTGGGCTTGGCCGGATTCGCGAAGCGACCGAGCTCGCGTTGCGCCGTGGCGCACAGATCCGCATCGTCACGGGCGATTACCTCAACATCACCCAAGCCGATGCCCTGGCGACACTGCTCGATTGGGAGCACGCGAGCGAGAGTGACGACGATGAAGCCAAGGGCAGGCTGGAAGCACGCGTGATCGAGGTCGAGAAGCTCGCGCCGCGGGCCTCCTCCTTTCATCCCAAGTCGTGGCGATTCGAGGCGAAGAACTTCGGCATTGCGTTCGTCGGCAGCAGCAACCTGTCGCGCTCCGCGCTGGACACCGGCATCGAGTGGAACCTGCGCGTCGAGCGCGACCGGGACGCCTCGGCGTACACGCGAATCCGAGAGTCCTTCGAGTCGCTCTGGGGCGTGCGCGCAAGCTCGATCCAGATTGGATCGCGGCCTACGCACGGCGCGCGACGGACCCAGGTCCCATTACCACCGGGGGAAGCAGAGGCCGAGCCCGTCGAGCTTCCGCCCGCGCCCCACGACGTTCAGCTCGAGGCCTTGGCGCGGCTGCGCGCAGCCAGGCAGCAAAACCGACGGCGCGCGATCGTGGTCCTGGCGACGGGACTCGGGAAGACATGGCTCGCAGCGTTCGACTTCGCGCAGCTTCGCGAGGAGATCGGGCGACGCCCGCGCGTGCTGTTCATTGCTCATCGCAGCGAGTTGCTGAAGCAGGCCGCGCGTACGTACCGACGACAACTTCGTGGGCTTGGCGAGACCGCGCGGGTAGGCTGGTTCTTCGGCAAGACCAACGAGCTCGCGGCCGACCTCGTGTTCGCATCGGTCGCCAAGCTCGCGCGCAGCGAGAACTTGGCGCGGCTAAAGGCCGAGCACTTCGACTACGTGGTGATCGACGAGGTGCACCACGCCGCTGCCGATTCGTACCGGCGCCTCCTCGACCACGTCGGCGACCCGCACTTCGTTCTCGGCCTGACCGCAACGCCTGATCGCGCCGATGCCGCGGACATCATGGGCCTGTTCGACGACTTCGAGGCGTACCGCGCGGGGATCGCCGAGGGCATCAAGCTCGAACGGCTCACACCGTTTCACTATTTCGGCGTCAAGGACGAGATCGACTACGACAATATTCCGTGGCGCAACCGCAAGTTTGACGCTGATCGGCTCGCCGAGGCCGCGCAGACCGAAGCTCGGATGCAGACGCTCTGGCGCGCGTGGAACGAGCACGGAGGGACTCGGACTCTCATCTTCTGTTGCAGCGTCGCGCACGCGGTCTTCGTCCGGTCCTGGCTGCGCGCCCGGGACGTGCGCGTCGCCGCCGTGTTCGCCGCGGAGGGCTCGGATGATCGGGAGACGGCGCTCGAACAGCTCGAACGCGGAGAACTCGACGCGGTGTGTGCCGTGGACGTTTTCAACGAGGGTGTCGACGTGCCGTCGATCGATCGCGTGGTCATGCTGCGCCCGACCGAGTCGCCGCGTGGAATGTTGCTCGGTCGCACGTCAAGGCGTCCGTCTCGACCGAGACCGTGTTGCACAAGGTGCGTAAGGACGATGGCGCGCAGCTCGATGCGTCGTTCCGAGTCGAGCGCGTTGGCGACGCATGGACCGTCGTCTTCGAGTCCGGTGGTGGCACGCGAGGTAGTGCAGCCGAACGCAACGCCGACTACGCCGAGGGCCTCGAGTTCCTCCTTCGTCGACTTGGCCATGCCGGCATGGATGTCAGCGATATCGTCGTCGAATCACGGGAGACCGATAGGCTGGCGCTTGGCGATCGGCGACTCGATCTTGGCGAGCCGTATCCAGTTCGCGTCGTCGACGCGGACGCACTGCGCCGCAAGATCAGTGCAGCGCAGGCCAAGGTGGGGCGAGCAGAGGGTGCGCGCGGGGCTGGAAACCGAACGAAGCGAATCAGGTTGTTCATCCGAACAGCGTTGTCGTCTCCCGAGCTCGCGAGGCTGCTGTCGGTTGGTTCCGCGCACGAACCGTAATGCCTCCGAGTCAGTGGGCGAGACTGCCGGCGTGGTCGCGCGCAGTCCCTCTCAGCTCGTGGGAGTGTCGCGGAACGGCTCCGCAATCACCTGGAGCTCGTCCTCGTACACCAGATATCCGACGCGTTCCGAGCGTATCTCGGCCGTCTCGTGGCCGCACCTTGTGATGCAAGCGGCCAGCTTCTCCATGCCGGCGAGATGCTCTGCAGCGCTGGTGCGCAGCCATGAGATCCCGCGAGTCTCGCGCCGGTACCAGCCCTTGGACTTCGTCCGGTTGAACCGATCTGGGACCGGCATGTTCTGCTCGAACCACTCGATCCAGGCTCCTAGCTCCGCGCGTAACTCGTGGCTGACGGTGTCCTGCCGCAGCAACTCGTACGCGGCACCGATCACGCCGATCGGTGCCTGCGACTCACGATGCGTCCACGACGGCACGACAAAGCGGACAAACGCAGTGGGCATCGCCATGTTCACTTGGAGACGGCGCGTCTTGCTCGCGGCCGGAGCAGCGGCACCAGGTCCGTTCGGTTGTGCCAGGAGGCGTACTCCACGGGATCTCGGCCCATGTATCGACGATCGAGCGAGGCGCCCGCCACTACGAGTGCCTCGATCAACGTCGCCGGTGCGTGGATGATCGCGACGTTGAGTACCGATGGTCCCACTCCGTCGTCTCCCCGCACGCTTGAGTCTCGTGCCGCATTTGCGTCAGCGCCAGCCTCAAGGAGCAGGTTAGCGACGGCTTCGTGTCCGCCCTTGCACGCCCAGAACAGTGCGGACGCGCCGTCCTTCGCGGTCTTGTTCGGATCCGCACCTTCCCGGAGCAGCAGCTTGACGAGCTCGACATGGCCATAGCTCGCTGCTCGCATCAGGGGCGTGTTCCCATCGGACGCGAGCTTGTTAACGTCACACCCTGCGCGAAGCAACTCTACGACGCGATCGACGTCACCGCGCCTCGTCTCCTTGATCAGGAGCTTGTCTCGGACCCGTGACGCCATGACCTGTGTCTAGCACTCGCCGGCTGTCGGACTGCAGTCGAGCCGTAGCGAACCAGCACATCCCTCGACTGGGTCCTAGCCGGGTCCTAGCTAGGTGAGGCCCAGAGCTGGGCGCATTCTGCGCGTGTCGCTTAATATGGCGGAAGCGCAAGGGAATCGAACCCTCCAATCCAACGCTCGCGCGCAGATTCATCGGTTTTGAAGACCGAGGTCGGCACCAGTCCGGCACGCGCTTCCATCGCCGAACCTACCGCAAGATGGTCGACGAGGCGAGATCAACGCGCGAGCCGCAGGACGACCTCGACGTGCGCGGTCTGCGGCATCAGGTCGAGAGGGTAGGCGTCGGTCGCGCGGTAGCCGCCAACGACCAGGTGTCCGGCATCGCGTGCGAGCGTCGCGACATCGCAGGACACGTAGACGATCACCGGTGGCGCATGGCGAAGGAGCCCTGCGATCGTTTCGGGCGCACCCGCGCGTGGTGGATCGAGTGCGATCGCGTCGAAGGGCCCGTTGTATCGCGCGAGCGCCGTGGCCGCATCCGCGACGAGCTCGGCGTGATCGGAGACGTCCGAGGCCAGCACGACCCAGCCGTTCGCGCGGTACGCGCGCGTCAGGTTGCCGCCGCCCGCGTGGAGCTCGAGGAGCCGACCCGGTCCCTTGCCGAGGGTGGCCGCGGCGCGCGCGACGAGAGCGCGGTTGCCGCTCGCGCTTGCCTGCGCGAAGTCCCAGACACCCGAGCACAGGCCCGGCTCGACCTCGAGCGCAGCACCGCCGATCACCCGGATCCCCGCACGCCCCGCGAGCTCGCCTGCGAGCGGCCAGGGGGCCTCGGTCGCCACCGCGACCTCACCCTTGTAGTTGACGAGCAGCACGAGCTCACCGTCGGGCGGGCGCGCCGCGACGACCGTGCGGTACGCTGCGTCGAGCGCCGGTTCGAGCTGCGGACAGCTCCCGATCGGCACGACCTCCTGCTTGCCGGGCGCGTACAGCCCGACGACGCCGCGCTCGACGTGAAACCGCGCGCGGCGACGCCAGCCGAGTGGAGGACACGGATCCTCGATCGGATGCACGCGCAGCCCCTCGAGCTTTCGCAGCGCGCCGGTCACGATCGCCTGCTTCGCCGCGAGCTGCTCGCTCCGGGACACGTGTTGCCACTGACATCCACCGCACACCGGCGCGGGTTGGCGGCCCCCGACGCGCATCGCGTGCGGGCAGACCGGCTCGACACGCGAGGCGCCGCCTTGCACCAGCTCGACGACCTCCCCGCGTGCGTACGTGCTCGTCGCCTTGAGCACGCGCAGCTTCACGCGATCCCCTGGTGTGGTTCCTGGGATGAAGGTCACGCGGCCGCTGACGTCGCGCGCGACACCTTCGCCGCCGGCCGCGAGCGAGTCCACCGTGGTGTCGAGAAGTGGCTCGCGGTTCATGGCCGCCTTCGTAGGCGAAAACGCGCGACCGAACAAGGATCGGAGCCTCTAGCGGTCCAGGTGCTGCGTCGGCTCACTCGGTGATCGTCAACGCCTGTTCGCTGATCTGGCGGGTGTAGAAGCCGCTCGCGAACCACCAGTCGTCGAGGCGTGCGTCCGTGGTGCCGGTCGCGACCGCGGTCACGCGCAGCGTCAGCTGGCAGGGCAGGGTCGCGCCGGCGGTCACCTCGATCTTGTCCCTCGTGATGACGAGCGAACCGTCACCAACCGCTGCACGGGTGGTCAGGATCCGCGCGCAGGCTGCCGTGGCGGTCACCTCGACGTCCTCGGCTCCTTCGCCGCCGGTCCACGAGACCTCGAGGCTCGTGTCACGCGCGAGCGAGCTGGGGGCCGTGATCGCCAGCGCCTCGGGGAACGTGCCCTCCGAGATCAGCGTCTCGCCCGTGGCGGCACGGTCGAGCTCGATCTCGATGACGGAGCCCTCGGCGACGGTGTCGAGCGACGCGCGGTACTGCACGACGCCCAGGACGGGACCGTTCTGGTCGAGGTCCTCGCTGCGCGTGTCCGACAGCGCGGTCAGCCGATCCTCGGGCTCGAGGAAGATGTAGTTCTTGTCGAGCGCCGCGTCGTAGGTGCCGAGCTCGACGAGCACGTCGACCTTGCCGTCCTGGTCGCGCGTCAGGTCGGCGAACAGGTTGAGGTCCGAGGTCGCGACGCCGCCGAGCGGCTCGGCGGTGCACGCGACCAGCGAGATCGTAAGCAGGATAGGCTTCATGCGACCGCGTCGAGCAACGGGTGTGCCGTCCCCTCGGCCGCCGAACATCACGCGTCTACCACCGTCGTCGTCTACCGGCGTTCACCCCGTCACGACACCGATGTCGCGCTGGCGGCGCGTGTGGCCGCGAAGGACAAGCTGCTCGCGATACCGACGCTGTCCGTCGATAACGCCGATGCGAACCGTGCGTCGCGCGCGCGGGTGCGCGGAACCCGGATCCGGCCCTCCCGGCCGGCGAGCGGATCCAGCCCACGACTCCGCAGAACCGTAACGACGGTTACTCGTGCATCCGCGTCGAGCTGGAGGATCGCGCACCGAGCGCGTGCACATCCTCCTCGGTGTCGACGTCGACGCTGCCCGCAGCCCAGTCGATCACGGTCACCTCCTCGGTGCGCAGCAGGCGCCCGGCACCTTGATCTCCCGTCAGCGTCGCGAGCTCGCCCCACCTCGATCGATCGAACACCGCCGGCGCACCGACGATGCCGTCGAACCGCGACGCCACCCGGTCCGCGCCTGCGAGCCACGCATCGCGCAGCGCCGTCAGGTGCTCGACACCCAGCAGCGGCTGATCGCCGAGCACGATCGCGAGCGCACCGGCCGAGGTCGTCTCGGCCCATCGCACCGCGGCGCGGATCGAGGACGCGATGCCCTCGCTCCAGCTCTCGTTCGTGATCGTGGAGATCCCGAGACCGTCGAGCGTCAGCGCCACCGAGGCGGCATGGGCCCCGAGCACGATCACCACCGGACCAGCCTCGGCGGTCACGCAGGTCTGCCCGACCCCGCGCGCGAGCGCCACCCCGTCGAGCTCGACCAGCTGCTTCGGGCGACCGAGGCGACTCGAGCCACCCGCCGCGAGCACCGCGATCGCGAGATCGGCGTGGATCGCGCGCGCGCGCTTGTGGAGCAGGCCGCCCGTGCGTCGCCGCTGCACCGCCTGGAGCTCGCCGACGATCGCCAACGCGATCTGCTCGGGCGTCTCCGCACCGACGTCGAGTCCGATCGGCGCGTGCAGCCGTGGCTCCGGCGGTCGTCCGAGCTCGCGCAACAACTCCTGCGTACGGCGCGCCGGCCCGAGCACGCCGATGTAGCGAGCCTTCGAGGCCAGGGCCACGGCGAGCGCATCGCGATCGGCGTCGCGCTGGTGGTGCATGATCACGACGTAGGCCTCCGCGGCTGCGTCGATCAGCTCGCGGAGGCGGTCCCACGCTCCCCCCGTCGACACCGTGCGATACGCCGAGAGGAACCGCGAGCCCTCCCGGATCGCGCGATCGGCGACGGTGACTCGCATGCCGATCGACCGCGCGAGCGTGACGAGAGGTGCGGCGTCGTGGCCACTACCGAGGACGAACAGCTGCGGCGATGGCGCGATCCGCTCGACCAGCACGGTGCCGACGTCGAGCTCCACCACGCCGACCGCTCCACGCGCGGCTTGCTCGAGCGCACGTCGCACGATCGAGTCTTCGATCACGGGAAACCGCTCGCCGGGGCCGATCGCGAGCCGCGTCCCGATCGGTACGCGCGTCGACGCGATCACGGTGGCCAGCGCACCGGCGGTCTCGGCGGCGAAGCAGGCCGCCGCGAAGGCGACCAGGGGATGGCTTGGCTCGATGTCCTCGAGCAGCACGTCGACGATACCGTTGCAGCCGAGCCCGACCCCCCATGGCTCGCCGTCCTCGGTGGTGGAGTCGTAGGTCACGACCACCGGGCCGGAGCGAGCGCGATGCGCGCCGCGCAACATCACGTCGCCCTCGAGACAGCCGCCGCTCACGCAGCCCGCGATCCAGCGATCATCCGCGACCAGCATCCGCGCACCGGGCCGCCGGTACGACGAGCCGGCCACGCGCACGACCGTCGCGAGCAGACAACGCTCGAGTCCGGCCGCCTCGGAGACGATGCGCTCGAGCTCGTTCATGGACAGGGCGCGCCGGCGGCGGCCCAGGTCTCCCACGCGTCGATGAAGGCCGGGTAGGGCGTCGCCACCGGCTCGCGACCGAAGCCCGGTGCCCATCCCCACTTCACGAGCGGCGTGTCGAGGTGGGCGCGGAGCGCGGTCATGTCCTTGCCGCCGTTGCGCGCCGGATCCTTGATCTGCTCGCACAGGGCGCGCGGCGCGACGCCGACGAACACCAGCTTCTGCTCGGGCTTCGGCATGTGCCAGCCCTCGACGACGCCGGGCGGCACATGCATGCCGTAGTTGCTCGAGGGATTCGCGGGGCCGTGGCAGGTGGTGCACTCGGCGCCGACCATGCCGCGCCCCTCGGGGCCGCGCTGCACGTTCATCGCGTGCACGCGGCCTTCGTCGCCCTGCAGCGGCGCATCGCCGGCGGGATGGCAGTTCTGACAGCGCGGATGCTGGAGCACCGAACGCACGGTCTCGAACGCGACGATGCCTTCGCCCTGGTTGAGCGGTTTGATGGGGTTCGCCTTGGAGCCGCACGCGGCGACGAGGATCAGCAGCAGCGCGCGCATCACTTCACCTCCAGACGCAGCGGCAGCGTGCGCAGCCGTTGCTTGGTGAGGGCGAACACCGCGTTCGCGACGGCGGGGGCGATCGGCGCGGTCGCCGGCTCGCCGATGCCGCCCATGCGGGCGTCGCTGGGGATGATGTGGACCGCGACCTTCGGCATCTCGTGCATGCGCAGCACCGGGTAGTCGTGGAAGTTGCTCTGCTCGACCTTGCCGTCGACGATCGTGAGCTTGCCGTACAGCGCGGCACTGAGGCCGAACGCGACGCAGCTCTGGATCTGGGCCTCGATGCCGAGCGGGTTGACCGCCGTGCCGCAGTCGACCGCGGCGGTGACAGCGTGGACGCGGATGCGGCCATCCTCGACGGAGACCTCGGCGCACTCGGCGATGATCGTGCCGAACGACTCGTGGACCGCGAGGCCGCGGGCGTGGCCCTTGGGCGGCGGCCGATCCCAGCCGGCCTCCTTGGCCGCCTTCTCGAGCGCGCGCGCGTGGCGGGGCTGACCAGCGAGCAGCTTCAAGCGGAACTCGAGCGGATCGCGGCCGGCGGCGTGGGCGAGCTCGTCGATCATGCTCTCCATCGCGAACGCGGTGTGAGTGTTGCCGACCGAGCGCCACCACAGCACGGTGATCGCGGTGCGCGGCGAGTGCAGCGAGACCCGTTTGGCCTCGAGCTTCTCGAGGTACGGCGAGTCGGCCAGGCCCTCGACCGACGTCGCGTCGACGCCGCCGTGGACCATGAACTTCTCGAACGGGGTGCCGGCCAGGATCGACTGCCCGACGACGACGTGGTCCCAGGCCGCGAGGCCGCCGCTGTCGTCGAGCGCGGCGCGGACGCGGTGGACGTAGGCCGGGCGGTAGAAGCCGCCGCGCAGATCGTCCTCGCGGGTCCACACCACCTTGACCGGCACGCCGGCGGCCTTGGCCACCATCACCGCTTCGCCGACGAAGTCGGAGGCGGGGTTGGCGCGGCGGCCGAAGCCACCGCCGAGGAACGGGGTGTGGATCGTGACCTTGTCGGGCGTGGTGCCGGCGATCGCGGCGGCCGCCATCTGGTCGCCGGTCTGGAACTGGGTGCCGGCCCAGATCTCGACCTTGTCACCGTCGATCTTCACGGTGCTGTTGAGCGGCTCCATCGGCGCGTGCGCGAGGTACGGCACCTCGTAGGTGACGTCGAGCTTGCGCTTGGCGGCGGCGATCACCTCGTCGACCTTGCCGCCGTCGGTGACGATGGCGCCCGGCTTCTGCGCCATCGTGCGCCACTCGTCGAGCAGCTTGGCGCTGCTGACGGCGCCGCCGTCGGGGTCGCTCCACTCGGCGGTGACCGCGTCGCGGCCGAGCTTGGCCGCCCAGAAGTGCGCGGCGATGACCGCGACGCCGTTGGCGGTCGGCACGACCTGCTCGACGCCGGGGATCTTGAGCGCCTCGGCGCCGTCGAACTTGATCAGCGTGGCGCCGAACGCCGGCGGCCGCAGCACGACCGCGGTGCGCAGGCCGGGGAACGCGACGTCGATCCCGAACTGGGCCTTGCCGGTGATCTTCTCCGGCGTGTCGAGGCGGCGCACGGTGGTGCCGATCAGCTTCCAGGCCTTGGGGTCCTTGAGCTTCACCGTCTTCGGCGGCGGCAGCTTCATCGCCGCCTCGGCGACCTCGCCGTAGGTGAGCGTCTTG
>JANNBP010000491.1:0-4711 GCA_031385555.1 Deltaproteobacteria bacterium | reverse complement strand
CCCGGCATCATGCAGGGCTATCACAACCTCCCCGAGGGCACGGCGGAGACCTTGACCCAGGACGGTTGGCTCCGCACCGGCGACATCGGCGAGATCGATGCGAACGGCTTCCTCCGCATCACCGATCGCAAGAAGGATCTGTTCAAGACCTCGGGCGGCAAGTACATCGCGCCGTCCTACATCGAGGGCAAGCTCAAGGCGACGTGCCCGTTCATCAGCCAGATCGTGATCCACGGGGCCGAGCGCAACTTCGTCAGCGCGCTGGTCACGCTCGACGAGGAAGCCACGATGAAGTGGGCGCGCGAGACCCATCCCGGCAAGTCGTACGCGGAGCTCGTCGCCCTCCCCGAGACCAAGGCGATGATCACGCCGTTCTTCGCGGACGTGAACAAGACGCTCAACAAGTGGGAGACCGTGAAGCAGTTCGTGATCCTGCCGAAGGATCTGTCCATCGAGACCGGCGAGTTGACGCCGAGCCTCAAGGTCAAGCGCAAGGTGGTCGAGAAGAACTACCAGGCGATGCTCGACAAGATGTACGACGGCGCGATGGCCGACGCGAGCTAGCTCTGCGATCAGGAACTGGCGCACGCGGTGCGTCGGGCGTGAAATGACCGACGTGGCCCTGGCGTTACCCGAATCAATGCGAGCTTTGCTTTTGACCCTCCTCCTCGCCTGTGGAGGTGGGACTGCGACGTCGACCACGGCTGGCTCGGCGACCTCCGACCTCGACACCGATGGTCTCGGCAAGTCGCACACGGCGCCGACCCCTCCAGTCACACCGGATGCCGCGGTCGCCGCGGGTTCGGCCGCGCCTCCTGCTCCCACGTCGGCACCCTCGTCCGCCGGCTTCTCGTTCAAAGAAGAGATGACGCTGCTCACCAGGATCGCGGCGTGCGGTGGTCCCGAGACCGAGCGCATCCCGGAGTCGATGGGCGATGCGATCGCGCGCGACAAGCTCGCCAAGGTCGCGCAGCGCCACTGCCAGAACGTGCTCAAGCGCGAAGGCGAGTTTCGCGCGGCGTACTTCGAGAAGCACCACCCGTGGTTCGAGGAGACCATCCCGAAGACGATCCCGAAGACCGTGGTCTATCCGTTCGGTGGCGGCGACCTGCTGTCCGCGCTCGTCGCGTTCCCCGACGCGACCGAGATCACCACGATCTCGCTCGAGCTCGCCGGCGATCCGCGCCGCATCAAGACGCTCAAGCCCGATGCCCTCGGCAACTCGCTCGCCGCGCTGCGCGTCGAGATCGGCGGGCTGCTCTCGGTCGGCTCCAACACCTCCGTCAACCTGTCGGCGCAGCAGCGCAACGACATCCCCGGTCAGGTCGCCTCGCACCTGATGGGGCTCGTCACCGCCGGCTACGAGCCGACCGACATGAAGTACTTCCGCCTCGACGAGGCCGGCAACGTGATCTATCTCGAACAGGCGGACGTCGAGGACGCGGATCGCAAGAAGATGAAGTCGCTCAAGGGCGACTGGGCGTCGCCGACGTTCTCCGAGGCGTTCTCGCACGTCGAGATCCGCTACAAGAAGCCGGGCGATGCGACCGAGCGCGTGTTCCGCCACGTCGGCTGGAACCTCGACGACCAGCACCTCACCGAGCGCCCGCAGCTCCTCAAGCATCTCGCCTCCAAGGGCAAGGTCACGATGCTGACGAAGGGTGCGAGCTACCTGCTGCACCGCCCGACCTTCTCGAAGATCCGCGGCTACATGCTCGAGCACCTCGCGTGGATGCTGTCCGACTCGACCGGCATCCCGCCGCTGTTCGCCAATCCGGCGGGCATGGTTCAGGAGACCTACGGCAGCTACTCTGGGGCGTTCCTCGAGGGCTCGCGCGGCACGCGCGCGGATCAGACGTTTGTTGCGCTGTGGCGCCAGAACAAGCGCAACAAGCTCGGCTTCCGGTTCGGCTACGTCGATGCCGCCGGCGCCGGCCACCTCGTGGTCACGCGTCCGAAGTAGCGAACCGCCACGCTTCCCATAGCTGCTCGAGCGGGCCGGTCAACGATGGGACCTCCGTGCGCGACGAAGATGCGCTCGACCGGCAGCTTCGCGAGCTCGATCGACGCGCGTACTCGGTCTGTCGCGGTGGCCTCGGTCGTGGCGACGGCCACCATCGAAGGAGCGCCGTTGCGACGCGCCCAAAGCCACCGCGGCTCTCGATCTGTGTCGCGGCGGCCTCGGTCCACGCTTGGTGTGCTTGCGGACATCCGGCGGCGTCTTGCTGAGATGTCCGTTGGCGTTGCGCGTGGTTCGATCACGGAATCGAGCGGTCGAACCACATCAGCTCGAGTGGTCGCGGTCGGCCATCTCGCTCGAACACAAAGCTCTCGCCGTAAATGAACTGTACGAGGGCGCCACCGTCGGGCAATGGAGCAGCGCTCGCCAAACTCAGGGTGTTGTTAGCGGGCACCGGGTAGAACTGCGGCTGTTCTCCGACCTTCCACGCGACCAGTCTATCTCGCGACGTGCTTCCAACCGCGAACACGCGATCGTCGAGCACGGTGAAGGCACCGAAGTGACGCTCCTCCAGATCGGCAAAGGCCACTCGACAACCAGCCCGATCGCACCACG
Organism: Deltaproteobacteria bacterium; assembly: GCA_031385555.1. Lineage (GTDB taxonomy): Bacteria > Myxococcota_A > Polyangia > Haliangiales > Haliangiaceae > JABFXX01. The sequence goes on along the minus strand of JANNBP010000491.1, from coordinate 2,136 downwards.
CTACTGGGCTGGGTCCATCGGTGAATTTGACGGGCGTGGCTGCAACGGCGCCGATTCCGCACTGAATGGAGGCATTCTCTCCGACATGCACGCGCGCGACGCGATCGCTGTCGAGCTCGAAGCGAACGAGGTCTCTGCGATGCAACTCGATCACACCGACGGTGTTTTCCACCTGGCAAAGGTCCGCGCCTCGTCCGATCGCCCATTGCTCGATGCCCTCGCGCTCTCGTGGGCGCACCAGTCGACCGGCTTCGAACACGGCGCTCGTCAGCACCGCTGTCTGCGTCGCAGGATCGGCTCCCCGATACTCGATCCACAAAGCGCCCGCTGGTGAGATAGCCACCTTGCTCACGTCTCGCTGAAACCAGCGAGACGAGTGCCCGGTGCCCGTCACGACCAGAAGGTTCCCTCGCTCCTCGATCCACAGCGTGCGGTCGGAGGTGACGATCGCGTGTTGATCGAAGTGGACGTGTTCGACGCGGTGCACGAGCTTCCACGTGAACGGCTCGACGTACTTCGTGGCGTCACCGTCAGAGATCGCGACCAGCGGATGCGCCCCCTCGACGAGACGAGCGCGCCCGGGAATCGTCGCGCAGTTCAACGTCCGTGAAGCGAGCCGACACAACGTGCTTGGCCGTCCGCGGTGATCATCCCCGAGCACGAACCACGTCGCGTCACCCGCCCACACCACATCGTCAAGCGCGGCTGGTGACGTGATCTCGAGGAGTCGTTCGGGTGGTTGAGGATCTCGGCAGGCGACCGCGATCCACAGGAGGGGGGTGAGAGCTCGCCCGGTCATCTCAGCCCCCCTCGAGGGATGGGTCCTGATCCGTCGTTAGCGTCACGCCGTGGTCTTCGAGGGACACGCTCAACAGGTCTTCAAGTAGCGACTGTGCGCCTCGCTCGGCATCCCCTTGACCACGGGTTCGCAGCCACGTCCCTGGGCCCGGCGCCGATCCGTTGCTCTGATCGAGGAACTTGACGGTCCCGTTTGGTGAGCGAGTGACGCTCACGAGCAACTCGGCGTGACTCGGAGACGGCATGCCATACACACGGATCGGCACATCGGCGTGAAGGAGCGCACGTGCCTTGAGATCCTTGATGGCAGCGTTGCTGACTCCTCTCATGATCGCGGTCTTCGCGACCACGCGGTCTCGAGGGCTGGGGCCGGCGACCTGAAATCCGATATCGACGACACCGCGGACCGGCGTGATCGCGCGGCCATCGACGGAGCCGACTCGATGGACACCGACATCGAGCTCCGAGATGAAACTGAACCAGCGACCGATCGTCGCCTGATAGTACGCAGGACTCGCGGCACCGATCTCCGCCCTGATCTCTCCAGCGATGCGCTCAAGCGCGTCTGTCGCGAGCTTCTTGTCTTTGAAGAGGGTGGGTCGAAGCAGCGCCGCACTGTGGATGAGAGCGACGTCGCGGTCGTAGCTGTGGTGGCTGTGCTGAGTCTTGACGGTCTCGATGAACGCAACCCGAGGGTCAGCGGAAAGCTCCGGTCGAGTCTCTCTCACTCCGCTGCCTTTACCTGCAACCCCACCTGGCGATGGACGGGCGCGCTTGCTGCCGATCTTGAGTCCCTCCTTCATCGCGTCGGAGATCGCGTAGATCGAGGACTCTCCGAGCACGAGTGTGTTGATGGCCGGAGCCACTTTTCCGGTAACCGGGTTCGCCACGGTCTTCGCCGCACTCGCTGCGAGCGCCTTCAAGCCGCCTTCGATCCCCTTCGCGACCACGTTCGCGATACCGGCACTCGCGATGTCGAGCGCGAGCATTCCCAACTCGAACATCATGTCCGGCTTCGCAGGTGGTGGAGGTGCCTTGATGTACTTCTCGATCTCTCGCGCGGCTCGGTCGATTCCAATTTCCTGCTGTCTCACGAGCTCGCGCATCGCTGCTTCGATGTTCTTGAACGCGTCATCGAAGTTGTTGTCCTTGAAGCCTGGGTGCGCACGATCGAACGCAGCAAGCTCATCCTCCGCCTGCTTGGTCTGATTCGATCGCTTCGCGACCACGTCGTGGTGGCGGGTGGGCGCGCCGAACACATGTTGCGGAGGCTCGTGTTCGGGGAACAACGTTACCGAACAGGGGTTCACGAGCAACAATGTTTTTACACCCGATGCC
>JANNBP010000480.1:0-14035 GCA_031385555.1 Deltaproteobacteria bacterium | reverse complement strand
CGCCAAACCTGCCCGCGTTTGCCGAGCAAGGAGCCCGACATTTACGACGTGCTACCGCATCACCAAACCATCCGATTTTCGGCGTAGGTCACGCCAAACCTGCCCGCGTTTGCCGAGCAAGGAGCCCGACATTTACGACGTGCTACCGCATCACCAAACCATCCGATTTTCGGCGTAGGTCACGCCAAACCTGCCCGCGTTTGCCGAGCACCCACGATCACGACACCCGGCCAACGTCGCCGTCCGACGCTGGTTCGAACGAGGTCCGTACGAACGCCGGTTCGGACGGAGCCGATTCGCACCCCGAGCGAGGAGCCCGACATTTACGACGTGCTACCGCATCACCAAACCATCCGATTTCGGCGTAGGTCACGACGGATCGAGACCCTGCTCCCGGCCAACGTCGCCGTCCGAACGCTGGTTCGAACGAGGTCCGTACGAACGCCGGTTCGGACGGAGCCGATTCGCACCCCCGAGGGGATCCCGCGATCGCCGCGAACGATCACCGGGCACGGCGACGGCCGTGTTAAGAGCAAGGCGATGACGGAACCGGGTGGCGACGTTCTCGGGAACTACGAGCGGCACGTCAACCCGACGTTCACCAAGTTGCTCGGCGTGCTCGGCTACGGCCGCGTGTGGACGCGCGGCGAGGGCACCCGCGTGTTCGACGATGCCGGCAAGGCGTATGTCGACATGCTCGCCGGCTTCGGCGCGACGAACCTCGGCCACAACCATCCCGAGCTTCACCGCGCGCTGATCGAGACGCTCGCCGCGAAGCCGCTCCACGTCTGCCATGTCGGGCCCACGCCCCACGAGGCTGCGGTCGGCGAGCGGTTGTCGCGCAGCGCCGGTGAACCCTTCGAGATCGCGCTGATGTCGTCGTCGGGCGCGGAGGCGGTCGAGGCCGCGATCAAGGTCGCGCGCGCGGCGACCAAGCGCCCCGGCATCCTCTACTGCAAGGGCGGGTTCCACGGGCTGTCGATCGGCACGCTGTCGATCATGGGATCGCCGCGGCTGCGCGCGCCGTTCGAGCCGCTGCTGCAGGCCACCGCGGTGCCATTCGGTGCGCTCGAGCCCCTGCGCGAGGCGCTCGCGAGCAAGCGGTTCGCGTGCTTCGTCGTCGAGCCGATCCAGGCCGAGGCGGGCGTGCTGCTCGCACCCGCCGGCTACCTCGCCGCCGCGCGCGAGCTGTGCACGAAGTACGGCACGCAGCTGGTGTTCGACGAGGTGCAGACCGGCGTCGGCCGCACCGGCGCGCGCTATGCGTTCATGGCCGAGGGCGTCGTCCCCGATCTCCTCGTGCTCGCGAAGGGCCTCGGAGGCGGCATCGTCCCGGTCGGTGCGACGCTGGCGTCCCGCGAGCTCCATCAGCGCGCGTACGGCGGCCTCGATCGCTTCGACGCGCACGGCTCGACGTTCGCGGGGAATGCCCTCGCGTGTGCCGCGGTGATCGCGACGCTCGACATCGTCGACCGCGAGCAGCTCGCCGAGAAGGCCAAGGTGTCCGGCGCGTACCTGCTCGACCGCCTGCGTGCGCGGATCGGCAAGCATCCCCTCGTCCGCGAGGTCCGCGGTCGCGGCTTGCTCGTCGGGATCGAGCTCGGGACCGCGGCGACGGGCCTGTTGCAGGGCCTCGGTGCGCGGCTCGCGTCGCTGTCGCCCGCCGCGGGTCGGCTCGCTCCACCGCCGTTCGTCGGTCAGTGGATCAGCGTGCGGTTGCTCGAGGCCGGCTACCTCTGCCAGCCCACCGCGCACGAGTGGGACGTGCTCAAGATCGAGCCGCCGCTGACGATCACCGAACCGGAGCTCGACGGGTTCGTCGACGCGCTCGGCACCGTACTCGACGACTACCGCTCCGCGGCCACGATCTTGAAAGACGTCGGCGTGCGCATGGCGCAACGCTCCGCGAAAGGCTGGGCGTGGTGAGGCGATCGCCATCTCTCGCCGAGCTCAAGAAGGACGCGGAGTTCGCGTACGGCCTCGCGCGCAAGCGTCCGTTCCAGGTGCTGCTCCAGGTCACCAACCGCTGCAACATGACCTGCGACTTCTGCGATTTCTGGCCGAACGGCGTCGCACCGAAGCTCGAGCTCACCACCGCGGACTTCCAGCGCCTCGCCGATCAGCTCGACGAGCTCGGCACGATGTTCATCTCCGTCGAGGGTGGCGAGCCGCTCGTGCGCAAGGACATCGTCGAGATCCTGCGGTCACTGTCGAAGCACCACGTCACCTGCCTCTACACCAACGGCTGGTTCGTCACGCCCGAGCTCGCGGGTCAGATCTTCGAGGCCGGCGTCACGCAGGTCGGCGTCTCGATCGACTACCCAGACGCCGCGAATCACGATCGCCGGCGCGGCATCGACGGCGCCACCGAGCGCGCGTGGCGGGCCGTCGAGCTGCTCCGCGATGCAGCCCCCGCGCACGGTAGAGCGGTCCACGTGATGACCGTGCTGATGGACGACAACCAGGGCGATCTCGAGCGGCTGCTCGAACAGAGCAAGCACGCGGGCGTAGGCCACTGGATCACGCTGGTCTCGAACACCGGCTATCGCCGCGGCAAGAAGGGGCTGATCCCCGCCGCGCCGGTGTCGAAACGCCTGCTCGAGCTCCGCGACCGCTACCCGCACTTCCGGGTGTTCCGCGACTACGTGTCGAAGATCGACGCGTTCCGCAGTGGGCAGACCGAGGAGCTGCCGCGCTGCCGCGCCGGCGATCAGACGTTCAACATCGATCACCAGGGCGGCGTGTCGCCGTGCATCGAGCGCATCGACTGGTCGGCCGGCAACATCCGCGACGAGGCGCTGTCGACGATCCTCGCGCGCATGCACGGCGATCCGCGGATCGCGGCGTGTCAGAGCTGCTGGACCGTATGCCGCGGCTTCGCGCAGGAGCTCGGCAACGGCGGCACGCTGAGCGGCTGGCGCGACCTGGTCACGCGGCTACGAAGTCACTGAGGCGCAAGCATTCGAACAGTCCGAAGAGCAGGACCGATGTTTGCTTCTGGGACGAATGGCCCGATGAGGCCGTAGCCGTCACCAAACCGGTTGGCTGGTGGTCACCACAGTTGCCCGTGAGCCCTCACCTCGTCGCGCCGACCGATTCGGGCGTTGTTCGCTCGACGACGCGATCAGGGCGGGCAGAACGTCGCTTTGAACGACAGGTTGTCGAGGAAGAAGTTCGTGTGGAGCGTGATGTCGTTCGTGCTGGTGGCGCGCAGCCGCACCGTCTTGCCGGCGAGGTTGCTCGTCAGCGACTTCGAGAACGTGGTGTAGCTCGCGCTCGGCTGCGTGTTGTTCAGCGTCATCACGTTCTCGATCAGCGTCCCGTTGGTCTCGAGCACGTCGAGCGTGAACGTATCGAACACCGTCGTCGTGCTCTCGGAACCGCCGACCGCGGACATCCCGCCGACCACGAACGTGGTGGCGTCCGCCGGGAACGTGACGTCCTGGAAGAGCTGATCGGTGATGGTGCTCGCCCCGGCATCCTCTGCGGCCGCACCGCCCAACCAGGCGGCGAACGGCGCCGACGACACCACGCCGTCGCTGGTGATGATCGGGTACGGGCCACCGGGCAGGTTCTGGATCGGGACCTCGGTCCAGCCGACACCCGTGGGCGCGAGGTCGAGCGCCGGGTTGGCGAGGGTCTCGGTGACCTGCGCGACGCACGCATCGGGCGTCGTATCCGGCATCGTGTCGGGCAGCACCACGGCCGAATCGGGCGTCGTGTCCGGCGGTGCATCGGCGGGCAGCACCATGTCCTGCGGAGGAAACTCGGGCTGCGAGTCTGCCGGGGGCTGGATCGGCGAATCCGGCTGGTCCTGATCGGCTGGACGTCCACCTGCGGCGCAACCCAACAGCAGTAGCGGCACCCCCAGGAGAAGTCTCATGGGCGCATAACATCCCGGGTGGGCCCACCAGATCAAGCAGGATCTCGGGCTGCCCGGAGAAAGCCCGTTACACCGCGGATCCGGCCATCTGCCGACGAGCAGCCAGGGCGGCCGGACGCCAGCCACCGCGGTAGACCCGGAGCCAGAACAGCGCCGCGCCGACGACGATCTCCAGCGCCAACCCGATCCAACCACCGACGACGCCGAGGCCCAGCTCGATGCCGAGCAGGTACGTCAGCGGCGGGGTGGTCAGCCAGGCCGTGATGATCCCGAGGATCGCGGCGTACCTCACATCCGAGGCGCCCCGGAGCACGCCGCGGGCGATCACGTTCGCGGCATCGGCGACGAGGAACGCGAGGCCGACGTGGACCAGCGTGGTCGCGCGCGCAGCGAGGGCCTCGTCGCCGCTTGCCATCGCCGTCGCGAAGTCGTCGCCGAACAGCGCGAACAGGACGCAGCACAGCCCCGAGTACGCGGCCCCGATCGCGAGCGTGCGACCCGCGATGGTCTTGACCAGCTCGAGCCGGCCCGCACCGACGGCCTGCCCGACCAGGACGGCCGCGGCCTCCGCGAGCGCATGCGCGGGGAGGAACGACACGTTGATCAGGTGGAGGACCAGCTGGTGCGCGGCGCCGTCGGTCGCGGACATGCCGGCGACGAGCACGGTGAGGATCAGGAACGAGCCGACCTCGATCAGGAACTGCAGGCCGGTGGGCACGCCCTGGACCCAGATCTCGCCGACCGCGGAGCGCCTCCACGTCATCGCGGCGAGCTGCGCGCGCATCGGCCACGCGAGCACGGCGAGCTCGATCAACGTACCTGCCACGGTGGCGACGGCAGCGCCCTGCACGCCCCAGTCGAGGCCGAGGATCAGGATCGCATCGAGCGCGATGTTGGTCGCGTTGCCGGCGAGCGCGGCGCGCATCGGCGTCTTGCTGTCACCCTGCCCGTAGCTGGTCTCGCGCAGCGAGGCATACGCGAGCATGACCGGCGCGCCGAGCGATCGGATCACGAGGTACTGCGCGGCAAGCGCACCGGCGCGTGGCGAGCTCGACAGCGAGACGAGGAACGGCGCGACGAGCTGGCTGACCACGAGCGAGATCGATCCGAGGATCAAGGCGAGGCCGAGCGCCGCGCCGAGCAGCTCGGGGAGCTTGTCCTTGCGACCGGCGCCGACCGCTTGCGAGACGACCGTCTTGCTCGCGCGCAGGAGCCCGACGCCGAAGCAGGTGATGGTGAAGCAGACGACACTACCGAGGCCGACAGCGGCGAGCTCGTCGGCGCCGACCTGCGCGACGAACGCCGTCGACGCGAGGGTCATCGTGGAGAACGAAACGGTGGAGATCGTGATCGGCCAGGCGAGCCGAAGCAGTTCGCGACCAGGTCTTGCGGTCCAGGACAGATCCGACATCAGAGTCACTCCGAACCTCCGAGGAGGTGGAAAGAGAGCGGAGCCCGAAAACGAGAGGGGCTCCAGGGGTTCGACCCGTGGAGCCCGCGGCGGGGAGGCTGGCTGGTTCAGCGCTGCTGAAGGTCACCACCGCGGGCCAGCACCGGATCGACGATGACCTTGGTCATCATCGAGAACGTGCAGGGGTTGGCGGTACGGCGACACATCTGTTGTGGACTCCTGACTTCACTGTCTCGAAACGCGATCGGTTGGTCAAGATCCGTTTCAGCGTGGGCGGTACTCCACCGTCGCGCGACGGCAGCTCTCGACGGTCGATGGTCCCGGCAGCGAGGCGAATTGCCACGCGGCCGCGTCTTGCACGAGCGCGTGATCGAACGCGTCGTAGGAGGACTTCTCGGCGAGCGCGACCTTGGTGATGTGACCATCGGGGGCGACGCAGAGGTCGAGCTTGGCCATCATCGTGGTGGCGCCGAAGCGGGCCTTGAGGGAGTGGGACATCCGGTCGACCGAGCGGACCCGGGTATCGACAGCGTCGGGGAATGCCGAGTTGGCGTCGTCGGGAGAGGGGGTGAGGTCGAGCTTCACACCAATGTGAGGCGCGGATTCACCGGGGATCAACGTGCCGGCGGTAGCGCAGGCGGACAGGGCAAGAGCGATCAGAACGAACTTGGACACGCGGACTCCTTGTAGCTGTGCCCGGCGCACCTCCGTCACAGCTGCAGAGGCTCGCTAACAAACAACATGCCAGCGTGGGTTGCACTCAACGCGCTGAAATCTGTCGCGGTGGTCGGGTGCTGAGACGTCGCACGCGACTGACCCGCGTGTCGCAACTCGGGAATGCACCATGGCCTCGCACGGTTGACAGGCCGCCCGTTCGGGCGCTTTCCTCTCCAGGGTTTCCGACTATGTCCGATCGACTCACCGAAGACGTCATCAAGCTCCAGGGCCGCTTCCAATCCCTCAAGGCCGAGGTCGGCAAGGTCCTGGTCGGCCAGGACGACATGCTGCATCGCCTGATGCTCGGTCTCCTCGCCGGCGGCCACGTACTACTGGAGGGCGTGCCCGGTCTCGCGAAGACGCTCGTCGTCAAGGCGCTCGCCGATTCGCTCGACGGCAAGTTCTCGCGCATCCAGTTCACGCCCGACATGTTGCCCGGCGACGTGATCGGCACGCAGATCTACAACCCGCGCGAGGGCGTCTACACGGTCAAGAAGGGGCCGGTGTTCGGCAACTTCATCCTCGCCGACGAGATCAACCGCGCGCCCGCGAAGGTGCAGTCGGCGCTGCTCGAGGCGATGCAGGAGCGGCAGGTCACGCTGGGCGACTCGACGTTCTCGCTCGCCGAGCCGTTCCTGGTGCTCGCGACCCAGAACCCGATCGAGCAGGAGGGCACCTATCCCCTGCCCGAGGCGCAGCTCGACCGCTTCATGATCAAGATCAAGGTCGGCTACCCGAGCAAGGAAGATGAAGTGAAGATCATCGACCGGATGGCCGGATCGGGCAGCGAGCCGACGTGCAGCAAGATCATGGGCTGCGACGAGATCCTCGCGGCGCGCGATGTCGTGAAGCAGATCTTCGTCGACGACAAGGTCAAGCGCTACGCGGTGGACGTGGTCGCGGCGACGCGCGATCCGAAGGCGAACAACCTGCCGCAGCTCGCGCCGTTGATCGACAACGGCGCCAGCGTCCGCGCCTCGATCTCGCTGATCAAGGTCGCGAAGGCGCAGGCCGTGCTGGCGGGCCGCTCGTACATCTCACCGCACGATGTGAAGACCATCGCGCACGACGTGCTCCGCCACCGGATCCTGATCTCGTACGAGGCCGAGGCGCAGGGTAAGACGACGGATCACGTGATCGCGCAGATCCTGGAAAACGTCCCGGTGCCATGACTCGTGCTCGTGCCACGTGCTCGTCCGCGTCCACGTGACCGTCAGTCCTCGCTCCATCCCGTGCCGACCACCCACGTGCCCTCCATCCACACCCCCATCACCATGCGACTCACCGCACCTTGTCTGACGCGCACGTGCACGAGCACGTGTACGTCGACGAGCACGTAGAGGTCTTGCTGTGTTACCCGCGGAGATCGCACAAGCCGTCAAACGCGTGCAGTTCATCACCGGCCGTCACGTGGCCGACGTGATGGCGGGCGCGTACCTCTCCGTGTTCAAAGGGCGCGGCATGGAGTTCGACGAGGTGCGCCCGTACGTCCCCGGCGACGACGTCCGCGCGATCGACTGGAACGTCACCGCGCGGACCGGCGAGCCGCACATCAAGCGGTTCGTCGAGGAGCGCGAGCTCACCGTGATGCTGCTCGTCGATGTCTCCGCCTCGCAGGAGTTCGGCAGCGGGCAGCGCAGCAAGCTGGAGGCCGCGGTGGAGCTCTCGGCGCTGCTCGCGATGAGCGCGGTCGAGAACGGCGACAAGGTCGGCCTGCTGTTGTTCCACGGCGGCGCGGACCTTTACATCCCGCCGCGCAAGGGCGGCAAGCACGCGCTGCGCGTGGTGCGCGAGGTGCTCGCGCGTGGCCAGGCGCGGACCGGGCACGTGTTCGACCAGGAGACCAAGAAGTCGCTGCGCGATCTGCCGCGCGCGATCCGCGGCTGGTTCGCGAAGCTGCAGAGCGTGACCAAGGGTTCGGGTCCCGAGAATTCGGTGCGGAAGTCGACGAGCATCGCGAAGGCCCTCGAGTTCTGCCGCCAGGTGCTGCCGCGCCGCGCGGTGATCTTCCTGATCTCGGACTTCCTCGACGACGGCTATCTCCAGGTGCTCCGCCACTCCAACCGCAAGCACGACGTGGTCGCGGCGCTGATCAACGATCCGCGAGAGATGGCGATGCCCCCGGCCGGGCTGGTCACCCTCGAGGATGCCGAGACCGGGCGCACGCGGCTGGTCGATACGCGCTCGACCGCGTTTCGCAGCGAGCTCGCGGTCACCTCACGCAAGCGCGTCGATGGCCTGCGCGATCAACTGCGTGCGACGGGGATGGATCTGGTCGAGTTCGACGCGACCGGATCGATGGTCGATCCGCTGCTCAAGTTCTTCCGCGAGCGGGAGAGGCGGATGAAGCGATGAGGTGGATGTTGGTCCTCGCGCTCGTCGCGTGCAGGACGGAGTCATCCTCGGAGGACACCTCCGAAGCGGCGCCGATCGTTGCTGACAAGGACGCGATCGCGAAGGTCACCGAGAATGGTCCGGTCAAGGCGAAGGTCCTGGTGTGGCCGGCCAAGCCCAGCCTGTCGGATCCGATCTATGTCCGGCTCGAGGTCGAGGCGCCCGTCGGCGTCACGATCGATGCACCGTTTCAGGAAGCCGGCGATCAGCGGCTCGGGCGGTTCCGCGTCGTCGGGTTCACACGTGATCAGCAGCGCACGGCGAGCGGCGGCCAGCTCCATCAACAGACGTACACGCTCGAAGCACCGACCAGCGGGCGGCATCGCGTTCCGCCGCTCCGGCTCGAGATGATCGATGCCCGCGGTGGCGCGACGGATGCGAAGGCGAAGCCGCAGGAGCTGCTGACTGACGAGGTGCCGCTCGAGGTCGCGCCGGTACCGACGGATCGCGCGAGCGCCGAGCTCGCCCCCGCCTATGGTGCGCTCGATCCCGAGGTCGGGGGGACGAGCTGGGTGTCGATCCTGGGCCTCGTCAGTCTCATAGTGGTCGTTGGTGCCGGTGGCATGCTCGCGTCTCGAGCGTTCAAGCAGCGTCGGATCGTGGAGCAGCAGCGGTCGGCGTACGACGTGGCGATCGCGCACCTCGACGATCTCGCCTTGCGCGGTGCCCCCGATGCCAAGGACGCCGACAGTTGGTTCGTCTCGCTGTCGTCGGTCGTGCGCGGTTATCTCGAGTCTCGCTACGACATCCGGGCGCCCGAGCTGACCACCGAGGAGTTCCTGCTCGTCGCCACGGCTCGACCGGAGCTGCACGAGGATCACCGCACCGGGCTCACCGAGTTCCTGGACCGCTGCGACCGCGTCAAGTTCGCCGGCTATCTGCCCGACGCCGAGGAATCGCTCGCCACGCTCGCCGCCGCGCGCAAGTTCGTCGAGGACACCAAGGTCTCGCTCGCGAGGGCCGAATGAGCTGGCTGACCGAGCGGTTCGCCGATCCGTGGTTCCTGTGTGGAGTGCCGCTCGCCGTGCTCGCGGTGTGGTGGTCGATGCAGTCGAGCGGGCGCGTGATGTTCTCGTCGCTGCGTGCGTTGCCGCTGGGCGGCGAGACCTGGCGAACCAAGGTCGCGTGGATCCCCGACGTGCTGTTCGGCCTCGCCGTGGTCGCGCTCGTGATCTCGCTCGCCGGGCCGCGCGCCGGCGACAAGCACTCGCGGATTCGCCGCGATGGCATCGCGATGATGATGGCCGTCGACATCTCGGGCTCGATGCGCGCGCTCGATCTGTCGGAGAAGTCCACCGAGCTGACGCGCCTCGACGCGGTCAAGCAGCTGTTCTCTGCCTTCGTCCTCGGCAGCAGCAAGTACGATCTCGCCGGGCGTCCCGACGACGCGATCGGCCTCGTCGCGTTCGCGCGCTACGCGGACACGCGCAGTCCGATCACGCTCGACCACGGCAATCTCGCCGCGGCGTCGAAGCAGCTCGCGTTCGCACCGCAGGACGAGGATGGCACGGCGATCGGCGCGGGCCTCGAGCTCGCGGTGCAGCGGCTCGTCGAGTTCCGCACCCAGTCGAAGATCAGCAAGATCGTCATCCTGCTGACCGACGGTGAATCGAACGTCCACGAGATCGACGAGGAGACCGCGATCGACGACGCGAAGAAGGCGGGCATCAAGGTCTACACGATCGGCGCCGGCACCAAGGGCATCGCTCCGATCCGGATCGACCGACCCGACGGGCGCAGCGAGCTGATGCAGACCCAGGTCTCGATCGACGAAGCGACGCTCAAGCACATCGCGGCCGAGACCGGCGGCGAGTACTACCGCGCGACGTCGAACGATAGCCTCGCCGACATCTACAAGCGGATCGACAAGCTCGAGCGCACCACCTTCGAGGAAGAGCAGTTCCTCGAGTTCCACCAGTACTACGGCGTGTTCCTCGTGATCGCGATGGGGCTCGTGATCGCCGCACTCGTGCTGCGCGGCACGATCCTGCGGAGGCTGCCGTAATGTTCGACTGGACGTACCAGCACGTCGAGCGGATCCACCTCGTGTGGATCGCGCTGCTCGTGATCGGCGGGCTCGTCGCGCTCGAGCTGCAGAGCCAGCACGCGCTCGCGAACTTCCTGTCGCCGGTGATGCAGAGCCGGTTGGCCGAGCGCGCCGGCACCGGGCGAACCATCGTTCGGCTCGTGCTGGTGTTCCTCGCGATGTTCACGGGGATCCTGGCGCTGATGCGGCCGCAGGCGCCCGGCGAGCTCGAGACGATCAAGACGACGAAGCCGTCGGCCGACGTGATGTTCGTGCTCGATACCTCGCGATCGATGCTGGCCGAGGACGTCGCGCCGACGCGGCTCGAGCGTGCGAAGGCCGACATCGCGAGCATGGTGGATCAGCTCGACGGTGATCGCGTGGGGCTGATCGCGTTCGCCGGTCGCGCCGCCCAGCTCTGCCCGCTGACACCGGACCACTCGTTCTTCCGGACGGCCCTCGCGACGGCGGATACGCGGAGCGCAGGCCGCGGTGGCTCGCGCGTCGGCGAGGCGATCAAGGCCGCGCTGCGTGGGTTTCCCGCGGAGCCGGGCGCGAAGTTGCTCGTGCTGATCACCGACGGCGACGATCAGGATCCGTACTCGGAGGAGGCCGCGAAGCTCGCGCGCGATGCCGGCGTGCGGATCGTCGCGCTCGGGTTCGGCAGCGAGACCGGCAGTCAGATCACGCTGGTCGATCCGCAGACCAAGGCGCGCAGCGTGCTGATGCACGACGGCAGGCCGGTGATCAGCAAGCTCGACGGCGTCGCGTTGTCGAAGATCGCGCTGGTCACCGAGGGCGTGTACATCCCGGTCGGTACCTCGGCCGTCGCGCTCGACGACATCATGCAGCAGCACGTCAAGCCGATCATGCGATCGGCCGAGGCTGCGTCGCAGCGCTCGATCCCGGCGGAGAAGTTTCAGTTCTGGGTGTTCGCGTCGCTCCTGCTGTTGCTCGCGGCGCTGTTCGTCGGTAGCGGAAAGGATCGCGCGTGAGGGCGTCACCCCAACCCCAAGGGTGCTGGCTCGCCTGGCGGCTCGTCGGCGTCGCTGTTCTCTTGATCCTTGCGGCGTGCGGCGGCGAGTACCGTCCGGCGCGCGACACGTACAACGAAGGCATCCGTGCGCTCGCGGGCGGTGATCACGAGCAGGCGGAGAAGCTGCTCGTCGAGGCGCGCAGCGCGGCGGGCGTGGATCCCGAGCTACGGTTCCGCGCGGCGTTCGATCTCGGCGTCGCGTACGCGCAGCACGCGCAGAAGATCCGAGGGGGCAAGGAGGACGACCTGCCCAAGGCGCTCGAGCTCGCGCAGCAGAGCGTGTCGTGGTTCAACGATGCCCAGCGGCTCCGCAAGGGCGACGAACCGACCAAGGCGAACCTCGCGATCATGCGCGCGCGGGTCCAGGCGCTGTCCGACGAGGTGCGCAAGAGCGAGGCGACGCTCGAGGCGCGCCTGGAGGCGGCGATCAAGGAGCAGCGCGAGGTGTTGGATCAAGCTCGCGTGGCCTGGTACGCGATCAAGGGGACGGGTGGCAGCGATCCCCTGGCGGAGCAAGGCCCGCTGACGCACCTCGCGGATCGCGAGCGCGGCGTGGTGAGTGAAGTGGGTGTGGTGAGCGACCTCGCCGTCGACGAGATCGACCAGATCGCGAAGAAGCCCGAGGACAAGCGCAGCGACGAAGAGAAAGTCCGCGTGATCCAGCTCAAGTCGCTCGACATCTATGTCACCGACGCGCGGTCGCGGATCGCCGAGGCGCGGCGCAAGCTGCAGGACCTCGCCGCCGAAGCCGGTGTGGCGCGTGCGGAGGCCGCGCTGATCGCGCTCAAGCGGGCCCGCGAGCAGCTGCTCGACCCGATCAACGTGCTGCGCGGCGTGGCGCAGGACCAGCTCGCGCTGCTGCAGGAGACCGCATACGGCGGCGGCAAATCGGACCTGCTCGGCAAGCTGGACGAGCACAGTCGCTCAGGCCCCGACCCCCTTCCCGGCTGGCTCGCGCCGCCGCTGCTCGCGGAGCGGCAGGGCGGCTTGCGCGACCGCGTCGCCGAGGTCAAGGCGCGGTTATTCGCGGCGGTCGATCCCGCGAATCCTCCCCCCGAGAAGCAGGATCCCCAGCAGGCGAAGCTGCTCGACCGCGTGCGCGCGGCCCTGCCCGGCGTCGGCGAGGCGTACGACGCGATGGGCCTCGCGAAGGACTCGCTGATCGCGACCAAGCTCACCGAGGCGATGGAGCACGAGCGGAAGGCCCTCGAGGCGCTCGCGCGAGCGATCGAGCAGTTCTCGGATCTCAAGCAGACGGTCGAGCTCGCGTACGCGGAGCAGCAGGCGATCGGCAAGCTGTTGGCGCCGGCGTCGAAGGACCTGGATGCGAAGGAGCGCGGCACGCAGACGAAGGATGGTCTCGCCCGCAACGTCGACCGGATGAAGCGGTTGCAGGGGCTGATCGCGGATGCGCTCCTCGAGGCGAGCAAGCCCGCACCCGAGCAGGGACCGGACGGGAAGCCGATCGACCCGAAGCAGAAGGAAGCCCACGAGCAGGCGGCGACGCAGGCGAAGCAGCTCTACGCGCGAGCCGAGCAGCTGCGCGGCGAGATCGCCGGCACGCTCGACACCCTGACCAAGGCGATCGTCGAGAACAAGGAGCCACTCGTTCCGCAGAAGGAAGCCGAGACCAAGTTGACCGAGCTGCGTAAGCTCTTCTTCTCCGTGATCGAGCACCTCCAGCAGCTGATCCGCGATCAGGGCGAGACCCGCGACCAGACGTCCGCGATCGCCGGTGCCGACGACCTCTCGCGCGCGCCGAAACTGCCGGGGTTGATCACGCGCGAGGAAGAACACTCCCGGATGGCGAAGGCGATCGTCGAGGCGCTCGCCGCGCAGGCCGATGCAGCGGGCAAGCAGCCGCCGCCGCAGGGACAGCCGGATGCGAAGACCCTGTCGGCCGCGGCCGAGGAAGTTCGCCAGGGAGAGACGGCGATCGACGGTGCGCGCGGGACGCTGACCAAGGTCAAGGATACGACGACGCAGAGCATGAGCATGAAGCCCGCCGTCGAGGACCAGGCGAAGGCGCTCGAGCACCTCGAGGCGGCCTTGAAGCTGCTGCAACCGCCGAAGCAGAACAAGAACGACAAGGATCAGAAGCAGGATCAGCAGCAGCAAGATCAGCAGAAGCAGGATCAGCAGAAGCAGGATCAACAGCAGCAACAGCAAGGCGCGGCACAGCGCGCACGAGACGAGGATGCGCGGCAGCAGAAGCGCCGGCGCGACCGCGAAGCCGGCAGCAACCCGGTGGAGAAGGACTGGTGATGAGCCAGCGAGCTGAGAGGCGACGCCAGCGAGCCGCCAGGCGAGCAAGCACCCTTGGGGCGTCCAGGACGCTCGGGGTGCGCCAGCGAGCAGAGAGGCGACGCCAGCGAGCTGAGAGGCGAGCAAGCACCCTTGGGGTGTCCAGGATGGTGCGTGCGTTCGTCGTGATTGTGCTGCTCGCTGTCTGCGGAATCGCTGAAGCGCAGACTGCGAAGTTCTCGCTTCGCGAGCGCCCGCACGTGGAGCTGCCGTTCACGCTGCAGCTCCAGATCGACGGCTTCGAGGACTCCCCAGCGCCGGATC
>JANNBP010000434.1:0-12202 GCA_031385555.1 Deltaproteobacteria bacterium | reverse complement strand
GTCTCGATCGCACACTTGATGTCGATGCCCGCGGCGCGCGGCTTGTTCCGTCGCGCGATCCTGCAGAGCGGCGCCTCCGGCCTCGTCCCACCCACGCGCGTCGACGCGAATACGCTGACGGATGCGTACTGCGCCGAGCTCGGCGTCGAGCCGCGCCAGCTCCTCGAGCTGTCCCCCCAGAAGCTGATCGAGGGTCAGGATCGCGTCGGCCGCACACTCGGCCTGGGGGCGTTCTTTCCGTATGTCGACGGCGTCACCATTCCCAAGCTTCCGATCGACGCCGTCCGTGCGGGTGAAGGAGCGATCGTGCCGACACTGCTCGGCAGCAATCGCGACGAGTGGGCGCTGTTCGATCTGTTCGTGCCCGGCTCGACTGCGACCGTGATCGCCACGATGCGCAAGCAGCTCGGTCCCGTGCTCGATCGTCTGCACGGCGCATATCTCGACGCGCGAGGCGATGGCGGTGCCGACGGCGCGTGGCTCGATCTGGTCGGTGAGGTCGCGTTTCGCATCCCGATGATCCGGCTCGCCGAGACCCTCGCACCGCAGGCACCGGTGTGGATGTATCGGTTCGACTGGGCGTCGACGGCGTTCGGCGGCAAGCTCGGCGCCGCCCACGCGCTCGAGCTGCCGTTCGTGTGGAACGTGGTCGAGTCGCAGTTCGGGCAGATGCTGCTCGGCGGCGATGCGAGCGCACGTCCACTCGCCGTCACGATGCAGGCCGCCTGGGCCGCGTTCATCAAGGGCGGTGTGCCTGCAGCCGAGGGCTTCCCACCCTGGCCGGTCTACGAGCTGCCTCGCCGCGCGACGCTGCGGATCGATCGCGCGTCGGAGATCGTCGACGATCCTGCCGGGACGTTGCGCGCGTTGTGGCCCTAGGGACAAGCGACGCGGTGGATCCGCGCACCGGCACCCTCGCTGACCGTGAGGTAGCCGGCGCCCGTGGCATCCCACGTGATCGCCTCGCCGTTCGACTCCGAGGCGATCGGGAGCTCGCGCGGTGAAGCCGAGAACGCGGTGTCGAACGCGCCGCTCGGCTCGAGGAGATAGAGCACCTCGCTGCCGAGCCGGAGCAGCACCGACGTGCCGCACGGATCGATGTCGCCACCGGAGACGTCGGGTTGCGCGCCGGCGGGGAACGGCAGCGTCACGAGCTCGATCAGCGTCGCGGTCTGACCGGCGACGAGCGGCTGGGGGAACTTGAAGACCACGCTCGGCGTGCCGACGTTCTCCTTCGTGATCACGTAGACGTCGCCGCTCGTCGGGTGGACGAGCAGCGTCTCGGCGTTGTGCATGCCGTCGGGGTACACGAACGGAAAGGCCTCGGTACCGTCGATCGTCGTCACACCGGAGGGCGCGGCAAGCTCGGGGAAGCGATAGATCGTCTTGGTCGCCCGGTTCAGGCCGTTGTCGCCGAGATCCCCGACGTAGATGCAGCTGCCGGCTGCACATGGCCCGATCGCGATGTCCTCCCAGTCGACGGGCGCGACGCCGGAGAGGTTCAACGTCGCGAGCGAGGTGCCCGCTTCATCGAATGCGAACACGCGCGCGGTGTCGCCCGAGTCGTTGTGGGCGTAGAGCACGCCGGCGTGATCGCGGCTCGCCACCATACCGGAGGCCTCGACGAGCCCGGCCGGTGCCGTGCCGAGATTCTCGACGACGCCGGGTGCGAGACACTTCGTACACCTCGCCGCCGGCCCGTCGGTCGTGACCGGCCCGTCGGATGCGTCCGTCGGGGCGGGGGCAGAACCGCCACACCCGAGGATCAGGACGTACATCCACCAGCGCACCGCCGCACCATACGACGAAGTTCTAGCCAGATCGTGATGACCACGTCAAGACGAGAGCGAGGAGCGCATTTGTGGAGGAGGACCCGCGTTGGCTACCACGAGGCGTTTCACCTGGTGATCATCGTGGGCTGTGCAGCGCACTTCGCCGCGGTCGTGAGCCTCGTAGACTTCGTCGGTCGCCTCCCGATCTTCGAGCGTGGTCCGGGATGGCTGGTGACTCGTCGCGCGCTGCATCTCGCGCGTGGTCGGCAGACGCGCCCGAGTACCCCGATACGCGCTCTCGGCGCGCTACTTCGCGACGCAGGCGTGGGTCGTTCCATCCGCAGGCGTCTTCAGGCAGCCGTCGATCTGTCCGTCGGGACACTGCAAAGCGACTTCTTGCGTGCACGGCACAGCGTCACCGGCCGGCGCCGTCTTGGTTGCGGGATCCGTGTTCGACGTCGGGGTCGATGGATCGACCTTCTTGCCGCCACACGCCGCCAGGGCACACACGATCAGGATCGAGAGGAGCTTCATGAGGTGAACCCTACAGGATCTCCGACGCACGCTCCTCCAACGAGGCAGGCATCGTGCCCTCCACGATCGGCGAGAGATCGGCGTCGCAACGTTCGCGATCACGATGACCGACTGATCCTCACTCCGGACCCTCGCCCAAATCGCTGCGATACGTTCGGGCCATGGCGCGCAAGAAGACCGATCCAGTTGCCGACACGATGACCGAGATCGCCGAGGCGAAGCAGGTCGGGGCGACGAAGCTGAGGGTTCGCGCGCACGACGCCGACGTGCTGCGTGCGGCGTTCGAGGTCACCACGCTGAAGAATCTGTCGATCGACGGGCAGATCGGCGAGCTGCCCGACGAGCTCGGCAACCTGACCGCCCTCGAGGATCTGTCGATCTCGAGTCTCGAGCTGACCTCGCTGCCGGCGACGATCGGCAAGCTCGTCAACCTCACCGCGCTACGCGCGTACAGCAACAAGCTGACGACGCTACCGCCCGAGATCGGCGCCCTGACGAAGCTGCGCAAGGCGGTGCTGTGGAGCAATCAGTTCAAGACGCTGCCGCCGGAGATCGGTGGCTGGGTGTCGATGGTCGAGCTCGAGCTCAAGTGGAACCAGCTCGAGTCGATCCCCGACGAGATCGGCAACCTCGTCGCACTCGAGCAACTCGATCTCGAGAGCAACGAGCTGACGGCGATGCCGACGTCGCTCGGCACGTTGACGAAGCTCTATCGACTCGCGTTGCGCAAGAACAAGCTCGCCGAGTTTCCCAGCGGTGTGCTCGATCTCTCCGCGCTGCGGGAGCTCGACCTCGGCGAGAACCAACTCGAGCGGCTCCCCGACGACCTCCAGCGCCTGACCAAGCTGGAGGAGCTGAAGCTGGACGAGAACCAGCTGGTCGATCTCGGCAGGGGCATCTACGAGCTGCGCTCGTTGACCACGCTCGAGCTGTTCGAGAACCGGTTGACGGCGCTGTCCAAGGACCTGGGGAAGCTGCGAGAGCTGACGACGCTCGACGCCCGCGACAATCCCATCGAGGGGTTCACTCCCGAGACCTTGAAGCTCGGCAGGGAGGCCGTGTTCGAGCAGCTCGGCCTGACGCAGAAGGTGATCATCGAAGGCGACCTGCCTCCCGACGCTGCCGAGCTCGGCAAGGCGGCGAAGGAGCGCTTCGATCAGTTCACGCGCGCGTGCAAGAAGAAGTCGCACTCGAGCGAGATGCTCCCGAGCCTGATCGCGTTCTTCACCGGCAAGACCAACGAGCTGCCGCCGATCCGTCGCGACGACAAGTACGGCTTCTCGCACCTCCCCGAGCACCTCGCGAAGTTCGAGGACTGGACGTTCATCGACCGCCGGATCCTGCGCTACATCGCCGGCCCGGCGTTCTACTACCGCCAACCCGGCCACGACTACTACACCGGCTACTACGAGGAGCTCTACAGCTGGCTCAAGCCGCAGCTCAAGGCGGAGACCACCGGTGACGTGTGGGGGCAGATCTACGCGGCGTTGAAAGAAGGCGGCATCGACGACGAGCTGATCCTGCGGTCGAGCCTCAAGGAGCTCGACGAGCTGATGCTGCGCCAGGATGGCTCGCCGACGTCTTATGGCCGCTGGGTGCTCGCCCAGGCGGAGACGCAACTCGACGCGATCGGCAAGATGGGCGAGGAGTACAGCGGCGTGCGCGATGGCGTCGTCGGGTTGTTCGTCAAGCACGCGTTCGACAAGTTCGCGAAGCTCGCCGACAAGCTCCTCGCGCTCGAGCCCAACGAGGACGGCAACATCCATGCGCCCACCGGCGCATACGACAAGCTGTGCGCGGTCGATCCGGTGAAGTACACGCCGATGGTGCTCGAGGCCGTCGCCAAGGCGCCGTGCCTGTCGTGTCAGGCCGAGCTCGCGAAGATCCTGACCGAGCGCTGCGGTCCGTCGCACCGCGCGAAGGCGCTCGAGGTCGCGCTCCACGCGCTCTCGCTCCTCTCCGAGCGCAAGAACAAGGAGGAGCGGCTGTGGTTCCCGTTCGACGGGCGCTACGGCGATAGCAGCTCGGCGTACGTCGACTTCGTCCTCCGCAGCTTCAAGCATGAGGCAAGGGAAGCCATCTTCAAGTTCGCCGAGGACACCAAGATCTTCGACCTCGACGTCGCCGAGGTGATCGCGCGCTACCTCGGACAGGCGGGCATCGGCGCGCTCGCCGAGGGCCTCGACATGTCGTTCGATGACGACAGCATCGCACCGCACTTCCGGCGGATGTTCGCGATGCTCGCGCCGCTCGACTGGTCCGCGTATCGCGACAAGGCCTGGGAGCTCGCTCGGTCCGAGCACAAGCAGGTTCGCCAGACCGCGTGTCAGGCGCTCGCGAAGCTGCCCGCCGCGGAGGTGTTGCCGAAGGCGCTCGAGCTGATCGGAGAGAAGAAGGCGCACCTGCGCGAAGCCGGCGTGTTGATCGCCACGCTGCTCGACGGCGATCCGGCCGCGAAGACGCTCGACGCACTATTACAAAAAGAGCCCGGCGACGACGTGCGCGATCTGATCGTCGCGCAGCGCTACGGCAACGAGACCAAGCTCACCGCGGCCGAGCTCGCGAAGCGGGTTGGCTGGGCCAAGGCCCGCGGCAAGCTCGACAAGCCGGTGGCGAAGTGGGTCGACGAGAAGAAGCTCGGCGCCGTGGTGTGGAAGGGCGGCAAGAAGGCCGACGTCGACACGATCCGCTTCCTCCTCCATCGCCAGACCCGGCTCGCCGACATCGGGCCCGAGGCCGAGGTGCGAGGTGCCTACGCGTTGATCGATCGCGAGAAGTCGGCGGCATTCGCGAGCAAGCTGCTCGCCGGGGCGGTCAAGAACGGCGGCGTGTCGGCGAAGAATCGCTTCGCGCTGTCCGTGGTCGGCCTGACAGGCAACGACAACGTGATCGAGACGCTCGAGGAGATCGCGATCGACTCCACCAACGTCAATGCCGCCACCACCCTCGGGCTCCTCGGCTCGCGCGAGGCCGCGCGCGCGCTCGATCGCATCCTGAAGAAGTTCCGGACCAAGTATCCGAACGTCCGCGAGGCGGCGCAGGACGCGTTCGATCTGATCGCCGAGACGCTCGGCATCTCGCGGTTCGAGCTCGCCGACTCGATGATCCCCGACTTTGGCTTCACCAAGGGCGAGGGTCAGATCGTCCTCGGCAAGGTCAAGGCGCGCGTGGTGATCGGTGGTGATCGCAAGCTCGCGTTCTATGACAAGGACAAGCTTGTCAAGAGTCCAGGTAAGGGCCTCGCTGGCAAGCAGAAGGAAGCCCTCGAGGCCCTGCGCGACGAGGTCGACAGCGCGACCCGCACGCTCAAGAGCAACCTCGAGTACTACATGGTCAGCGGTCGCCGCTGGGCCGCCGACAAGTGGAAGGCGTTCTTCCTCGCCAACCCGCTCGCGAAGTCGTTCGCGCGCTCGCTGGTGTGGAACGCGCTCCCCGCGAAGGGAGCGGTAGCCTTCCGGATCGCCGACAACGACGCGCTGCTCGATCGCGACGGCAAGACCGTGACGCTCGCGAAGGACACGCAGGTGGCGCTCGTCCACCCGCTCGACCTCGACGCGAACACGCGCGCCGCGTGGCAGGCGATCCTCGACGAGGCAGATCTGGTCCCGCCGTTCGCGCAGATGCTGCGCGCGGTGTTCTCGCCGAAGGACGATGACCGCACCAAGACCATCTCCTTCGAGTTCGAGAACAAGGAGCTCGCCGGCCTGACCTTCAAGTCGCGCGCCGAGCGGCTGGGCTGGCGGCGTGGTGCGGTGGTCGACGGCGGCGCGGTGTCCGCGTACCGCAAGCTGTTCGAGCGCCATCAGATCGAGGCGTTCATCGGCACCGAGAACCTCGCGGTGCAGTCGTACGACGACGGCGAGGTCACGCTCGAGCAGCTGTTCTTCGTCAAGGCGGGCAGCGTGGTGACCGGTAGCTACACCTACGACGAGCCCAAGGATCAGAGCGACCAGCGGCTGATCAAGCTCGGCGATCTGCCGTCGATCGTGTACTCGGAGACGATCGCGGATCTTCACGCGGTGACGCGCGAGGCCGTCGAGGAATAGCTCAATACGCGTGGCTGCGAGGGTCCGCGGCGAGCATCGATCGCGCGAGCCCGAGGGCGGCCAGCGCGAACGGCGTCGCGACCAGCGGATCGTCCTCGCGCATCTCGGTCGCCGGATTGCGCCAGCTCCCATCGGGTTGTTGCCGCGCCAGCAGCTCCTCGACGAGCGCCTCGGCCCACGCCCGCTTGTCGAGGTGCCGCGCCACGTGCGCCGCACTCCAGGTCCAGTAGTAGTAGGACGACGCGCGCCGCACCTCGTCGCCGGCGGGAAAGGCGCCGGGATTTCTCGACGCGTCGAACTGCTTCTCGAGGAACGCGATCGCCGCGGCGAGCTTCGGATCCTTCACTGGTCGCGCGAGTCGGACCAGCGCACGAATGCCGTCTGCGGTCATCGAGCCATACGAGCGCGGACCCTTCGCATCGCTGCCGGCCTTGTTCGCACCGAGCTCTGCTGGTGAGAAGAACAGCCCACCATCCACGTTCTGGCAGCGCTCGACGAACGCGCGCGCGCGCACCAGCGCCGGATCGTCGACGGGAACGCCGCCTAGCGCGAGGGCACCGACCGCGAGCACCGTCGCGGAGAGATTCGCGGTCGGAAGCTCCCCGGACCCACCGTCGGGCGTCTTGCGCGCATCGAACGCGTAGCCCCAGCCACCGAAAGAGACATCGCTCTCCGCCCAGCCGTGCGCGGCGTCGAGCTGGAGGTCGCGCACCGCAGCGACCAGCGCCGCATGCTCGCGCGGAAAGCGTGGCTTGTTATCCGGCGCTCCGAGCACGAGCGCGCCGATCGCATAGGCGTGCAGCGGATAGCCGACCTCGGGCGCGCGGCGCACCACTCCACCCGGAGCCATCCCCGCCACGAACGCGACCCCTCGCCGATACGCGCCGGGGATCGAGCCCTCCTGCGGAGACATCCGCAACGCGAGCGTCACCAGCGGCGACTCCGACCAGCCATCGCGAAGCGCGGCGTAGGTCTTCGAATACCAGCCACCGTCGGGCTGTTGCCGCGCAGCCAGAAACTCGGAGCCGCGCCGCATCGCGACGTCGATCTGCTCGACCTGCGTCGGTGACGACGAGCAGCCCGCGATCGTCAGACAGAGCGCGATCGCGGCTCGCATGCCCGCGATGTTAGCTGGCGATCACCGCCGTGGCAGGCGTGCGGTCACCCATCAGCACGAGCAGCGCCGCGGCGGTGCAGAACGTGCGGCCGGTGATGCAGTGATGCCCGGTCCAGCTGCCGTCCTCGTTCTGCACCTTCCCGACGAGACCCACGATGGCGTTGTCCCACTTGGTCCACTCGTCACCACCCTTCTGCACCATCGTCTCGCTGATCAGCAGGTACGACAGATACTCCTCGCCGCCGTTGTTGCCGAAGCCGGCGACGAAGCTCTTGTCCTCGAACCGCGCGACCAGCTGGCGCTCGTTGACCATCGCCGCGTCTTCGGCGGCCTTCGCATCCTTCTCCGCGGCCGCGATCTCCGCCGGCGACGGCACGTCGGGAGACTGATATTCCGGGGCGTACTTCTTCGCCGCCTTCTTCATCGCCTCGGCCTTGCCGCGCTTGGTCTGCGCGTCGTCGCGATACGTCGACGAATCCGCGGCCTGGCCGTACAGCATGACGCCGGCACTCGCGCGCGTGGAGTTGCCGGAGCGCGCCGACGCCTCGACGCGCGTCAACACCTTCTTCGAGACCTCCAGCCCGCCCTGCGCCGCGCGGTTGAGCCCCTTCGCGGCGATCGCCTGGCTGAGCACCGGGGCCCAACCGTTGTCGTCCCACGAGCCGTTGTCGCGCTGGTTCTTCTCGACCTTCTTGATCACTTTCTTGAGCGCCGCATCGATCCGCGCGTTCGCGATGCCGTCCTTGCCGGTGCCGCGCGCCTCGGTGAGCATCATCATCGCGGCGAACGTGTCGGCGTACTGGCCGATCTTGGTCTGCACGCGCGTGCCGCGCACGGCGGTGACGAACAGCGAGTTGTCGTCGCTCTGCTCGATCTCTGACATCACGTAGTTGAGCCCCTTCTCCACCGTCTTGCCGTACGCGCCCGCGCGCGGCGAGTGACCGGAGCGAAGCAGCGCGATCAGCGCCATCGAGCTATCGGCGACGTTCGCACCGGCGTTGGTGCCCGCGCCGCGCATGCCCGAGGCCTCGTCGCCCTGGCCCCAGCTACCGTTCTCGAGCTGGTGTTCCGCGAGCCACGCGAGGCCCTTCTTCACCGTGTCGCTGAGCGGCTTCGGATCGACGGCCGTGGTCCGCGCCGAGGCCGGCAGCGACGGATCGACGAGCCTTGGATCCTTCACCACGACCGGATCGGGTTGCTTGGTGGTGGGTTTGCTGCCACCACCGCAGGCGGCGACGACAACGAGGAGTTGGGCGGCGAGCTTGGACAGACGCATGGGTTCATCCAACGTTCGGCAGACGTTTGTGATCTTCGAAGGATCGCGGGGCAACCTGCCTCGAAGTCGCGTGTCTACCCGGCGAGAACACCGCGTCTCGCACGTGCGCCGCACCGTCAGGGCCGCGACTTCACGTGACAATCTGCTCGCACGGATCGGGTGGTTCCGCTCGGGCTGCGAGCGGCACCTGCGCACGTTGCACATCCGTCGGCACGGATCCGTCGGCTCGCAGGCCCACCCGCGGCACTACGCTCGAACGTCGTGCCGGCAGCAGCCGCGCCGACTCACCACTAGCTCTGCGAGCAGCCGCAGTGCGGGCAGAACCGGGTCGGCGACGGCACGGGCGAGCGGCAGTTCACGCAGACCGCGCGGAGGTCGAGGTCGCCGTACGAGCGATCGACGGTCATGTCGATGGCGACGCGCTGCCCCGCAGCGACGCGCGACCGCGACAGATCGATGGTCACGCAGTAGAAGACGTTGTCGCCGCACACGTTGCAGGTGCGGACGTCGTCGTTGTCGCTGGGGAGCGCACGCCAGTAGGCCGGGCAGCGACCGGTGGTGGTGCTGCAGCCCTCGATCAGCGAGCGAGAGACGCGGCTGCGCCAGTCGAGACCGATCCGCGGCGCGAGCTCGAGCAGGCGGCGGCGCGCCGTGGCGTAGCGCGGATCCTCGGAGCTCATCTGCGACAGCGCGGCATCGAGGCGGAGGAACTCGGCGCGCACGACCTCGCCGCGCTTCTCGAGCCACTTCATGTAGACCATCCGGCTCGCTTCGTGACCCTCGGCCATCGCGGCGAGCAGGCCGATCTCGGCGGGCGAGATGTGCGTCATGGGCCGATCTTCGGAGTCGGACGTCGTCGTCTTGAGCGAGGTGGGCTCGGAGTCGGAGAACGCGTGGGGGTCGATCCCATCGTCGAACTGCGGCACCGCGCGCTCGGCGAGCATGTGCGCGAGGCTCTCGCGTGGCGACGGCTGCGCATGTGACTTGGGCATGCGCATCACGGTCTCGTGGGCCTCCTCGTCGTCGCTGAACTCGTCGAGCACGTCGTCGGCCGGCGGCGGATCGCGATAGATCGGCGCGCGCTGCGCGGTCATCTCGTCGAAGTCGTCGTCGGGGACGTCGCTCGGTGGCGCGTAGGTACGCACCGCCGTCATCTCCAGTGATTCGAGCGACTCGTCGCTGCCCACCTCGATCTCGATCACGTGCTGTACGGTGACCTCGAGATCTTCGTCGTCAGGCCCCAAACCCCGCGCAGGCTCAGGCCCCAAACCCCGCTCAGGCCCCACGCTTTTTTTCGGGACACGAGGAATCAGGCGACGGTGCGCGGGGGGGTTACCCATCGAAGAGATCGCGGCGAGAGACCGTGGGATCAGAGCATGTTTCGGGGCTCAGTGGACGAGGAACCACCGCACCCCCTCGGTGACCTCGAGGTGGAAGTGATTCTTGTGGGGCCGGTTGTAGTTCGGCGTCAGGACGACGTTGAACAACCGCCGCTCGACGGCCTCACACAGGATGCTGCGCAGCTTCACCGCCTCCGCCGTGGCCGGGCGCGGGGAGGCCTTGTCACCGCAGGTGGCGGCGCCGAGCGCGCCATTGAAGTGCTTGTCGACATCGAGGACCGTGCCGTCGCGTGCGATGAACCGCGCGGCATCGATCGCGTTGCCGGCCATGTGCTGCTTCGTCGGCTTGTCGTCGGGCCACGACTTCGGCACCAGGCGATGCATCGAGTAGTGGCGAACATCGACGATGTCGTGCGCGGAGAGGATCTCCGAGAAGTCGTCGAGCGCCAGGATCAACCGGCAGTCCGCGAGCTCCCACGGTGTGGTGGCGCGCTGCTTGTCGGACAGGTTGGTGCGGAACTCGACCCCGTGCAGCGGACCGGTCAACCGCACCGGCGTATCGACCCCGCGGGCACCCTCGGTGTGCTCGCGGACGTACGGGATCTTGCGCGCGTCGAGCTCGGCCTCGCACCGGGTCGACGACATGCTGCCGTAGCGAAACGCCGGCGAATTGGCGACGTCATCCGGCGTGGCAAACCGGCCACGACCACTCGCCGTCTTCCAGCGCTTCTTGACCGGCTGCTTCTTCGCCTGCGCTGGAGACGACTTCCTCGACGTCGCCGACTTCACCGGTGGCTTGCCGGTCTGCTTGACGGGCGCGCCGATCGCGAGCTCCGCACAACACACCAGCGCGACGGCGATGCAGACGCTGCGCATCCCCTGAGCCTACACCCGGCCCGGCCACAGCCAAGCCTTTGCTTACATCGATCGAGCGCTCGATTCGTCGAGGGAATCCGAACCGAGGCCTGGGTGATCTTGTAAGCTCGATGGCCGTAGCGATGCGGAGGATCGGAGAGCTGTTGCTCGAGCACGGGTGGGTCGACCAGGCCAACCTGCATCGCGCTCTCGCCGAACAAGCCCTCGCCGGTGGTCGCCGGATCTGCTCGCTGCTGATCGCGCGCGGGCTCCTCGATCCCGATCACGCGGCCCGCGCACTCGGCGAGCAATTCGAGGTCGCCGCCGTACTGCAGAAGCACCTCGAGCATCGCGACCGCAGCCTCGCGTCGCTCCTCCCGGTCACGCTCGCGCGGAACTTGTTCGCGCTGCCGATCGGGCACACGCGTGCGGGCGAGCTGATCGTCTGCGTGCGCGATCCGAACCCCGACGTCGAGGCGGCGATCAAGCGCGCGCTCGATCGCCCGCTGGTGATCGCGGTCGCGCCGGCGATGCAGCTCGAGCGGCTGATCGACGAGACCTACGAGAGCGATGGCGTTGGCGAGTTCGAGGTCGATCTCACCACCGGGACGCAGCTCGAGCCGATCGCAGCACCCGATCCCTCGATGCTCGACATCAGCGCGTACACCTTGGTCGGGCTCGACGACGTTCGGGTCACCAAGGATCACTCCCAGACCTATCAGCTCCACCAGCGCGAGCAGACGCCGTTCGGTTCGATCGTCACCGCGCCGCCTCCCACCACCATCGTCTCCCCACCCAAACCGCCCACCCTGCCACCACCGCCCTCCATGTCGCTCAGCATCGGCACCGAGCCGCCGCGCTCTGCACCGTCCAAGGTGATGATCCCGCCGATCGGCGAGTCGCTGCCGCGCGGTCCGCTCAAGACGCCGACCACACCGCAACCGCTGATCCGGCTCACCGTCGACGAAGTGATCGCCGCCGTCGACGACGCGATGACCAAGGACACCGCGACCGAGGTCGTGATGCGCTACGCGGCGCAGCGGTGGACGGCGTCACTGCTCCTGGTGATCAAGGAGGGCGCCGCACTCGGCCATCGCGGCCACGGCAAGCACCTGCCGCCCGATGCGGTGCGCGCCGTCGCGATCCCGCTGGCGTCGCCCTCGATCGTCAAGCTCGCGCACGATGGTCGCGCCCTGGTCTCCGGGATTCCCACCAGCACCGGCGCGATCAGCGATCGCTTGCTCAAGCTCCTCGGCTCACCG
>JANNBP010000420.1:0-21334 GCA_031385555.1 Deltaproteobacteria bacterium | reverse complement strand
CCTGCGAGCCCTTGGGCGCCTTGTCGGGGAGCGTGGTGTTGATCTGCGAGAGCAGCAAGCCCGCCGAAATCGTGGCCATCATGAACAGCATGAGGTTGGTCACCATGTCGAGGTAGGGGATGAGGTTGAGCTCGCCGCTCTCCATCTCCTCTTGCTCGATCAGATCCTCACGCTTGCGGACCGCCGCACGCGTCTTGGACCGAACCCTCTGTGCGCTGTACTCGACCATCGCGTCGGTTACGAGTCCTTCTGTTCCACGCGCACTTCACCATTCAAATCAACATCCGCGGGCGCAGCCGGCGCGCGGCTCGACGCACCCGAGGCACCCGCGCCACCGTCGGCGAGGAGGTTCTCGAACCGCAGGCTGAACGCCTCGAGATCGGAGATCACCTTCTTCATCGCGGCCGACAACAACAGGTGAGCGACCATGCAGAGCAGCGCGATACCGAGACCGAAGGCGGTGTTGTACATGGCTTCGGAGATGCCATCCGACAGCTCCTTGTTCTTGTCGGCCGGGGTCAGGTTGCCGATCGACCTGAAGGTGCGGATCAGGCCGGTGATCGTGCCGAGCAGACCGATCAGCGTGGTGATGTTCGCGAGCGACCACAGCGCACCGATCCGGGTCTTCACCTCGGGCAGGGTGTCCGTCATCGTCTCTTCCATCGCCTGGGCGACAGCAGCTTCCCCACGGTGGAGCCGGTTGAGGCCGGCCTTCGCGACGCGCGCGACCGGGGCGGTGGTGGCGTCACACAGCTTCTTCGCGCGGTCGACGTTGTTCGCCGACAACAACTTGCGGAGTTGCTCGAGGAACGCCTTCGCGTTCAAGTGGCCACGACCCAGGAAGTAGATCGCGCGCTCGACGATCAGGCCGATCACAATCGCGAGAAAGAAGGTGTTGATGATGAAAAAAACACCACCCTTCTGGAACAGTTCACTTAGAGCGCTCATCGATGGACCTCATCATCCTTGG
The DNA here is from genome assembly GCA_031385555.1 of Deltaproteobacteria bacterium. Lineage (GTDB taxonomy): Bacteria > Myxococcota_A > Polyangia > Haliangiales > Haliangiaceae > JABFXX01. Next base: position 20,364 of record JANNBP010000420.1, on the reverse strand, counting down.
GAGCGAGCATGCCGCGACGCTCGCCTCACGCAATTGCTTCCACGTTTGTAACGAGCAACGGCAGTGCCCGTCAAGCGAACGGCTGGGGATTTCCGTGCTCGGACGCTGACTTAGTGAGGCGACAGATCGGTTCGTCGCAGGGGTCAGTTGGCGGGGGCGCCGGCGGTGATCCAGCGCTCGATGGCTTCGCGCTTCTCTTTACAGAGGAGCTTGCCACCCGCGTTCTGAGGCATCAGGCCGATGTTGGCCGGCGGCAGCTCTCCTGGCGGCTCGGCATCCTCGGGGGCGATGTGGCCGATCATCAGCATCAAGTACGACGCCTTCGGGTTGCCCGCGACGACCAGCTTGCGACCCGGTCCGACCTCGGCGTCGACACCGACCAGGTGTGCGTGCGCCATCCCGGCACGGACGTCCATCATCCCGGCGTCCGTGTTGCCGCCGTTGTGGCAGCCCGAGAAGGTGCACGAGCCGGCGAAGATCTTCGACTCGATGTTCGCGATGTCCTGGTAGGTGGTCGCCTCCTGACATGCCGCCGAGGGCGGGGCATCTGGATCGACGTTCCCGTCGGGGTTATCGCCGCCGCCGCCGCCGCACGCCACGAGGAATCCAAGCACAACCGAGCAGCGCCACATGGGCTGCGACCCTAACACGAGGTTTGGCAGCGCCAGCGTGATGCCCGCCGGCAGGTGCCAACCGTCACAAACACGATAGCGAATTGCACCTCGTGGCCGGTTGATACGGGACCGGGGCCGGGACGAGGTCGTCGAACGAACGCACTGGAGGCTGCGAGAGGAAGTTGCGCGGGAACGTGCCGCGCACGAACGCCATCCAGATCGAGTCGCCGTACATGCTCGCCGGGGTCCCGCCCCAAGGCTCGACCCGCGCGAAGCTGACGTTGTCGGGGATCGAGAAGTCGCGGGGTGGCGTCGGCGGATGCGCCTTCTGCATGAAGTCGAGCCAGATCGGCACCGCGATGCCGCCACCGGTGATCCGGTCGGAGTCGGCGATCGGCGTCGAGTCGTCGCGGCCGACCCACACGCACGCGAGCAGATCGGTGGTGAACCCGGTGAACCAGACGTCGCGATAGTTCGCCGAGGTGCCGGTCTTGCCCGCGATCGGGCGGCCGAGCTTGGTGGCATAGCGAGCCGTGCCGCGCTCGACGACGCCCTTCATCAAGTTGATCGTGACGTACGCGGCCTCCGGCGAGATCACCTGGGGACCGGGCGGCAGGAGCCGGAGATCCTCGACGACCTTGCCGGTGTTATCGGTGACCAGATCGAAGAACCGCGGGGTGACGCGGCGCCCACCGGCCGCGATGCCTGCATAGCCGCCCGCGACCTCGAGGGGGGTCAGATCGGGCGTCCCGAGGCTGACCGAGATGTGCCGCGGGATCTCGGATTGGACGCCGAAGCCGCGCAGGATCTCGATGATCCGATCCAGCCCGATCTGGACTGCGAGCTGGACGCTGATCGTGTTGAGCGAGTAGGCGAGGGCGGTCATCAGCGTGACGTCGCCGAGGTACTTGTCGGCGAAGTTCGACGGCGTCCACACGCCGGTCGCGGTGGTCACCGAATACGGGCCATCGTGCAGGTGATCGACGGGCGTGTGACCGGCCTCGATCGCACCGGCATAGATGAAGGGCTTGATCGACGAGCCGACCTGGCGATGCGCCTGGGTGACGCGATCGAACTGCGAGCTCGTCCAGTCGTAGCCGCCGACCGAGGCGACGACGCGACCGGACGGGATCTCGATCACCACCATCGCGCCCTGGAGCGCCGGGCGTTGCGCGAGCACCGCGGCCTTGCCATCGGGCGATAGCCGGATGGGAAGGAGGTTGCCGAGCTCGATGCCTCTCGCGGTCTTGTCGTCGCGCCAGCTCCGGATCTCGGAGGCGTCGGCGGCGATCAACGGGAGCCGCTGCGGACCGAGATCGACGATCACGCCAACCCCGCTGCGCGGCAGCTCGACGACCATCGCGCCGTACGTCTGATCGGGGAGGACCTGATCGGAGGTCGCGCTGAGGTCGTCCTTCTTGGGGCCGGTCAGCGGGTGTGCGGGACCACCCGTCCACGCGCCGCGCTGCGCCTGCTTGACGCTGCCGAGCGGGCCGCGAAAGCCGAGCCGGCGATCCAAGGATTCGAGACCGCGCTTGAGGGCACCCTCGGCGGCTTCCTGCATGCGTTGATCGAGCGTCGAGTAGAACCGCAGCCCACCGCGAAACAGGTTGGAGTTGCCGTAGCGCTGCGTCGCGGTCTTGCGGATGTGCTCGACGAAGTACGGGGACGCGAGGTGGTTGAGGTCGCTCTGATCGACGAGGATGATCGGCTCGGAGGCGGCGGTCTCGTACTCGGCCGGCGAGATGTACTTGTAGTCGCGCATCTGGATCAGCGTCTTGTCGCGGTACTCGCGGGCGAGGTTGATGTTGTTGTGGGGGGCGTACTTCGTCGGGTTGCGCACCAGCCCGGCGAGCATCGCGGCCTCGCCGATGGTGACGTCCTCGACCTCCTTGCCGAAGTACGTGCGCGTCGCCGCGGCGACGCCGTACGCGCCGTGCCCGAGGTAGATGTGGTTGAGGTAGATCTCGAGGATCTCGGCCTTCGAGAGCTCGCGCTCGAGGCGCACCGCGAGGATCAGCTCCTTCATCTTGCGGCGGATCTTCTTCGCCTTCTTGAGCTCCGCGATCTCCTCGTCGGTCATCAGACCCTTGACGGCGCCGACTGTCTCCTCGCCGACGAGCAGCGTCTGCTTGATGATCTGCTGGGTCAGGGTCGAGGCGCCCTGCTTGATGTCGCCGTCGGCGCGGAAGTTGAGCCAGGCGGCGCGCACGATGCCGACGAGATCGAAGCCGGTGTGCTCGTAGAACCGGTGGTCCTCGGCGGACAGGAACGCGGCGATCAGGTGCTGCGGCATCCGTCCGAGCGGGATGATCTTGCGATTCTCGATCGAGAAGTTGCCGATCTCCTCGCCGTCCGACGACAGCACGATGCTCTTGCGGTTGGGTTGCCACTCGAGCAGTTGCCCGAGGTCGGCCGGGAGCTCCTTGTTGATCTCGCGGATGGAGAAGTAGAGGACCGCGGCGCCCGCCGAGCCGCCGTAGACGACCATCAGGAACGCGAACCGCAGGATCGAGAACGCGCGGAGCCGGCGCTTCCGCTTGGGCTTTGGCCCGGCGCCCTGCGCCATGATCACGAGGCTGCCGAACGCCACGATGGCGGCGACGGCGATCACCAGTGCGCCGAGCTTGGTGAGGGCGGCGGTCAACATGCCGGCGAGGCCGACCACGAAGCCGAAGGTGCCGATCGCGATCAGCAACGGCCTGCGGGCACGCGGACGCGGGACGTTCGGGCGCGAGTCGCGGGTCTCCGGCGCGGTCAGTTTCGGGCGTTCGGCATCCGCCACGGTATGCTCAGTGTATGGGGTCTCGTCGCTGGCCGCACGTGATCGTACGGATCGTCATGCTCGCGGCGGTGGGTCAGCTGTGCTCCCCCGTCGGTCAGGCGCTGAGTCAACCCGCCGCCGACGATCCCTTGCCGGTGCCGAAGGGTGCCGGGGTCAAGGTCACACCCGCGGGGAGCTCGCAGGTCGAGTCCGTCGATGTCCCTGTGTTGTCGCCGAGTCCGGCGCGGTTCGCGGTGACGCCGTTCTATAACCACTCCGAGGCCAAGGCCTGGGACTGGCTGGTCGCCGGCGCGCCGTTCGAGATCGCCGAAAAGACCGAGGAGGTGCTCGGGCTCGAGCCGACCGGCGGGGCGCTTCAGGTGGGCGCGCAGCTCGTCGAGCCCGAGGTCGAGCCGGTCGCCGCATTCGGCGCCGATCGCGACGCGCAGTGGGTGATCACCGGCTGGGTCGATCGCCCGAACTGGCAGCTCCGGATCGCGCTGACCTTGTGGAAGGTGAGCGGCAAGGGCAAGGCGGCGACCGCGGTCGTCGTCGCGGAGGCGCAGCGCACCGGCGATCCAAAGGCGTATCACCAGCTGCTCGGCGAGGCGACCGGGCAGATGTGGACGAAGGGCGGCATCTCGATCGATCTCGCGCGGCAGGCGCGGCTGGTCCGGCCGCTCGCGAACGACGTCTACGCGGTCAACTTGATGTCGCGCGGGCTCGGCTACTTGCTCGGCGTGCCGAGCGCGGTGGATCTGCCGAAGGCACAGCACGATCTCGAGCGTGCGGTGTTCATCGATCCGAAGTGCCCCGAGGCGCAGCGGCTCGTCGGCGAGCTCTACCAGGTGCTCGCGACGGCGGATCCGAAGCTCGGCGGGGATCCCAAGTTCGCGGCACGTGCCGCCGGCAAGTTCGCGTATGCGAATGACCTCGCGCCCGACAACATCGCGGCGCTGCGGGCGGCCGCCACCGGGGCGACGAAGGCGGGCAAGCACGAGGTGGCGCGCGACCTGCTTCGCAAGCTGGTGGTCAAGAAGCCGTGGGATCTCGCGGCCCGCTTCGCGTACGGCTCGGCGCTGTGGTCGACCGGTGATGGCGACGGTGCCGAGAAGCAGCTCGTCCAGGTGATCAAGCGCGAGACCGATCACCTGCCGGCGCGCCGCGTGCTCGCGTTGATCTATGCGTCGCGGGGCGACACCTCGAAGTTGCTCGGCGAGCTCGAGAGCATCGCGCAGCGTGCACCCGCGGATCTCGACGTCAAGGCGGACCTCGCCACGGCCTACGGCTCGGTCGGCAAGTGGGACCGGGCCAGCACCACCCTCGAACAGATCGCGGCGGTGCGCCCGAACGATCTGCCGTTGTTGATGCGGATCGGCGATGCGCGCCGCTATCACGGCGATCTCGATGGCGCCTTGCAGTGGTACCAGCGCTCCGCGCGGCTGGCGCCGGACTCGAGCATGCCGGGCTTCGTGATCGCGCAGGCGCAGGTCGATGCCGGGCGGTACGCCGAGGCGATCCGGTCGTACACGAGCCTGCAGCGGTTCACGGCGGAGGTCGGCGCGGCCGAGCACGACCTCGGTGCGATCGCGCTGCTGCAGAATCGCGGCACCGACGCGGCGTGGTACCTGCGCCGCGCGGTCAAGAGTCAGCCGCGCGTGCTCCAGACGTGGCGCGCGTTGATCGCTGCCGAGCTGACGCGTCGAGATCACGACACCGCGCTCAAGCAGCTCGAGCGCGCCGCAGGGACGTGGCCCGACGACCCGCAGCTGCTCTATCTTGCAGGCGTCGCGCACACGTTCGCTGACGAGCGCATCCTCGCGCGCGACAGCTTCGTCAAGGCCCTCGCCCTCGATCCCAAGCTCGCCGCGGCGCGCACTGCCCTCGGGCAGCTCGATGCCGGTGCGCAGGTCTCGCTGTCGTTCACCCCCGAGCTGGTGCGCCCGTGGGGTGATGCGAAGGCGATCGGCGTGGCGCTCGAGCGCTTCGCCGCGACGTCGAAGTCGATGGCGACCACGCGCGCGAGCTACCAGACAGAGTTCCTCAAGCTGCTCGCCGCGTTCGGCAAGGGGCCGCTGTCACCGGTCAAGGGTGCGCAGCCACGGACGTGCCCGATCGATCGCGTCGCGCCGTTGTGGGCGATCGCGCAGGAGGATCTGCGTCGCTACGAGCGGCTCGGCGGCGAGCTCGAGGCGTCGTATCGCTTCATCGCGCGGCACGACGAGATCGGCGCGACCCAGGCGCTGTTGCCGAACGGGCGCGCGCAGGTCAGCAGCGCGAAGCAGGCGTTCAAGACGGCGCTCGCGGATGTCGGCGAGCTGCGCAGCGAGTGGGCGCGCGGCATCCTCCCCGAGCTGCGCTTCGCGGGGTGCTCCGACAAGCTGCTCGCCGCAGCGGTCGCGGATCCGGATCGCTACCGGATCATCCAGACCGACAAGCCCGATCCGAAGCAGACCAACCTGCCACCGCGGCCGCGCCCGCGCGCGACGTTCTATGTCGACAACACCAAGTGCCCGGATGCCGTGGATGTCTGGATCGATGGTGCCGTGATCGGGCAGGTCGCACCCGGACGACGCAGCGCCTTGGTCGCCGACGGCGGCGAGCGGACGCTGTGTCTGATCGGTCCCGGCGCGGCGCAGTGCGGTGATCGCGGGACCGTGCGGCAGGTCTACCTACACGACGGCTGGACCACGACCCTGCATTGTCCGAAGTGAAGCTGCTGCTACGCTGAGCGACGGCTGCAACAAGCAGGTGTTCTATTGCTCGTCGGTGCCGGAGGCGCGGACCCACGCGATGGCAAGGCACTGCGTGGCGGTCGACGTGGTGGCGATTCGCCGGCCCCGTGACCTCGACCCGCCGCCGCGGATGGGGATGGGGATGATCGAGCCTGATCGTAGCCTGATCGTAGCCTGACCGTACCCTGATCATGCCCTCCCCACGACGAGTGATACGCTCGGTGCTTGCCCCTGCCGCAGCTGTACTTCGCGTCGCCACGCGTGTTGCCCAAGGCCGAGAAGCTGCAGGGCCGCGTCGTCGTGCTGGATCTCGCGTTCGCGTCCACGATCGGGACCACGATCTCGTTCGATCAGGTGACCAAGCCGTTCCTCGACGGGCTCGGCGACCGGCTCGCGATGTGGGTCGATCACCACGACCACGATCGCCACGCTGACTTCAAACACGATTCGCGGTTCCGGTTGTCGACCAAGGCCGAGCACGGCGCGTGCCCCGAGATGGTCGACGAGGAGCTGGTGCGCCAGGTCGGGCCGATCGACTGCATCTGCACGCACATCGATCTCGACGGGCTCTACGCCGCGGCGAAGTGGATCCTCGGCGGCAAGCAGCCGTACGCCGGTGCCGACGACGACGCGCGTTGCGTGGACACCCGGCTGGGGACGCCGGGGCCGATCGCTGTACGGATCGATCGAGCGCTGCGCGCGAAGTTTCGCGACGACCAGCTCAAGCGCTCGGTGATCCAGTTTCTGGTCAATGGCCTGGGGAAGGGCGCGCACGACGACGTGATCACGGATGCCGCCGCGCTATTCGACAAGCGCGACAAGGTCACGCGCGAGCTCGCGACCAAGTTCACGATCCGCGGGCGCGTCGCGATCGTCGATACGCAGGGGCACTCGGGCCAGTTCGACAAGACCGATCTGTCGCTGCTCGGGCAGACCAAGGCCCCGGTGTCGATGGTGCGCGACAGCGGGATGTTGACGATCGCGGCGCAGTTCGGCTCGGGCTGGGACTTCGTCAAGCTGTTCGAGCTCGGCGGCGGGATGCCGACGCGCGTGACGATTCCCGAGGCCAAGCTCGACGACACGATCGCGAAGATCAACGACGCGCCGGAGCCGGTGCCCACCGGCGGTGGAGCTGTCGATGACTAGCGTGGCGTTGATCGCGGTGCAGCTCGAGGTCAATCCCGAGGTGCTCGCGACCGGCGACGCGTATCGCGCGCACATCGAGGACATGGTCGCGTGTGCGGTCGAGGAGGCGGGCGACGCCGGCGCGAAGCTGATCGTGATGCCCGAGATCGCGGGTCACCTCGCGCTGCTCGCGATCTCACCGGCGGCGGCGCATCGGGCGACCACGCTGTCGGGGGCGCTCGCAGCCTCGGCGGTGCGGCGGCCGCTCGACGTGCTGCGCGGTGTGGCGAGCATGCGGACCCTCGCCCCCAAGCATGCGGTGCTCGGAGCACTCGCGCCCGACGGCGAGAAGTTCTGGCGCTCGGTGTTCGGTCCGCTCGCGCGGCAACACGGCGCGTGGATCGTCGCCGGCTCGCACCTGCGGCTGAGCACCACCGGCGATCTGACCAACGCGTCCCTGACGTTCGCGCCCAGCGGCATCTGCGTCGCGACCACCGACAAGGTCAACCTGGTGCCGGGCATGGAGGACGGCGCACCGAAGGGGCTCGGCCTCGCGCGCGGCTCGATCGACAAGCTGCCGATCGTCGAGACGCCGTTCGGCACGCTCGCGACGCTGATCTGCTACGGCGGCTTCTCGTGCGCGCACTCCACGCTCGAGCGGTTCGTCCCTGTCGGCGAGCGGCTCGCGGCGAAGGGTGGGGTGTTCGTGGTCGCGAACCCGGCCGCGAACCCGTGGCAGTGGGAAGGGCCGTGGCCTCCAGAGTCGTCGGCCGGGTTTACCGATCCGGCGAGTCGTCACCCGACGCGCGCGGATCAGTGGCGGATCGAAGGCCTGCCCGGTTCCCTCGCCGCGACGAAGTTCGCGAGGTTCGGCGTGACCGCCCACCTGGTAGGCAAGGTGCTGGACCTGCGGTTCGAGGGACAGTCGGAGATCCTCGATGGCGATCGCGTCCTCGCGCGTGCCGCGCAGTGCGACCGCGGCGGCCACGTGACGGCGATCGTTCATGATACTGAGGATGGATGAGTAGCGGAATCGACCGCGTTGCCGACGAGCTGCTCGGCCTGTACCTCGACCCCGACGCTCGGGAGATGCAGCATATCGGGAGCTACGAGCTGCCGAATGTCGTGCAGGTCGAGAGCGTGATCGACCAGTGCCGCGCGCTGCTGTTCCCGGGCTACGCGGGCCCCGACTTCACCGGTACGCGTCCCGCGCTCCGCGAGTCGTTGCGCCAGCGCGTCAGCGAGCTGCGGGTGCACCTGCAGCGTCAGATCTATCGCGCGCACTTTCACAAGGAGCAGCAGGCGCTCGCGCGGACCGAGCTCGTCGAGTGCCGCGAGTGTGCGACCACGGCGGACGACGTCACCGACGCGTTCCTCGCGCAGCTGCCCGAGCTGCGCCGCCAGGTCCGGCTCGATCTGCGCGCGGCCTACGAGGGTGATCCCGCGGCGAGCGGCGTCGACGAGATCCTCGCATGCTACCCGGGGATGTACGCGATCACGGTCTACCGCCTCGCGCACGCGCTGCTCCGCGAGGGAGCAAAAGTCATCCCCCGGATGATGACGGAGATCGCACACCGCCTGACCGGCATCGACATCCACCCGGGTGCCGAGATCGGGGGCTCGTTCTTCATCGACCACGGCACCGGCGTGGTGATCGGGGAGACCACCCTGATCGGGGAGCGGGTCCGGATCTACCAGGGGGTCACCCTCGGCGCGTTGAGAGTGCCCCAGGGCGAGAGCCGGCCGGCTCCGGGGGCGCGGCGGCACCCGACGATCGAGGACGAGGTCGTGATCTACGCGAATGCGACGATTCTCGGCGGCGAGACCGTCATCGGGAGGGCCTCGGTGATCGGGGGCAACGCGTTCGTGACCAAGAGCGTCGCGGCAGGGTCGCGCGTGTTGGGTACGCAACGACCTTAGCCGCGAATGACTGACTCCGCCGTGTCACGTTCACCCATCCGCGCCGCAGCCAGGATTCATGCCGAGACGGTGCGCTCAGGTCCGTGGACGAGTACGAGCACGTGGCACGAACACGAGCACGAGCGCCAAACCCCGAAACCAGTGTAGAATTTCGCTCGTTTCGATGGATGAGCGGTCATGAGTGAGGAGTCGGCGCGCCCACGCAGCGCGACTCGCTTGCGTGCGGAAGCACCTCCCGGGCTGACGCTCGGAGAGGAGTCGAAGCACCGCATCGGCCGCTACGAGATCATCAAGACGCTCGGCAAGGGGGCGATGGGCGTCGTCTACAAGGCGAGAGATCCGCTGCTCGACCGCGTCGTCGCGGTGAAGACGATCAGCTCGCCGCAGGGGCAGGGCCGGCGCGTGCGCTCGGCATTCCTCGAGCGGTTCCAGCGCGAGGCCAAGGCCGCCGCGAAGATGCAGCACCCGGCGATCGTCACGATCTTCGACGTCGGCGTCGACGAGGAGTCGGGCGCCCCGTTCATGGTGCTCGAGTACCTGCCGGGCGAGACGCTGGCGGATCGCCTCGATCGCGTCCGGTTGCCGCTCGCGCGGTGCGTGCAGGTCACGCTCGATCTCGCGAGCGCGCTGTCGTTCGCGCATCGCCAGCGGATCGTCCATCGCGACGTCAAGCCGGCGAACGTGCTGCACGCCGGTGACAACCGCTGGAAGCTGGCCGACTTCGGCATCGCCCGGATGCCCGACTCCGATCTGACCCAGGTCGGCATCTTCATGGGCACGCCGGGATACTCGCCGCCCGAGGCGATCCGCGAGGGGCGCTACACGCCGCAGGCCGACGTGTTCGCGTGGGGCGCGGTGTTCTACGAGCTGCTGTCGGGGCGGATCCCGTACGAGGGTCCGGATACCAAGACCACCAACAGCTACGTGGTGAAGGGCGACGCGCCGCCACCCACGCGCCACGATCCGTCGATCCCGGGGCCGCTCTCCGATGTCGTGATGAACGCGTTGCAGTCGAGTGATCGGCAGCGGTTCAAGGATGCGTCGGAGGCCGAGCAAGCGCTGCGCGAGGCGTGGGATCGCTGTCTCACGCAAGGCCTCGTCCATCCCGCGGTGCTAGCGATGGAAGAGACCTCGCACGAGAAGGCGCCGGTGCGGATGCACGAGCCGCGCGTCAGGCAAGCGCCGCCGAAGGCCTTCGGCGATACCAACGAGGTCACCACGATCGACACGGCCCCGAAGGCCTTTCCTGGGGCTCAGGCCTCAAGTCCTGCTCAGGCCCCGCACCCCTTCGTGATCGAGAGCAGCAAGGCCGTGCGCGGCGGGGACGACGATCCGACGCGGCTGATGGTCCGCGACGATCAGAAGCCGCACAAACCGATCACGGTACCGGGCGTCGGCAACGCGAAGACGACGACCGAGCGCATCGAGAAGAAGCCGGCGGGCCCGGTCAAGTCACGGCGCGTCCCCGACGCCACCACGCCGGACGAGCCGCGCTTCGGTTCGAACGTCGCGAACCGCAAGTCATCGTCGAAGGTGATCTGGTTCGCGATCGCCGCGATCCTGGTGATCGCCGCCACCGTCGCGGTGCTCTACTTCGCAGGCATCATTCAGTAAGCAGCCAAACCTGCCGCAGCGGCGATCTCTCCGAGCGTGCGCGTGATTGCCGGTTACCCCAGGAATTGCAACGTCGGACCGCCGGACGTCACAGCAGGTCGGCGACCGATTCGGCGCAGCCGCGGCACAGCGTGAAGCCAGCACCGCCGTGGCCGTAATTGTGGATCACGCGCGGATGGTTCGCGTCGCGCTCCAGCCGCACTGCCGGACGAAAGGGGCGCAGCCCGGCGCGCACGCGCTTGACGGGACCGACCGAGAGGCCGAGCCGACGTGCTTGGTCGAGGATGCGATCGGTGATCGCGGGATCCGGCTCGGGTGAGGCGCCGGGTGGCCACGGCAGCGCGCAGCCACCGAGCACGAGCTCGTCGCGGCGCGGGATGGCGTAGAAGATCGCGTCGGGATCGCGGTCGTCGGTGATCGTGATGCCGGCGTCGTAGGTGCCGAGCTCGGTGATCACGACCTGGCCGAACAGCGGCTGCATCGCGTCGTCGCCGAGCAGCGCGCGTGCACCGAGGCCGGTGCAGTCGATCACGAGGTCACCCGGTTCGGCCGCGAGATCCCTGACGACGCGCTGCTCGATCGAGCCGCGCAGCTGGGAGGTCAACCACGGCAGGAAGCGCGCGGGCTCGACGCGCGGTGCGGTGAACCGCCAGGCGAGTGGTGCCTCGAGGACGGGTGCAGGCGCGCGCTCGACCGGAATCGCCGCGGTCCAGTACGGGGGATCCGTGGTCTCGCTGATCTCGTAGCCGATCACGAGGTCCACGCCGGCCTCGCGTGTGGCGACCACCGTCTCGAGCCAGTCGCGCGTCCGCGCGGCCCAGCCGAGGACGCGCTCGGGCGGACCGACGCGATAGGGAAACCACACCGCCGCGGCGACCGCCGACGTGGTGGCGTCGCCGAGCTTGTCGGCCACCACGCGGATGCGATGGCCGCGCTCCTCGAGCACGAGCGCGGTGGTGAGACCGATGACGCCGGCGCCGACGACGGTGATGTCCACACCGCATGTTACCTTGGCCGCGTGGATCCGCTGGTGATCGCGATGCTCGCTGTCACGGCGTTCCTCGCCGGCACGGTGGATGCGATCGCCGGAGGCGGTGGGTTGATCACGCTGCCCGCGCTGCTCACCGCCGGGTTGCCACCGCACCTCGCGCTCGGCACCAACAAGGGCCAGAGCGTGTGGGGGTCGGCTGCCGCACTGGTCACGTTCTGGCGCGCAGGGCAGGTCGATCAGAAGCAGGCGAAGCTCACGTTCCCGCTCGGCCTCGTCGGCTCCGCGATCGGGGCCGAGCTGGTGAGCGGGATCGACAAGGACGCGCTGCGCCCGATCGTGATCGCGATGCTGATCGGCGCGGCCGTGCTGCTGGTGATCAAGAAGCCGCCGGGGACGGGGCAGCTCGCCCGGAACTATCTCCGGATCGCCGCGGCGCTTGCCCTCGCGATCGGCTTCTACGACGGCTTCTTCGGACCGGGCACCGGGACGTTCCTGATCGTCGGCTTCGTGACCCTGTGTGGCCGGCCGATGACCAACGCCACCGCCGACGCGAAGGTGGTGAACTTCGCCTCCAACCTCGCGGCAGTCGGGGTGTTTCTCGCCCTCGACTCGATCGTGTGGTCGGTCGCGCTGCCGATGGCCGGGGGCCAGCTGATCGGTGGGATGCTCGGGGCCCGGATGGCGATCAAGGGTGGCACCAAGCTGATCCGGATCGCCGTGCTCGTCGTCTCGGGAGCGCTCGTGGCGAAGCTCGTGTTCGATCTCGTCGCCGGTTAAGCCTGGGGTTCTGGCCGAAGTTGTCGCTAGCTACGGAGCATGGTGGTTCTGTAAGAAGGACGTACCGTGCGTCGACAAGCAGTCAGGTACGCGATCCACCATCCAGTGGAGATCGTCGTGGGGATGGAGCGGCATCACGTGCACTCGCAGGATCTGTCGCGCACCGGGATGTTGTTCGGCATCGAACGCCCGATCGCTGTCGGCACCGCCGTGAAGCTCGCGATGATCGGTCTCGATCGCAAGCGGCTCTACACGCGAGCCACCGTGGTGCGTGGCGACGACACGGGCATCGCGATCTGCCTCCGCCCGCCCTGCGAGCCCGCGGACGAGATGTTCGGGATCGGGATCGAGCAGCTGGTGCGCCGGTGGACAGCCGCGCAGCTGACGCGCCCCGCGAACGTGCCCGCCGCACTCACCGGCGATCTCCAGATCCTCGGTCTCGCGCCGGTGCTGACGATGCTCGAGCACGAGCGCCAGAGTGGTCGCCTCATGTTGATCTGCGAGCACGTCCTCTGGATCGACGTCTCCGACGGACGGATCGTCGATGCCGGGATGGCCGATGTCGTGGTCAACGCGCACGCCGCAGTGATGATGGCCCTCGACCAGACGCGCGGTCGCTTCGAGTTCATCCCGTGCGAGCCCGAGAGCACGTTGAGCCTGATGCCGATCACGCACCTGCTCCTCGAGCACGCGCGGCGCGCCGACGAGAGCGGCAAGTTTCACGCGATCAGCGCGTAGTCGCGAGGTGCGCACGTCGCGCCACCTGCCCTCGATGAGGGGCGGACCACGTCGCGCGTCGCGACGGCCTCGAAGCCATCAGCGCAAGGGTTCGGGACTGCTGTCCCGAGATGCGCGGAGGTTCCGGACGAGCGCGGCCTGACCATCGGCGTGATAGCTCGACCGCACGAGCGGACCCGAGACCACGTGCGTGATGCCGGCGGCGAGCGCGAACTGCTCGAGCTCCGCAAACTCCGTCGGGTGGACGTAGCGCTCGATCGCGAGGTGCTGCTTGCTCGGCGACAGGTACTGGCCGAGCGTGAGGATGTCGACCCCGAGACCGGCGAGCTCGGAGATCACCGCCTCGACCTCCTCCCGCGTCTCGCCGAGGCCGAGCATCAAGCCGGTCTTGGTGACCGCGTCGCGTTTGCGCGCGTGCTCGAGGATCTTGTAGCTGCGCGGATAGCTCGCCTGGACGCGGACCTGCTTCGACAGGCGCGGCACCGTCTCGAGGTTGTGGGCGAACACGTCCGGATCGGCGTCGAGCACGACGTCGACGTGCTCGGTCTTGCCCTTGAAGTCGCCGGCGAGGATCTCGAGCGTCATCGCCGGGCAGGCCTGCTTGACGCGCGTGATCGTCTCCGCCCAGTGCGCGGCGCCGAAGTCTGCGAGGTCATCGCGATCGACGCACGTGATCACGGTGTGCTCGAGCGACAGCCGCCCGAGCATCTCGGCGACGCGGCGTGGCTCGTCGGGATCCGGCGGCAGCGGCCGACCGGTGGTGACATCGCAGAACCGGCAGCTCCGGGTGCAGATGTCGCCGAGGATCATGATCGTCAGCGCGCGACGCGTCCAGCACTCGCCGATGTTCGGACAGCTCGCCGATTCGCAGACGGTATTGAGCTGCAGCTCCTTCACCATCGCGCGGAGCTCGAAATACGCCGGCTTGCTCGGCAGCGTGGCGCGGATCCACTCGGGATGACGACGGCGGACGGGAGCAGGCTCCACTTGGCCCACCACCGGTAGGTGCACGCGATCCGAGGACATCGAGGGCTAGATACCTCGGAATTCGCCCCGATCAAAGCGCATCGAGGATCTGTGCCGGTGCAGCGCCGCCGGCGATGTCGTGGAGCGGGGCGCGGCCGAGCACCTTGCCATCTGTACGCTCGACGACCACGTCATCGCCGGTGGCGGCATCGAACCGGATCTCGACCTCGTACTTCTTCGCCTTGATTGCCTCGACCAGCTCGCTGGCCTCGACGGCCGCGTGCGCCTTGTCTCGCTGCCCGTCCGGCGAGTCCATGACGTACGTCATCAGGGCGTGGCGAACGATCACGCGCTTGATGGCTGTCGGGGACGCCTGGTTCGCGACCACGGGCGGTGGCGACGTGCTCGCACACGCGGAGACGGCAACCGCGAGCCACATCCAGCGAAATGACGACGACCTCGGAAGCGCGTGGCGCATGGAGGGAGGACGCGCGAGACCGGGTGTTGATTCGGCCCGTTACGCAGGCCTTACACGCGCGGCACGATGCCGGCGATGAAGATGGGTGGCGCCGACGCCGACGTCACCACGCCGCGCATCCGCGACTCTGCTAACCCCAGAGTGATGGGCGAGTCCTCGAAGCACGGTGATCGCGGCGGTTCGTCGGGCGGTGGGCCGTCGCTCACGGCGTCGAGAGCAAGCGGCCCAATCGTTCACACGCCGTGTTGTCGTCGCTCCGACACTGCGTGCGCCACCCTTCGAGCGCACGATCGGCGACGTCGGGATCGCAGGCATTTCCATAGCCGAGCTCGCAGGCACGTCGAGCAAGTGCCGGATCCGGCGCGCGACGAAACAGCTGCCAGCACGCACGTGCGTCACCGTTGTCACAGGCAGCACGCAGGAGGCCGGTACCGATCGCGGGATCGGGCCAGGTCAGGAGCCCGAGCTCGGCGCACACGCGAGGTTCGAGTCCGGGTGGCGTACACAACGCGGTTGCCTGCGCTCCGACCTCGACCCCTCGCCGGATCAGCCGCTCGAACAGCTCGGTGCAACGCGAGGGCAGCTTCGTGCAGACCCGGGCGATCGCCTCCTCGCGATCGGCTGCCGAGGTGACGGGCGACAACGCCGCGTCCAGGCACGGCTCGACGGAGAGCTTGCAGGCGCGGACCAGGAGCGCTTGGTCACCGAACCGCTCGCTCGCGTGCACGCACGCGAGGGCCTCACCTCGGGCGCAGGCGCGGTGATAGACCTCGCGGGCTTCGTCGTACCGAAACTGGCGGGTCAACCAGCCACCGACGCCCACACAGGAGGTTCCGCGATCGGCCTGACACGCGCGATATTGCTGGGCGAGCGACGCCTGCTCGATGCGGTAGTCCTCGGCACTCGCGCAACCGACCGCGAGCACGCACACCGCGAACAGCGCCACCCTCACGGCCGGACCGCGAGCTCTCCGAGCGTCCTGCATCCCCGCAACGCACGCCGGCAGGCATCCATCAACAGCACCCTCGCACGCTCGGGCGAAAACCGAGGGCTGGCGGGGTCGGCGAGCAACTCTCCGAGGGCGTCGCACGCGACCAGCTCGCCCGCGGCACATCGGGCCTGCCGATAGTCGAACACCCACGTCGAGCCCCCGAGCGTGGCATCGCGGCAGGCGGCATCCTCGCCGAGTTGGCAGCCGATCTCGTAGAGCTCGCGGGCACGGATCAGATCCGTCCCCTGGATGGCACGCGCCGCAAAGGAGCAGGTGTTTGGCGTCTTCGCCCTGCACCCGAGCTCCGCCGCCGCGACTTGCTCGACCACCGGTGCGTCGAGCATCTGGAGGTCTGCGAAGAGGTTCGTGCACGCGAGGCGATGGCCGGCGGCGCACGCGGGTTCGAGGCGCGCGATGCGTGCGCGGACGTCTTCCCTCTCCTGGCGCGAGATCCGGGGAGGCCCGGAGCTGCTGATCGAGCTACTCGACTCGATGCACGATCCGCTGCTGCTCGAGCCGTGAACGATGCATTCGCCCTTGATACATCCGGCGCTCGCGAGGAGCGCCGCAACGAGGAAGCCTTGGCGCGGCATGCGACGAGTCTCGCCCAGCCCTACGTGTGTGTCACCAGCGAACCGGTCCACGTGCTCGAGGTGGCAACGTGCAGACCTCGCCGGCACTCTCATCGGCATCGCGTCCGCGTGCTCCCGACTGGATCGGACGCACTCGCCGACTCAGAGATCGATCGCGTGGCCGAGCGCAGCTTCGGTGGCGCCCTTGATCGTCTCGGCGAACGTCGGGTGCGCGTGGATCGTGTAGACCAGCGACTCGGCGTTGACCTCGGTGGTCTTCGCGAGCGTCAGCTCCGCGATCAGGTCGGTGACCGCGGGCCCGATCATGTGGGCCCCGACGAGGGCGCCGGTCTCGGCGTGCCACAGCGTCTTGACGAAGCCGGTGGTGTCGCCGGCCGCACGCGCCTTCGCGAGTGCGGAGAACGGAAACTTGCCGATCTTGACCGGGATGCCGGCGGCCTTCGCCTTCTCCTCGGTGAGACCCACGGAGGCGATCTCCGGAGAGCAGTACGTGCACGCGGGGATCGCGTCGTAGCGCACCGGCTCGGCATGGACGCCGGCGATCTTCTCGGCGACGAACACGCCCTCGGCGGACGCGACGTGCGCGAGGCCGCGACCGATCACGTCACCGATCGCGTAGAGGCCCTCTCCGCACTTGTTGTCCTTGTCGACCTTGATCCAGCCGCGCTCGATCACCACGCCGTGCGCCTCGAGACCGAGGTTCTCGGTGTTCGCGGCGATGCCGACGGCGACCAGCAGGATCTCGGCTTCGAGGTGCTTCTGCGCGGCGGCGGTATCGCGCGCGGGCTCACCCGGCGCGCCCTTGGGCTCGACCGTGATCACGACTAGGTCGCCCTTGTTGGTGGCCGTTGTCAGCTTGTGATCGACGAGCGACTTGATGCCGCGCTTGTCGAACGCACGTGTCAGCTCCTTCGAGATCTCCGGATCCTCGTTGGGCACGAGCCGCGGCATGAACTCGACGATCGTGACCTCGGTGCCGAGCGCGCGATAGAACGACGCGAACTCGACCCCGATCGCGCCGGCGCCGAGCACCACCATCGACTTCGGCTGCGCGGGCAGCGTCATCGCACGGCGGTACTCGATGATGCGCTTGTCGTCGAGCGTGATGCCCGGAAGCGACTTCGCGCGTGCTCCGGTCGCGAGGATGATGTGCTTGGCCTCGACCGTCGAGGAGGTGCCGGCGTTGTCGACGTTGATCTGATGTGGTTTCCAGGCGCCGGCGCGCGGCAGTAGCTTCGCCGTGCCGACGATCAGATCGATCTTGTTCTTCTTGAGGAGGAACGCGACACCCTTGCTGACCTTGTCGGCGATGCCGCGGCTGCGCTGGATGATCGCGGCGAAGTCCGGCTTGATCTCGCCGACGGTGATCCCGAAGTCTTTCGCGTGATGCATCGTCTCGAGCACCTCGGCGGTGCGGAGCAGGGCCTTCGTCGGGATGCAGCCCCAGTTGAGGCAGATGCCGCCGAGCTCCGCACGCTCGATGCACGCGGTCGACAGCCCGAGCTGCGCGCAGCGGATCGCGGCGACGTAGCCACCGGGGCCACTGCCGATCACGACGACGTCGTAGACCTTGTCGGTCATAGCGCCAGCGACTCCGGCTTCTCGATCAGGTCGGCGAACACCTGCAACCACTTCGCCCCGAGCGCGCCGTCGATCACGCGGTGATCGCACGACATCGAGACGGTCATGCGCTTGCCGGCGACGACTGTGCCGTGCCTTGGATCAACCACCGGCGCGTCCATCACCGCCCCGACGGCGAGGATGCCTGCCTCGGGTGGGTTCAGAATCGCGGTGAACCGCTCGATGCCGAACATGCCGAGGTTCGAGATCGTGAACGTCGAGCCCGTGATCTCGTGCCCCTTGAGGCCCTTGTGCTTCGCGCGCTCGGCGAGGTCGCGGACCTCGGCGGCGATCGAGCCGATGCCTTTTTGATCCGCGTTGCGAATCACCGGCGTGACGAGGCCATCCTCGATCGCGACGGCGATGCCGATGTGGACGTGGTGGAACTTGCGGATCGCTTCGCCGACCCAGGCCGCGTTGCAATCGGGCACGCGACGGAGGGCGAGGGCGGTGGCCTTGACCACGAGGTCGTTGACGCTGACCTTGGTGGGCGGAGGTTGTTTCCCTCGACGGTAATCATCCTCCGCCCCTGTTTTCTTTGGGTCGCCGAGCAGCTCGTTCAAGCGACCGCGGAACGCGAGCAGCGGCGCCGCATCGATCTGGCGCTGCAGATAGAAGTGCGGGATGTCGCGCTTCGCCTCGGTGAGGCGGGCCGCGATCCGCTTGCGCATGTTCGAGGCGGTGACATCGGTGAACTCGGCATCCGTGTCCGGCACCATCTGCTTCGGCGTGCGGATCGCGATCGCCTGCGTGGTCTTCGCGTCGGCCTCGTCGTCGTCCTGCGGCGCCGGAGCCTGCTTGCCGTTGTCGATCTCGTGACCTTCCGACGCGGCCTTGACGTCGCGCTCGACGATCCGACCGCCGGGGCCGGAGCCCATGACGTTGCGGAGATCGATGCCGAGCTCGATCGCGAGTGACTTCGCGAGCGGCGACGCGAGCACGCGCGCACCGTCTGGCGAGGCCTTCTTGTTCTCTGGCTTCGCCGACTGCGGCTTCTCCGTCGGAGGTGCGGTGACCGCCGCGGGCTTCTCGATCGGTTGCGAGGTCGGCTTGCCGTCCTTGGCAGCGACCGGCGGCGGCTTCGTGGTGGGTGCCGTGCGCTCGGACGTGGGCGCCGGAGTCGGCGCCGTCGGGGCTGCCGTCGATGATGACGCCTGCGCGACGAGCGCCGACACATCTTCGCCGGCCTTGCCGAGGATCATCACGGGCGCACCGAGCTTCACGGTGTCGCCCTCCTTGACGAGGAACTTCAGCAGGACGCCTTCGTCCTCGATGTTGAAGTCCATGTTCGCCTTGTCGGTCTCGACCTCGGCGATCAGATCACCCGGCGACACCTTGTCGCCTTCCTTCTTGGTCCAGCGGACGAGGACACCTTCTTCCATCGTCGGCGACAGCTTCGGCAGGCCAATGATCTGAGCCATGAGTTGCGACCCTTTTCTTATTCGATGTAGAGGGCGCGCTTGACCGCGGCCACGACGTCTTTGATCTGCGGTTGGACCTCGTCTTCGAGGTTCTTCGCGTACGGCATCGGCACGTCATCGCTGGTGACGCGATCGACCGGGGCATCGAGGTAATCCATGCAGAGCTTCTGCACCTGATACGCGACCTCGGCGCCGAAGCCGGCGACGGGCCACCCGACCTCGACGATCACCGCGCGACCGGTCTTCTTCACCGAGTCGGCGACGGTGTCGATGTCGAGTGGACGCAGCGTGCGGAGATCGACGACCTCGCACTCGATGCCTTCCTCCGCGAGCACCTTCGCGGCGTCCATGCACGTCCACACCATCTTCGACCACGCGATCAGCGTGAGGTCCTTGCCCGTGCGCTTGATATCGGACTTGCCGATCGGGATCGTGTAATCGCCGTCGGGGACTTCCCACGTGGTGTTGTAGAGCGTCTCGCCCTCGATGAAGACCACCGGGTTGTCGTCGCGGATCGCGCTCTTGAGCAGACCCTTCGCGTCGTACGCCGTCGACGGCATCACGACCTTCAAGCCGGGTACGTGCGCGTAGTAGCTCTCGAACGACTGGCTGTGCTGCGAGGAGACTTGAACGGCTGGGCCGCCCGGGCCGCGGAACACGATCGGGATGTGGTACTGCCCGCCGCTCATCTGATAGAGCTTCGCGGCGTTGTTGACGATCTGATCGATCGCGACCAGCGAGAAGTTCCAGGTCATGAACTCGATGATCGGCCGCAGCCCGACCATCGCCGCACCGATGCCGATGCCGGCGAAGCCCATCTCGGCGATCGGCGCATCGATCACGCGGCGCTCGCTGAACCGCTGCAGCAAGCCCTGCGTGACCTTGTACGCGCCGTTGTAGTACCCGACCTCCTCACCCATGATGAAGATGTTCGGATCGCGATCCATCTCCTCGCTCATCGCCTGATTGAGCGCCTCGCGATAGCTGATGATGGCCATGACTACGTGGCCTCCTGCT
>JANNBP010000390.1:0-2860 GCA_031385555.1 Deltaproteobacteria bacterium | reverse complement strand
CGAAGATGTTGCCGAAATCGAACTCGCAGTGGATCTGCTGGTTCAGAAATCCGGTGTACTCGGCGAGCTGCGCTACGAGCTTCTTGTTCTCGCGCTGGAGATGGAAGCGCTCGAACGCGTAATGCATGACACCGCGGACTTCCTTCGCGTCCCACGGCTTGGTGATGTAGCGATAGACCTGGCCGAGGTTGATCGCCTCGATCAGCACGTCGACGTCGGTGAACGCCGTCAGGATGATGCCGACGGTATCCGGCTGGTTGGTGCGGACCTCGCGCAGCAGCTCGACGCCTGTCATCTTCGGCATCCGCTGGTCGGTCACCACCACCGCGACCTCCTTCTCCGCGAGGATCTGGAGCGCTTCCGGGCCGCTGTTGGCGGTGATGATGTCGAACGTCTTGCGGAAGTTGAATCGGAACGCGTCGAGATTGTCTTGCTCGTCGTCGACGACCAGGATCGGATAGCGTTTCACGTCGAGAGTCACAGGTTTAGAACGCGTATCACGATGTGGGGGGGCTTGCTACGGGAGTGTCAGGGCTTGCCGGTTCTGGAGCATCGCCATGCGCGATCATCATGGCCTCTTTGGCGAGCCGCACGACGAGAGGGCCCAGCAAGAGCCCCCAGCCGCCGATCAGCGCCACCCCCCCGAACATCGCGATCAGCACGACCCAGGTCGGCAACTGGAGGTTGCCCCGGCGGGTCAGCCACGGGCGGGCGAGGTTATCGACCGTCGAGATCACACCGATGCCGATCGCCGCGAGGATGATCGCCGAGACCGTCCGCCCCGACAGCGCGAGCCCCGCCGCCACCGGCCCCCACACCAGCGCGGTGCCGATCGCCGGGATCAACGAGAACAGCAGCGTCATCATCCCGAGGGCGAGCGCCGAGGGCACACCGAGGGCGAGGAACGCGATGGTCGCAACGATCGACTGCACCATGCCGGTCCCGACGATGCCGAACCACAGACCGCGCCCGGTCTCGACGAAGGCGTTGCGGAACCGCATCAGGTGCTTGTCATCGACCGGGGTGTGCCGCTCGAGCCACGCGTACCAGGCCTCGCCGTTGACCAGCACGCCATACGTCCCGCTCACCATGACCAGCAGCCCGATCACGAAGTCCGCCGCGGCGCCGGCGAGCTGTTGCGCGATCGCCCAGGCTCGGTCGCCCTGACTGAGCAGCAGATCGACCACCCCGGAGACCTCGGGCGGGGCCTTCGGATCGGTCTGGACGAGCTGGACGAACACCGCATGCGATTCGGGCGCCGCCCACAACTGGCGGGCCAGCGCGATGGCGTCGAGCACGATCGAGGCGAACACCACCAGGATCGGGATCGCGACGACCAGCAGCAGCGACACCGACAGCGTGGCCGCGAGCCCGGGGCGCCCCCCGAGCCGCGCGGTCAGCCGGCGGTGGAGCGGCTTCAGGTAGAGGCCGAGCCACAGCGCGAGCGCGATCCAGGGCAGCAACGGCACGAACACCGCCATCGCGGCCACCGTCAGCAGGACGACCAGGTACGTCGGTAGTTTCCTGGCCTCCGTCACGTCGCGAGGATACGGCCGAAAAGTTGGGCCGGCGCTCCGCGCTGGTTAGCATTTTCGGATGCCCCCTCGTCGAAAACGTGCGGTGTGGAAGCGACCACCGCGCAAACCGATGGCGATGACCCGTCGGGTCTCGCTGTTTGAGCGGGAGGTGTCCGTGCGCCTGGCTCCTGTCGCCGTCGAGCTGATCCATGGCGCCGCGCGCATGCTCAGCGAAGGCGACTTCTCCGGCGAGACCTACACGGGCTCGACGATGATGACCGTCGATCTCAAGCGCGCCGTCGACAAGATCAGCGATCCGCCGGATGCGACGACCGCGCTCCGCGTCGCCGTGCTCTACGCGAGCGACGAACGTGCCCGCTCCGAGGCTCGTCGCGTCGCCCTCACCGAAGCGCGCCGGCTCGCCGGTTGCGATCTCACTGCCCCGCTCGTCGACCTCGAGAGTCGCTCGCGCGGAACCGAAGTGCACCTGAGCCTCGATATCGAGGCGAGGCGGTCGACGAGGGGTAGGGGGCAGGTGGAGGGGCAGGAGAGCGCGCGAGCCGATAATCTTGTGATCAATGCGAGACGAGGGATTCAATGATCGAGCTGTACAGCATTCGCGATGCCTCGCGCATCCTCGCCCTTCCCGAGGCCCGCCTCCGCTACTGGATGCAGACCGGCTTCGTCGGCCCCACCGTTCGCAAGGGCGGTCGCTTCTACTACACGTTCACCGATCTGGTCGCGACGAGGTCCGCGAAGGACCTGCTCGCCGGTGGGATGTCGGTGCAGAAGATCCGCAAGCACGTCGATGCGCTGCGCCGCGCGCTCCCCGACGACACGTCGCCGATGATGAAGCTGCGGATCTGCTGCGACGGCGAGACGATCGTGGCGCTCGAAGAGGACGTCGCGTTCCAGCCGGTCGGGGGCCAGGTGGTGATGGCGTTCACCCTGCCCAGCTTCGGCGAGCACGTGCTGTCCACGCTCGCGATGCCGCGCGTCGAACCGTCGCCCGAGCTCGAGGCCGAAAGCAGCGGTCCCACGCCGCGCGTCGTCGAGGATCAGGCGACGGATGCGAACGGTGGCATCACCGCGTATCGCTACTTCGTCGAGGCGTGCGCCGCCGAGGATCGCGGAGAATCGTCGTCGGCCGAGCACCTGTTCCGCCAGGCGATCGACCTCGAGCCGAACATGGCCGCCGCGCTGACGAACCTCGGCAACCTCTGCTACCGCCAGGGCGAGGTCGACGACGCGCGCCGCCTCTACGAGCGCGCACTCGACCACGATCCAAACCAGCCGGAGGCGCGCTACAACCTCGCCAACCTGCTCGAGGACATCGGCGAGAT
>JANNBP010000384.1:0-22099 GCA_031385555.1 Deltaproteobacteria bacterium | reverse complement strand
CCTCGTGGAGGTCGCGGTAGGTGGAGCGGAGGTCCGGCGCCGAGGAGCGGGCTTCCTCTTCGATCACGGCGACCTTGCGCATCGCCGTCTTGATCTGCTCTTCCATCTCCTCGAAGTCGGCGATGGTCATCATCGTCTTCTTGCCGACCGCACGCGCACGCTGCGGTGACGCACGCATCTCGCGCAGCGTCTTGCGGATCTCCGACGCGGAGGTCCCGGCCTTGCGCTCGCAGTCGCGGACTTCGAGCTCCGCCTTGTCGAGCTTGACGATGATGTTCTTGAGCTGCGCGACGATGCGATCGACCGTCGGCTTGTTGAGGCGGAGGTCCGAGAGGTCCTCGAACATCTGGGCGCGGTTCGCCTTCTGGCCCTCTTTGATCTTCTTCTTCTTGCTCTCGCTCGAGCCGGGCTCCGCGAGCTTCTCGTCGAGCTTCTCGGTGTCGCGCTGGAGCTTCTTGACCTTGTCGATGATCTTGCAGACGCGATCGACGTAGAACTGCTCGTTGAACTCGGCCTCGTCCTCGTCGATGTCCTTGACGACATCCTTGACGCGGACCTTGCCGCGGCGCAGCCGCTCGCCGATCTCGAGGAGCTCCTCGACCGCGACGCTGCTGTTGAGCACGGCCTGGAGCATCTTGCGCTCGCCGTCCTCGATGCGCTTCGCGATCTCGACTTCGCCTTCACGCGTGAGCAGCGAGACGCTGCCCATCTTGCGGAGGTACATGCGAACCGGGTCGGACGTGCGCGAGTACGCGTACTCCTCGTCCTCGTCGACCTCCTTCTCTTCGCCTTCCTTCTCACCGATGCCGAGGCCGCCTTCCTTGGGCGGCGCATCGACGATCGAGCCATCGCCGCGGCGGCTACCGGAGCCGTCGACAACCTCGATCCCGTGCTCGCCGAGCGCCGATAGCCAGCCATCGATCTGCTCGGTCGACACGACGTCTTCCGGCATGTGGTCGTGGACCTCGTCGTAGGTGACGAAGCCCTTCTGCTTGCCGAGCTCGATCAGCTTGTCGCGCATGCTGTTCGGGTTCTCGGCACCACCACCGCGACCACCCTTCTTCTTGGTCGCGCGCGTCTCCTCCGCGAGTGCCGCGGCATCCGCATCGGCGGCGGTGCTGCGCTTCGCCTCGGCGGCGAGCTCGTCTTCGTCGTCATCCTCGACGACCACCGCTTCGAACACGGCGTCGTCGTCGTCGCCGAGGTCGATCTCGACGGACTTGCCACCCTTGCCAGCCTTGCCCGCCGGACCCGGCTTGCCCGCGGCCTTGGCCTTCGGCGCGAAGTCGTCGTCCTCTTCGTCGTCATCGCTGCCCGAGTCGCCGTCCCCATCGGGATCGCGCGGCGGCCGCATCGGCTTGCCGGGCTTGGTCAGCGCCTTGAGCACCTTCGCGGTATCAGCCTTGACGCTCGCGGCGATCGGCTTGCCCTTGGTCTTGTCCTTGTCGGACTTGTCGGACTTCTCAGTCTTCTCTGCCTTCGCGGCGGGAGCGACTGCTTTCTTGGGGGCCGGAGCCGGTTTTGCCTTCTTCATTTCTTTCGACTTCTGCGGGGTCTTGGCCATGTTCAATCGACCTGCTTTCCGGTTTCGGCTTCGGCTTCCGATTGCGCGAGGGTTTCTCTCAAACGTGCGACGAGCTGGTGGTCACCCTGCCGCTCGGCCACGCCGAGCTGGATCAGAAGGCGTGCCTTATCATGGTTCCCGCCACGGGTCGCGTCGCTGATGCCCTGCATCAGCCTCGTACGCTCGATCCCCGCTTTCCGCGCCCCGAGGTTCGCCACCTTCTTGGCGAGCTCTCCGGCTGGGTCCTTGTGATCGGCGTAACGGCGGGACAACACTTGTGGGACCAACTCCGGGGACAACTGCTCGAACGCGAGGTCGGCAAGCGACTTGCCGGCTCGAGCGCCGGAATACATGGCCCGAAGGCGGTCATCCGTCAATAGCCAAAAAGCCTTGTCCCCCTCAGTACTTCCGATCAGCTCGGGGTAGTCGGACAGCAGACTCATCACTTCTATTTCGTCCGCCGAGGGCGGCGCTGTGGGCCGGGCATCGGATTGGGGCGAATTTCCCGTAGAGCGAGAGGGTGCATTGGGAGGGTACTGACTGGGGCCGGACGGGCCAGGACGGTGCTGGTCACCGCGGCCTTGCGCTCGTGCGATCGCGTTCTGGATCACCCTCGGGTCCACCTGCATCGAGGTCGCGAGCGCGCCGACGATTAGATCATGTTTCGCCGGGTTCGCAACTTTCGCGGCGAGCTTGGCGGCGTCCTCGATCGCGCGGCTGCGAGCGTCGACGTTCTGCTTGATGCCCTTGGTCCAGATCTCTTCGATGAAGAACTCGATGCCGCCCTTCGCGCGGTCGACCGCCTCGCGCAACTGCTCGGCCCCACCACCCGCGACCAGGCTATCCGGATCGACGCCATCGCCGAGGATCCCTGCGCCGCCGGACTTGCCGTGCCCCGGCCGCTGCGCGATCAGCACCTCGACATCGCTCTCGATGCAGAGCTGGAGCGCGTGCAGCGTGGCCTTGTAGCCTGCCTTGTCACCGTCGTAGAGCAGCACGACCTTCTCGGACAGCCGCTTGAGCACGTTGACTTGTTCCGGCGTCAACGCGGTGCCGAGCGGCGCGATCACCTCGTTGAAGCCGGCCTGATGCAGCGTGATGACGTCGAAGTTGCCCTCGACGAGCACCGCGCGTTTTTGCGAGGCCATCGCCTCGCGCGCCTGCGCGAGCCCGAACAGCAGCTTGCTCTTCTTGTAGACCGCGCTCTCGGGGCTGTTGATGTACTTCGGCGGCGGATCCTGATCGGCCGGAGCCTCGCCGACGACACGCGACGAGAACCCGACGACATCGCCGCCCGGGACGACCACGGGACACACCAGCCGATCGCGATTGCGATCGTAGAACCCACCGCGCGGGCGATGCGCGATCAAGCCGACCCGCACCGCGAGCTCGAGATCCGCGCGCTTGCTCGTCAGGTATTCCGCGAGCAACCCCCAGTCTGCCGGCGCATACCCGAGCAGGAACTTGTCGGTGACCTCCTGGCCGACGCCGCGCTTGTTCAAGTACGCGCGCCCCGGCTCGCCGCGTTTCGGATCCGCCAGCAGCTCGCGATAGAACGCGGTGGCGAGCTTGTTGAGCTCGAGCATCGCGACCCGCTCGCCGCGCATCCGCCGGAGCTCCGGATTCTCCTCGTACTTCGGAACCTCGATGTTGAAGCGCTGCGCGAGCTGTTCGACCACCTCGACGAAGCTCTTGCCCTCGAGCTCCATGACGAAGTTGATGACGTCACCCTTCTTCTGGCAGCCGAAGCACATGAAGAAGCCCTTGTCGGGCTGGACGTTGAACGACGGCGTCTTCTCGCCGTGGAATGGGCACAGCCCCTTCCAGTTCTTCCCGGCCTTCTTGAGCTGGACGTACTGGCCGATCACTTCGACGATGTTGGCCGCGTCGCGAACCTGGCTGATGACGTCCTCGGGGATCATGACGCTACGCCGGGGCGTAGCACGTCACCATGACGGATCTCCGGCGAAACGCTGCTTACTTCGAGGTCGCAGCCGTGCTCGTCAAGCCGCGCTCAGGTCGCGGAATTGCGTGTGCCCGAGCGAACACGTGCTCGTGCTTCGAGTTGGCCGGTGCGTCGGTCGCGTGGGCAAGCTCGCGATGTCGTCAGCGCTAGCGCTGCCCTGTCCCGCTGTGTCGGCTAGCGGCGCCGCCGACCGCGCCAACACGGACACCGCAGAGCTCCACGCATGGTTCGGACGGAGACGAGCACGTTACTTCGAGGTCGCGGCCGGCAGCGCAGCGTCTGGAGAGCGCACAGCGTCGACCATGGCGTAGACGACGAACACCAGCGTCAGCGCGATCCAGAGTCCGAGCATCCCCTGGATCGCTCGGGTGGTTCCCTGGGCGAGCTTGGCGCCGTGGTCCTCGTGACCGAGATCGTGGCGATGCTTCTTGAGCGGCCCGTCGTAGGGCTTCTCGTCATCATCTTCGACAGCGGCTGACATCGCCGCCTTATATCACCGACTGGCGTCGCGCATCAGCCGTGCGAACGCCGCACCGGTGGCCACGGCGATCGACTCGGCGCTCTGGATCTCGCAACCTTGCGCGGCGACCAGCGCCATCACCAGCATCACCTGCCCGGCGATCATCACCGGCACCACCACCAGCTCCTTGTCCCCCGTCACCCCGAGCGACGTCAGCAGCAGCTGATCGATCGATCCGAGATCGCTCGACGCCCCACGCATCGTGCTCTGGTCGCCGATCGCCTTCGGGATCAGCCCGGGCTCGCCGAGCGGCACCGCCACCTCGGGGAGTGGCTGGCCACCGCACGCGTAGCCCTTCCAGCCGATCGCGACATCGCCGCGCAGCACCAGCATGACCGCGGCCTCGACGGACGGGATGAACTTCTCGAGGGTCAACATCACCAACTCGGCGACCTTGTCGCGATCGGTGCTGCGGCGGATCGCGCGGGTGGCTTCACCGAGCGTCTTCGCCACGTGCGACGACGGAGGCGCGACGTGGACGCGCCGGATCGCGATCCGGCCGAGCTGCTTCTGGCGCTCCGACTCGGTCGACGGAACGTCGGAGAGCATCCGGACGTACTTGCGGCGCTCGCGCGCTGCTTTCTCGTTCTCCTCCGTTCGCTCGCCCGGGATCGCGAGGTCATCGGCCACCGCGCCGAGTTGCTCGAGCGTGGCGGTCTGCGTGTCCTGATTCTTCTGCGTGACACCATCGTCGGCGACCGCCGGAATCGCATCCTCGACCTGCTCGACCGCCTCGATGTCCTCGACCGCCTCGATCTGCTCGATCTCCTCGATCTGCTCGATCTCCTCGATCTCCTCGATCGCCTCCGGAGCGGGCTCGACGATCGGCAGGCTCGCTTCCTCGGCGACCGTCTGCGCGTGGAGCTCGGCGAGCTCCTCGCGCTGCGCGATCGGGATCGGACTCGAGACCTGCGAGTCTTCGAACGCGAGCTCCTCGGTGACGAACGCCGGGAACGGCGGGATCGTCTTGCCGCGCGAGCGCAGGAAGCGCGCACCACGCGGGATGCCGAACGCGCGCTCGAGGTGATAACGAATGCGCAACTCGGCGGCGACCGAGATCACGATCTCCCCGGGCGTGGACTCGAGCTCGTCGGCGAGGATCGCGATGCCGCGCGGCTCGATCCTGCCGGTCGACGCGACGACGATCCTGCCGCTGGAGACCTTCATCAACGGCACCGCGATGAACTTGTCGGCGAACTCCGGCGACAGCTTGCGCTGCAGCGCGGGGTTGATCATCTCGAAGTGCCGAGCCAGCGCCGCCGGCATGCCGTGCTGGCGCGCGAGGGCGTCTGACAGCTGATCGAGATCGAGGAAGCCGAGCTCGATGATGTTGGTGCCGAGCCGGCCACCCCACATCACCTGCGCACGCAGGGATTGCTCGAGCTGCTCGAGTGAGAGCAGCTTGGCCGCAACCAGCATCTCCCCCAACCGAGCCATGACTCACTTTATCCGAAGCACCGACGCGTGCGCTCGGATGAGCGAACAATTACGCGATGGTGACGTCCTTCGACAGGTAGACATCTTGGATGGCCTGGAGGAGCTCGACACCCTCCTTGAACGGCTTCTGGAACGCCTTGCGGCCGAGGATCAACCCCATGCCGCCCGCGCGCTTGTTGATCACCGCGGTGCGAACGGCGTCGCGGAGATCGTTGTCACCCGATGCGCCACCCGAGTTGATCAGGCCGACGCGCCCCATGTAGCAGTTCGCCACCTGGTAGCGGCAGAGGTCGATCGGGTTGTCGGTGGTGAGGTCCGTGTAGACCTTCTTGTGCGTCTTGCCGAGGCCCTTGAGCGCGGGATCGTTATACCCACCGTTCAGCTCGGGGAGCTTCTGCTTGATGATGTCGGCCTGGATCGTGACGCCGAGGTGGTTCGCCTGGCCGGTGAGATCCGCGGTCAGCGACTGATCGCCGAGCGCTGTCTTGAACGAGCCGTTGCGGACGTAGCACCACAGCACGGTGAACAAGCCGTGCTGGTGCGCCTCGGCGAACGCTTGCGAGATCTCGATCAGCTGGCGGCGCGATTCGGGGGCCCCCCAGTAGACGGTCGCGCCGATGCCCTGCGCGCCCATGTCGATCGCCTGACGAACGGTGCCCCACATCGTCTGGTCGTGCTGGTTCGGGTACGACAGCAGCTCGTTGTGGTTGATCTTGACCATGAACGGAATCTTGTGCGCCCACTTGCGTGCGACGAGACCGAGCACGCCAAACGTCGACGCGACGGCGTTGCAGCCGCCCTCGATCGCGAGCTTCACGATCGTCTCGGGATCGAAGTACTGCGGGTTCGGTGCGAACGACGCACCGGCCGAGTGCTCGATGCCCTGATCGACCGGGAGGATCGACAGGTAACCGGTGTTGCCGAGGCGACCCGCCGAGAACATGTTCTGAAGCGCCACCATCACCCGCGGGGTGCGATCGCTGTACGTGTAGATCTTGTCCACGTAATCCGGCGTCGGCAGCGTGAGGCTGCTCGATGGGATCGCCTTCGACACGTAGTCGAGCAGCGAAGCATCGTTCCCTAGGATCTCCCGAATCTTCCCGATGTTCATGGCGCCGTTGTACCGACCTTTGGCGCCGCCACGCAAGGCCAGGCGTATTGGTCACAGCGTGTCCGAGCGCGACGCGAGAAACTGTTGATCGCGATCTGCGGCTGACCTACAACCTCCTCGGTTCCAACGGGAGTAGACCAATGCGCCTTCGTTCAATTTTGCCTGTCGTTCTGCTCGCAGCGTGTGGTGGTGGTGAATCGACGACGCCGGATTCGCCGGTCTCGACCGAAGACATCGGCTTCAAGAAGCCCACGGGCTCGCTGAGGGCGAACCGCGAGGTCAATCCCGACAAGTGGGAAGACGTCGGGGCCGCCGATTTGAGCTGCCTTGGCACGGCGAGCGCCGACCAGCCGACCTCCGTAGCGGTCGCGCTGTCGACGATCGTCCGCGACTTCCAGAGCGACAACTTAGTCCCGAACGCCGACATCGAAGTGTTCAACGCGGACACGCTCGCGGTGTTTCAGAACACGACCGCGCTCGAGGATGCCACGGTCGTGATCAACATCCCGACCGGCGTGAAGCGCTTCGGTTACCGGATGAACGACCCGGAGTCGCTCGAGACGCTGCTCCTCAACCAGAAGGTCAAGCCGGACATGGCGACCCAGACCGAGGGCTCGATCCGTACGGTCTCCAAGGCGACCGCCGCGACGATGCCCGCGCTGATCGGCGTCTCTCGGACGCCCGGGACCGGCGTGCTCGCCGGCGCGATGCGCGACTGCCAGGACCGCGAGGTCTCGAACTTCGTTGCCACCGTCGTCGCCGTGCAGGGCGCCACCACCGGCACCCACGCCGAGATCGAGGCGCAGAACCTCGCGAACCTCGTGCCGGGCACGGACACCTACTACTTCTCGTCCTCGGTCGGCCTCCCGGTCCGCCACACGCAGAAGTCGGCTGGGTCGGAAGACGGCCTGTTCATGGTCGTCGAGTTGTCGGTGGCACCCACCGTGTTCGTCCAGATCTGGGGCTACGTCAACGACACCGACCTCGCGGCCGACAAGCTGACGCTGATCGGCGAGCTCGAGACCGAGTCGAAGTCCGACGTCGTGATCACCGGTTCGTACGAGCCGATCCGCAACTGATAGAATCGGGACTGCGTGACGGAACGCAGCCCAGGTGACGTAGCCGGTCCCGATCCGGATCATGGAAGCGGGGCGGGGTTGGCGGGTGAGCCAACCTCGGGCCCCGATCCGGGCCCCGATCCGGATCATGGAAGCGGGGCCGGGTTGGCGGGTGAGCCAACCCCGGGCCGCGACGCGGTCCTCGCGTTCTGCGCCGTCGGGGCGCTGGTCACCGCGCTCGTCCAGATCAAGATCACGCTGCCAGCCGTCGGAAACGTCGGCTCGGCGATGGTCGCCGTGCTGTTCCTCTACGTGCCGGTGTTCTTCGCCTGGCGCCGCAAGGAGGAGCTCGATACCTACGGCTTCCACGCCGCGCCGGTGAAGCGCGGGCTGGTCACCGCGGCGATCGCGATCGCTGTGATCTTTCCGCTGTTCGTCGGCGGCTACTTCGCGTTCTACGAGATCGCGTGCAAGAGCGACCTGCTGGCGAACCTCGTCCCGCGCGGCATGTGCTCGCGCTACGGCGGGATCGATGCGGTGCACGCGCCGGCGATCAGCTTGATGGGCGGCCCGACGTCACAGACGCTGTCGCTCGAGTTCTGCGCGGTCCAGCTGATCGTGGTCGCGCTCCCCGAGGAGCTGTTCTTCCGCGGCTTCCTCCTGCACCTGCTCGAGAAGCGGTTCCCGCCCAAGCGCAAGATCCTCGGCGGTGGCATCGGGCTCGCGTTGGTCCTCAGCGCCGCGGCGTTCGCCGTGATCCACCTGCCGAAGGACGGCGATCCGCGCGCGCTCGCGACATTCTTTCCCGGCCTGCTGTTCGGCTGGATGCGATCCGCGACCGGCTCGATCCTGGCGTCGACGGTGACGCACGCGGGCTCGAACATCCTGGTGCGGATCCTCGATCTCAGCGTGCTGCGCTGAGGTCGCAGCTCCGGCGAAGCCGCCGAAGGACCGCCACACAATCCGAAGCTGCAGTCGAAGGATCCGCAGCGGTTTCGACGACGCCGAAGTCCACGACCGGATCCAACGGTCATATCGACGTCTCCCGAGGACTGATTGGCGACCCACTGAGCAAACGTTTGGATTCGCTGACGATCTTGATTTCGACAACATCGCTCAGGCCTCATATTCGGGCCTACTTTTCGCTCTTATAGATATCTTCAGTATAAAAAATCGCTCGAAACATATTGAAAGGAACTAAAATCGCTCGGTGGACGCTTTTTCGGACCGACAATCGCCCGCTGGCGAAGCTCTCCCCGCCGTCCTCTTTCCGGGCGGCAACAGCACCGAACGTCGGCGGCTTGCGGGGCTGAGGGCAGCTGGTCGGATTCGGGCGGTGGGCCCTCGCTTGTACGTCTCGGTGCCGGAGGCCGAGACCGAGTCCACGCTCCAAAAAACCTGGTCCACGATCGTGGCGCGGCTGTTTCCGGACGCCTTCATCACGCACCGGACCGCGCTCGAGTACCGGCCTAGCCCCGCCAACGAGATCTTCATCAACGCGAGCTCCACTCGCCAGGTGACGTACCCCGGACTCGTTCTCAAATTCATTCGAGGTCCGGGACCACTCGCCGACGACCCGCAATTTCTCACCCTCCGTTCCTCGTCGCTACCCCGCGCGTTTCTGGAGAACCTGTCGACCGGCCGCTCTTCGGAGTCACGCGTGCTTCCGATCGAAGCGGTGGAAGCTCGGCTGGAGAAGCTGCTGCACGTGGGAGGGGAAACCGAGGTGAATCGCTTGAGAGATCGCGCCCGCGAGATCGCGGATGCGCTTGGATGGAAGGCGCAGCTCAAGCGTCTCGATGGCCTCATCGGCACGCTCCTCGGCACGAGAAGCGGCAAGGTCTCGAGTGCGATCGCGCGGGCGCGTGCGGACGGCGAGCCCTTCGATACCTCCTGTCTCGAACGAATGCAGCTCTTGTTCGCCGACCTCCGCAACCCGATCCCCGCAGTCCTCGATTCATTCACGGCAGGCGATCACATCAAGAACAAGGCGTTCTTCGATGCATATTTCTCGAACTACATCGAGGGAACAATGTTCGAAGTGGACGAAGCCGAGGAGATCATCTTCGACAGGAAGATTCCCGCGAACCGTCCCAAGGATGCTCACGACATCGCGGGAACGTTCGAGCTCGTCTCCGACCAGAACGAGATGCGACGGACACCAGCCGAGCTCGACGAGCTGATCCACCTGATCCGCAGCCGCCACGCGACGATGATGGCGCAACGTCCGGAGGCCGCACCTGGGCAGTTCAAGACCGCGCCCAACCGTGCGGGCGATACGCGATTCGTCCACCCCGACTACGTTCGCGGAACGCTCCGCAAGGGATGGGAGTTCTATCGAGGCTTGGAGGCCGGTTTGCCGCGCGCCATCTTCATCGCGTTCCTCGTCAGCGACGTGCATCCCTTCGTCGACGGCAACGGACGGACATCACGCATCATGATGAACGCGGAGCTCGTGTCAGCCGGTCAGTCGACCATCATCATCCCGACGGTGTTTCGCGATGACTGTCTGCAGGCTCTCCGAGCGCTCAGTCGTCGCAATCGCCCTGATCCGTTCGTTCAGGTGATGATCAGAGCGCAGAAGTTCTCCCACCTGGAGTTCTCCCCCTACCCATCGATCCTGAAGAGCCTGACTGCTCGCAACTGGTTTCGAGAACCCGACGAGGCCCGGATCGTCGAAGCCGTGCTGCGCTAGCTACGACTTCTTGCCGCCCTTTTCGGCAGGCTTGTCCGCGGGCTTGTCGGCCGCCTTCTTCGTCAGCGTGTGACCGGTGCCGACGGCGCGCCAGCCAGGCTTGGTCCCCTTCTGCGCCTTCTTGTACGTCACCTTGTTGTTGCTGCCGGTCGCATTTGCACCGCCGAGCTCGTCGGTGTCGACGGTGTTGCTCGAGCCGTTGATGTTGAGCTCGCCCACGCTCGCGATCGTCAGCTTGTTGTCGGCGCCGTTGATGTTGACCGTCTTGCAGGCGCCGGTCAGCGTGACCACACCTGCACTGGCGTTGATGTTGACGATCGGGTCGCTGGCGCAGTCGTGCGTGCCACCACCCATGAAGTTCTTGTCGGCCGAGGCGAGGGCCGGGAACGCGAGCAACCCACAGATCAAGAGCTGTTTCATGGCCGCATCAGACCACAGGATCGCCGTGAATATTCACGCCGCCAGGCGTGGTGCAGAGGCTCCCGGACGATGTGCTCGGTCGTGCGGTCCTGGAACGCATGCGCGGCCGCGCCGAAGAACACCAGCAGGATCGATCGTATACAGTCACGCCGTGTCGATCTCCACACTCGCCGAGAACCTGTGGTTCACGCCGGTGGTGCTCGTCGCCTACTTCGTGACGAGCGTGCTGGTGGGGCGCGCCCCGACCGTCGAGCGTTACCATATGAAGGGCGCGAAGGTGCTCGTGTTCGGGCACCTGGTCGCCGCTGGGATCGCCGTGATCCAGGCGTTCCAGGGCTACGACCCGACGGTCGCCGATCTCATCGGGTTCTCGTTCGCGCTGCTCGCGCTCGTGTCGTGCGGAATCACCATCTCGTTCCGCGTGATGTTGCCGCGGGTCGGCGTGGTGCTGCCGCGGATCTTGATCGACCTGCTGACGTTCCTCGGCGTGCTGTTCGCGTTGATCGTCGTCGGGCAACGCGCGGGGTTCTCGATCGCGGGTCTGATCACCACGAGCGCCGTGCTCACCGCCGTGATCGGCTTCTCGCTGCAAGACACGCTCGGCAACGTGATGGGTGGCCTGTCCGTGCAACTCGACAAGTCGCTCGCGATCGGCGACTGGATCACGCTCGGGCCCGGTCAGCCGCAGGGCAAGATCACCGAGATCCGGTGGCGCTACACCGCGATCGAGACGCGCGCCTGGGAGACCATCCTGATCCCCAATGGCGTGCTGGTGAAGAGCCAGCTCACGATCCTCGGCAAGCGCGCCGGCGAGCCGGTCCAGCTGCGCCGCCAGATCGACTTCTTCGTCGACTTCCGCACGCCGCCAACCGACGTCATCACCGCGGTCGAGGGCTCGCTGCGCCGCGATCCGGTGAAGTCGATGGCGCTCGAGCCGGTGCCGCACGTGCTGTTCATCGGCGTCAAGGACAGCTTCGCGCATTATTGCGTGCGGTACTGGCTGACCGATCTCGCCGCCGACGATCCGCCCGACAGCGCGACGCGCATCCGCGTCTGGTTCGCGCTGCGTCGCGCCGGCATTCCGATGTCGATCCCGGCGAGCGCGCAGTTCCTGACGCTCGATACGCCAGATCGCGAAGCGCGGAAAGAAGCGGAGGAGCAAGCGCAGCGGATCGTCGCGTTGATGTCGGTCGATCTGTTCCGCGGGCTGCCGGCGGATCGACAGAAGGAGCTCGCCAACGATCTCGTGTTTGCGCCGTTCGCCCACGGCGAAGCGGTGACGCGCGAGGGCGAGAGTGACGACGGCTTGTTCATGCTCGTCGCGGGCGAGGCCTCGGTGCGGATCGGCACCAAGGATGGAGAGGGCCGCGAGGTCGCGCGCCTGCTCCCGGGCCAGTTCTTCGGCGAGATGTCGCTGATGACCGGCGAGGCGCGCACCGCGAGCGTGGTCGCCGCCACCGACCTCGTGTGTTACCGGCTCGAGAAGGCCGCGTTCCAGCGCGTCCTGCGGGACATGCCGGCGCTCGCCGATCAGATCGCCGAGATCCTGGTCAGCCGTCGCACCGCCCTCTCGCAGGTCCAGACCGAGCACGGGGAGGTGCGGACGCGGGCGGAGACGGCGAAGCAGGATCTGCTCGGCCGGATTCGCGGGTTCTTCGGGATGGAATCGGATTGACCGACGCAGTGGTCGAACCGGAAACTGCATAGAAACCTACGCAGTAGGCGCGTAACGCCGCACCGAACTGACGCGTCAGTGATCCGCTCCGGAGCAGATCCCGGCTGGAATTTCAATCAGTTACTAGAGTCTCCCGGATGGCATAGCGAGTGCTGTCCCTTCGATCTCGAAACCATGACTGATCGTGAAGCCAAGTCCCGCGCGGTGAAGATTCTCGCCAAGTCGATCTACCGCGACCTCGAGGCACAGGGCTTCGACGAGCGCCAGATCGTCGCCCTCGCCACCGAGCTGATCAGCGAAGTGACCACCAAGATCTCGCGCGGCTCGTCCCCGCAGATCGCCGTCCCCGCCGAGAAGCAGCAGGTCGCGTAGCTCGTTTCGATCGCAACGCTCGAGCGTGCGCCGTCGCGCGTTCGCGTTGCGTGTTTACAAAGACAACGCTCGAACTTCGCGTCGGAAACGTCTCGTGGCCGAGTAGCGACGCCACCAGATCCGATCTAGGGTCCGCCGCATGGCGAAGACTCGTATCGGTATCAACGGTTTTGGACGCATCGGCCGTGGCTTCGTTCGGTGTCTCGCGGATCAGCGCGACAGCTTCGATGTCGTCCTGATCAATGACCTGACCGACGTCGCAACGCTCGGTCACCTCCTCAAGTACGACTCGGTGCACGGCAAGTACCCGGGCACGGTGGAGGTCAAGGACGGAGGCCTCGTCGTCAACGGCGACACCATCAAGATCAGCGCGGAGAAGGATCCGGCCGCGATCAAGTGGAAGGAGCTCGGCGTCGACATCGTGCTCGAGTGCACCGGCGTGTTCCTCGACAAGGCCGGCGCGGGCAAGCACATCACCGGTGGAGCGAAGAAGGTCATCCTCAGCGCGCCTTCGAAGGGCGCCGTCGATGCCACGATCTGCATGGGCATCAACACCGAGACCTACAAGCCGGCCGAGCACCACGTGATCTCGAACGCGTCGTGCACGACCAACTGCCTGGCGCCGGTCGCGAAGGTCCTCAACGAGTCGTTCGGCATCATCAACGGCTTGATGACGACGATCCACTCGTACACCAACGACCAGAACGTCCTCGATCTGCCGCACAAAGATCTCCGTCGCGCGCGCGCCGCCGGGCTGTCGATGATCCCGACGACCACCGGCGCCGCGAAGGCGCTCAAGGAAGTGCTGCCGGCGATGGCCGGCAAGCTCGACGGCCAGGCGATCCGCGTCCCGACGCCGAACGTCTCGCTCGTCGATCTCACGGTGCGCCTCGAGAAGGCCGCCGATGCGAAGACGGTCAACGAGGCGTTCCGCAAGGCCGCCGCGGGTCCGCTCAAGGGCATCCTGACGGTGTCCGACGAGCCGCTGGTGTCGTGCGACTTCAACGGCGATCGCCACAGCGCGACCGTCGACGCGGCGCTCACCACCTCGCTCGGCGACATCACCAAGGTGCTCGCCTGGTACGACAACGAGATGGGCTACTCGCAGCGCCTGTTCGATCTCGCGAAGTTCGTCGCGGAGAAGCTGTAATGGTCCATTCCCTGGCCGGCGGCATCAAGCACGTCGAGGACATCGCGACGGGTGGCAAGCGCGTGTTCGTGCGTGTCGACTTCAACGTCCCGTTCAAGAAGGGCACCAGGGAGATCTCCGACGACGCTCGCATCACCGCGACGCTGCCGACCCTCAAGCACCTGATCGAGAAGGGTGCGCGCATCGTGCTCGGCTCGCACCTCGGCCGCCCCGAGGGGCCTGATCTGGCAAGCAGGGTCAAGCCCGAGCTCTCGCTCGAGCCCGTGGGTGCGCGGCTCGCCGAGCTGCTCGGGATCGATGTCGTGCTCGCCGACGAGGTCGTCGGGGACGGGGCGCGCAAGGTCGTCAACGATCTGCGCGATGGACAGATCGCGTTGCTCGAGAACCTCCGGTTCGAGCCGGGTGAAGAGGCGAACGACGAAGGGCTCGCGAAGACGCTCGCCTCGTACTGCGACGTCTACATCAACGACGCGTTCGGCACCGCGCACCGCGCACACGCTTCGACCGCCGGCATGGCGAAGTTCGTCTCCGAAAAGGGCGCGGGCTTGGTGATGGCGAAGGAGATCGATTTTCTGACGCGCCTGCTCGGCGACGTCGATCGCCCGTACACCGCCGTGCTCGGCGGCGCGAAGGTGTCCGACAAGATCGAAGTCCTCGATGCGCTCCTCGAGCGGGTCAACTCGATCGTGATCGGTGGCGCGATGGCCAACACATTCCTCGCCGCGCAGGGCAAGGAGCTCGGGAAGAGCAGGATCGAGAAGGAGAAGCTCCCGAACGCGCGTGACTTCCTGCGCCGTGCCCAGGAGAAGCAGGTCATCGTATATCTGCCCGTCGACGTCGTCGTCGCGGGTGGGCTCGACGATGGCGACCACGCGAAGGTCGCTTCACTCGCGGCGCCGCTCGACGCGGACGTGATGGCGCTCGATATCGGCCCCGCCACGGTCGAGAACTACAAGAAGGTGCTGACCGACGCGCGGACCGTGTTCTGGAACGGCCCGATGGGCGTGTTTGAGAAGCCGAAGTTCGCCGCCGGCACCAACGCGGTCGCGAGGACGCTCGCCGACAACAAGCTCGCCCTCAGCGTCGTCGGTGGGGGTGACAGTGCCGCCGCCGTCGCCCAGGCTGGCTTGATCGACAAGATGAGCCACGTGTCGACGGGTGGCGGGGCGAGCCTCGAGTTCGTGCAGGGTCTCGACCTGCCGGGCATCGCGGCGCTGCGGCCGTAACTATCGATGGGTTTGGGGCCCTAGCCCAGGAAAAGCCTTTCATGATCGGCCGTCGTGGTCGAATCGATCCGCATGCGCTTTTCGTGGGTCGTGCTGTCGGCGTGCACTGCGAGCAGTCCGGTCGAACCGACCCCGGATGCCCCCGTGGAGCAGCCGTGGGCGACCTACCGCATCGCTCCGGGTGACCACACGGCGACGGTCGACAGGCTCGAGCTCGGCAGCCCGATCGATGGCGTCACCGACGTGGTCGGTCGCGACTACGAGCTCGCGCTCGACGCCAGCGCGAGCTACCTGCTGACGGCGCCCACGCAACCCGAGGATCAGTACGACTGGAACAAGCTGCCGGGTCTGTCGGACTGCGGCGGCGTCGATCTCGCCGAGGACGGCGCGATGTTCGGCTGGCGCTGGCGCGTCGATGTCGAACCGAACGTCCTCGAGATCACCGCGTACGCGAACAACGCCGGCGTGCACCTGACGTTCGGCAACGACCTGCCGCTGGTCACGCTCGACGCCGACGACCTCGCGGCCGAAGCCCCGCTGCGCTATCGCATCGCGCGCGAGCAGACGCGCTACGTGTTCCAGATCAGCGGCGAGGTGCGTGCGCGAGGCGTCGCCGCGACCGCGACGCTGCCACGGCGATGTTCGGAGATGCCGGTCGCGCCGCTCGCCTGGGCGGGTGCGTTCTATTTCGGCGGCACGTCCGTCGCGCCCCAGCAGATCACCGCGAAGATCCGCGAGCGCAGCTACGAGAACTAGAACGAACGAGAACGACTACGCCTTCGGCTCGGCGACCGGCGCCGGTGCCGCGAGATCCTCGGGACCCATGATCTTCTCGAGCAGCTCCTTGCGATAGACCAGCCGCTTGCAGCGCGGGCAGGTCTCGATGCTCTTCATCTGCGCGAGGATGTTGTTGAGCTGCGGCGGCAGCGCCATGTGGCAGCCCTGGCAGACGCCCTTGATCACCGGCGCCACGGCGTAGCCGCGCTTGCCGACGAGCGAGTCGTAGGTCTTGAGCCACTGCTTGTCGACCTTGCTCCGCGCTTCGTCGCGCGTGGCGATCGCCTCGGCCAGTGC
The DNA here is from genome assembly GCA_031385555.1 of Deltaproteobacteria bacterium. GTDB lineage: Bacteria > Myxococcota_A > Polyangia > Haliangiales > Haliangiaceae > JABFXX01. Next base: position 5,831 of record JANNBP010000384.1, on the reverse strand, counting down.
GTTCGTGATCGACGCCAGCTGATCGGCGATGCCCGCTTCGCTCTCGGCGAGCTGGCTGCGAACGCCTTCGACGTCCTTATCGCGCGTCGCGAGCTGCGTGTTCGACGTGGTCGCGACCTCGGAGACCTTCTTGAGCTCGGCCTCGCGATCGGTGATCGACTTCCGCTTGTTCTCGACCTCGCGGTTCGCGGCGCCGTACTCCTTGGTGTTCTTCGAGGCGTTGAGCTTGTTCTGCGCGGCCTTGAGGGCATCGCGCTCGCGCTCGACCAGATCTTGCTGGCTCTTGCGCCACGACTCGGTCTCGGCAAGCTTCGCTTTCTCGCCGTCGAGCATGCCCTGCAACTTCGCGAGATCGCGACGAAGGGGGTCGAGCCGGGCGGGGAGCTGGGTCGCGGCGGTCTCGAGCTCGCGGACCTTCACATCAGACGTTTGCAGCTGGAGCAGGGACATCAACTGATCGCGCACGTGATTCTTTTACCTTCTTTTCATTTCAACCGTGGGCCCACCTGGGTTTGAACCAGGGACCCACCGGTTATGAGCCGGCCGCTCTAACCGCTGAGCTATGGGCCCGCACCCGCTTGGCTGCCACTTCATGTGGAATGCCGCACGGATCGCGGCTGCACCCTACCACAGGTTCGGCGGATCAATTTTTTGATCCGGGACCGGAGGGCTATACTCGGCCGACATGTCCTCCGGCAACGTCGTGCGGATCGTCGCGGTTCTCGGTGCAGCCATCGCGCTCATCGGGTCCGCGCAGAACAGCCAGAACCCGAGTCAGGCGAACCAGGCGCAGTACGGCCAGAGCCAAGGTGGAGGAGGAAGTCCGCCGCCACCGCAGGAGATGGAGTCGTCGCGTGCGCTCGGCGTGTGGCGCTCGACGTTCGGCGCCGTGAAGATCGAGGCCGACAACTCGCGCGGCGGGCTCGACACCGGCTCGCTGCAGGGCGTCTGGGTCTACCAGCGCCAGGGTCAGGAGGTCGTCGGCTACTTCTCGGGCAGCCTCCGCGGCAACGTCCTCGAGTTCAAGTGGCAGGAGCCCAGCAACCCGCCGCTGACGGGTGCCGGCTATCTCGTGTTCGACCGCTCGGGCCGGCAGTACTCCGGTCGGTGGTGGAGCGATCGCCGCGATCGCGTCGGCGACTGGAACGGCTGGCGCAACTCGGCGAACGAGACGCCCAGCCGTGCGCCCAACCCCGACGACGGTGATCCCTACGGTGGCGCCCCCGACAGCGGCCCAAGCGAGCCTGCGACCCCCAACCCGTATGGCCCCCGCCAGCCGCAGCCGCAGCCGCGTCGTCCCGCGCCGCAGCCGCAGCCGGGCACCTACGGTCCGCAGCCGCCGCCACCGAACTACTACTAGTCCGTGCGCTGAGCTCGCGTGGCACATCGACTGCACCACTTCCGTGGATGTCGAAGATCGCATTTGTCCTCGGTGATGACTTTGAAGAGAGCGAGTTCCGGAAGCCCTACGACGAGCTGAAGCAGGCTGGTCACACGATCGACATCATCGGCGCGAAGGCCGGGGAGACCGTGAAGGGGAAGCAGGGCAACGAGGAGGTCCAGGTCGAGAAGGCCGCGGGCGACGTCGACGCGAGCTCGTACGACGCGCTCGTGATCCCGGGTGGCTACTCACCGGATCATCTGCGCACGGACGCCAAGGTCGTCGCGCTGACGCAGACCATGCTCCGCGATGGCAAGGTCGTCGCTGCCGTCTGTCACGGGCCGCAGCTGTTGATCGAGGCCGAAGGCGTCAAGGGACGCGTCGTGACGTCGTGGCCGTCGGTGCGCAAGGATCTCGAGAACGCGGGCGCGACCTGGGTCGACGAGGAGGTTCACGTCGACGGCAAGCTGATCACGTCGCGCAAGCCCGCCGATCTGCCCGCGTTCACGAAGGCGATCCAGGCCCAGCTGCGGTGATCACGTCGGTGGTTGCCAACGATCAGCGGGGGCGACGGACGACGGTTCGCGGATCGACATCGCCGTCGAACACGTGGAGGGCCGGGCCCTTCATCAGCACGTTCGACAGATCCGCGAGCACGGTGATCTCGAGCGTGCCACCCGGCAGGTTGACGCGTACGGGCGAGCCGGCATCGGCGCGACCTGTCAGCACTGCCGCGACGGTGGTCGCGCAGGCACCGGTACCGCACGCGAGCGTGATCCCGCAGCCGCGTTCCCAGACCACGAGATCGATCTCGGTGCGCGACTTCGGGGCCGCGAACTCGACGTTGGTACGGCGCGGGAACTGCGCGTGGGTCTCGACGGTCGGGCCGATCGTGGTCGCGAGCTTCCACGCTTCCTCGCGCGACTCGACGAACGTGATCGCGTGCGGATTACCCATCGACACGCAGGTCATCGATTTGCCGGTGACGTCGAACGACTGATCGATGTAGCGCTCGCTCGCCGGACCGGCAACGGGAATCTGTTCGCGCGTCAGCCGCGGTGCGCCCATCTTGACAGTGACGGTCGTGGCCTTGCCGTGCGCGGCGTCGATCGCACACGCGAGCGCACCGGCACCAGTGTCGATCAGCAACTCGGGCTTCGCGAGGCCGTGGTCGTACAGCCACTTCGCGACGCAGCGGATGCCGTTGCCGCACATCTCGGCTTCGCTGCCGTCGCTGTTGAGCACGCGCATCCGAGCGTCGGCACCGGCGGTCACCGGCGGCAGCACGGCGAGCACGCCATCACCACCGACACCGAACTGGCGATCGCACAGCGCGATCACGTTCGCGGAGTCCTGAAACGCGGCGCTCAGCTCGGGCGTGGTGGAGCGAAGATCGACGACGAGAAAGTCGTTGCCGAGACCGTGGTACTTGGCGAACCGCATCGGCTCGACCGGCTGCTAGTTCGGCGAGCCGCTGCCTGCCGGAGCGGGCGCGGGTGCCGTCGGAGCGGGCGTCGGGGCGGGAGCTGCAGGCTTCGCAGCGCTACCAGCCGTTGGAGTCGCGGGCTTCGCCGCCGAGCCACTGCCAGCCGCAGGCTTCGCAGCCGAGCCGCTGCCAGCCGCAGGCTTCGCCGCCGAGCCACTGCCAGCCGCAGGCTTCGCTGCCGAGCCGCTGCCCGCCGCAGGCTTCGCTGCCGAGCCGCTGCCCGCTGCCGGCGTGGCGGCGCTGCCGCTGCCCGTGGCCGGTGCGTCGGCGCTGCCGCTGCCCGTCGCCGGGGTCTCCGGCGTGACGATCGGAGCTTCGAGGTCGGCCGAGCCGGCGCCGAGCGGCGTCAGCGGGTTCATGCCCGAGTTGGTCGCGGAGCCCGAGCCCGCACCGGCGGAGCCCGAGCCCGCGCCGGACTTCGCTGCCTTGAGGGCGCGCGCCTTCGCGTCGGCCTTCTCCTTCGAGATCTCGTTCTGTTCCTTGCCGTACGAGTCGAGGGCGTCGGCCGAGTTCCGGCTCGACAGGAACGCGAGGACCATCGACGTGATCATGAAGATCGTGCCGGCGATGGCGGTGAGGCGCTTGAGGAATCCGGAGGCTCCCGAGCCACCGAACACCGTCGCGGCGTTGCCACCGCCGAACGCTGCACCCATCCCGCCGCCCTTACCGGACTGCAGGAGCACCGTGAGCATCAAAAACAGGCACACGATGACGTGCAGAACCGTGATCAGCGTCGACATGGAGGCGACCTAGCTTCTAACCCACCCCCAAACTCGCTGCAAGCTGTCAGGACGGCCGGGCTGCCTTGACGATCGCAATGAAATCGGAGGCTTCGAGAGAAGCGCCTCCAACGAGGAAGCCATCGATGTCCGGTTGGGCGATCAGAGCCTCTGCATTGGCCGGTTTGACCGACCCGCCGTACTGGATCCGGATCGCGTCCGCGGCCTCGGGACCGACCTTCGCCGCGAGCTTCTTTCGGATGTGCGCGTGGACTTCTTGGGCCTGCGCCGGGGTCGCGGTGCGGCCGGTGCCGATCGCCCACACCGGCTCGTAGGCAACCACGACCTTCGTCGCATGCGCCGCCGTGACGTGCGCGAGGGCCGCATCGAGCTGCGCGTCGACGACCTCCAGCGTGCGGCCGCCATCGCGATCCGCGAGCATCTCGCCACAGCAGATGATCACGCCGAGGTTCGCGGCGAGCACGGCCGGGACCTTCTTGCCGACGACCTCGATGGTGTCGCCGAGGAACTGCCGGCGCTCGCTGTGCCCGACGATGATCCACGAGGCGCCGCTATCGGCGAGCAGCGGCGGCGAGACCTCGCCAGTCCACGGACCGAAGGTCTCCCAGTGGCAGTCCTGCGCGCAGGTGTGGATCGGCGAGCCCTCGAGGCGCTTCGCGATCGGGTTGATCGACACGAACGTCGGCGCGACGCCGATGTGCACGCCCTTGAGGACGGCGAGCGCATTCTTGAGCTCGGTCACCAGGGCAAGCCCCTCGGCGATCGTCTTGTGGAGCTTCCAGTTGCCGACGACGAACGGGGTGCGCATCGGCTTCAATGTTTACCAAGAACTCAGGTCGGTGTGGTCCAGCTGAGCCGGTACTCGCAGCGCGCATCGCCGTTGCACGCACACGAGATATGCGCGGCACCGACCGCGGCGGCACCTGTCAGCTCGACGATCCGCTCGAGCTCCGCACCGACGAGCGCGCAGATCTCGACCGAGCCGGCGTAGCCGTCGAGGCTGACCTCGGCGCGCCCGGTCTCGACCTGCACGTCGATGCCGCCCCACGCGTGGTAGCGATCCCAGAAGCTCGGGAGCGCCGCGACCACCGTCTCGGCCGGCACCGTCGTCGGATCGGCGCCGAACATCCGCGCGAACGTCGCGCTCATCGTGCCGCGACCGACCTTGCGCGGGATCGGTTGGTTCGGCATCAGCGCGCGCGCGTGCTCCATCGCGGCGATCAAGTCGGCGAGCTCGATCCACGCGAGGGGCGCGAGCGTCGACGAGAACGCGACGGCGAGCTGAGGAACCTCGTTGATCACGCGCGCCATCCCCGACTCGCCGACGTGGTGCTGCAGCAGCTTGGTCAGCACGCGGAGGTGCGCCGCACGGACCTGCCCGACGACGCTGCGAGGCTCGATCGGCGGGATCGCGAAGCCGCGCTCGGACATGTGCGCGAGGTCCTTGGCGTCGAGCCCGGCGGTCGGCGTCATGATCGCTTCGGCCTGCTTGACCGCATCGTCGTCGGGCGTGGGCGACGGCGTGTGATCGACGGGCAGCCGCTCGAGCGCGCGACCGAGCGCGACCGCAAACGTGGAGGCCGAGGCCCATCGCTTCTTCGCGGCCGGGTTGAGCGCCTTCGCGAGCACGTCGTCGACCGCCTCCGACAGGTTCGGGCGAAGCTGCGACGGCGGCGTCAGCGCATCGTGGAGCTGGCGCTGCACCACCTGCGGTGCGGGACCCGAGCCGAACGGCGGCCGGCCGGTCAGCATGCAGTAGACGGTGGCGGCGAGCCCGTAGACGTCGGTCATCGGCCCGTCGGTGTGCTCGAGGAACGACTCCGGGGCCGCGAACCCGGGCGTGCCCGCGGCATCGCGTTGATCGCCGGCCTTGACCGCGACGCCGACATCGACGAGCACGGCGCGATCTTTCTCGCGATCGAGCAGGATGTTCGCCGGCTTGACGTCGCGATGGATGACGCCGAGCGCGTGCATCGCATCGAGCGCGTCGCTGATCTCGATCGTGATCTGCGCGATGGCGCCGATCGGGAACCACTCCTTCTTCTCGAGCTGCGAGCGCAGCACCTCGGAGAGCGGCTGGCCCTCGACGAGCTCCATCACGAAGTACACCTCGCCGTGGTGCTCGCCGAGCGAGTACACCTGGACCAGGTTCTCGTGGTGGAGCGAGGCCAGGGTGGCTGCCTCGGCGCGGAACTTGACCCCGCGCAGGGCCAGCGGCACCAAC
>JANNBP010000369.1:0-14771 GCA_031385555.1 Deltaproteobacteria bacterium | reverse complement strand
CCGCGTCGACTTCCTGATCCTGCACCGCGCGGGCACCACCGCATCGCAACCCGCTCCTCCTTCCCCACCGCCACCTCCTTCCCCACCGCCACCACCGCCACCACCACCGCCACCGCAACCGCCACCGCCACCGCCACCGCCACCGCCACCGCCACCGGCGGTCACCGGCGAGCTCGGCGAGATCCAGCAGCTGATCGCGGCGCACGACACCACGGCCCTGTCGCGTGCGCGCGCCTGGCACGCCCGCGAGCCCGGCAACGTCCTCGCGCTCGTCGGTCTGGGCGAAGCGCTCGAGGCCGCGCACTCACCGACGGCCGCACGGATCTATGGCTCGATCATCGATCTGTTCCCCGGGCGCGCCGATCTCCGTCGCTTCGCCGGTGAGCGGCTCGCGCGCTTGCCCGCAACCTCGCTCGCGATCGATACCTTCCGCCGCGCCGTCGCCGATCGGCCCGATCACCTGACCGGCCATCGCCTGCTCGCGTACGCCTACGTCCGCGCGAACCGATTCGCCGATGCGTTCGCCGCGATCCTCGCCGGCCTCGATCATGAATATCGTGCGACGAGTTACGCGGGTGGTCGCCGCGTCCTCTCCGAAGACGCCGGGATGATCGGTGCCATCTACGCCGTGCGCGAACCGGCCAAACGTACCGAGATCGCAAGAGAGCTGACGTCGCGCAAGCTCGCGCTCGCCACGTCACCGTCGACGCGCTTCGTCCTCCACTGGGAGACCGACGCGAATGATGTCGACCTCCACGTCCGCGATGCTCGGGGCAACCACGCGTTCTTCTCCGCGCCCAAGCTCGAGACGGGCGGCGAGCTCTATGCCGATGTCACCACCGGCTACGGTCCCGAGTGCTTCGCGATCACGGGCACGCCCACCGCGGGTCCCTACAAGGTCTCGGCGCACTACTACGCGCAGGGACCGATGGGCTACGGCATGGGCCTCCTCGAAGTGGTGCGGTTCGACGGCAAATCGCTCGCGTTCGAGCACCGCCCCTTCGTGATCACCGCGAACCACGCCACCATCGACCTCGGTAACTACTGAGCTCCCACGACATCAACGTCGTGGCGTCCGAGTTCACCCGCAGATCAAGTCCGACTCACTCATGCACGATGTGCGTACCGTGGCCGACGAATGCCGCACTGTCCGAAGTGCAACGCTTCCGCGGCGTCGCCCACGGCCTCGACCGACTCGAGCAGGCAGCGCGTACGTGCATCGTCACCGCGCGGCGCGCCCCCGCATGGGAGACCGTCGCGCGAGCATGAAAGCAATCGTCCAGATTCCACCGAGGTGAGCGACGCCGGACGGTCGTCCTGGTGCGAGCCGCGACGGGTGCTCCTATGCGGGCAGCCGCGCGGTGACGACGCACGACGCTGCCTGCGTTGGTCCCCGGGCCGTGGCACTGGCCGCGACCGCACACGGGCTACGCCGCCACGCGCTTCACGCGCTGCTTGCACACATCGAACGCCGCCACGCGATACGCCTCCGCCAGCGTCGGGAAGTTGAAGACGTTCTCGACGAACGCGGTCGCCTTCCAGCCTGCGATGATCGCGACCTGCCCGACGTGCACGAGCTCGGTCGCGCCTTCGCCGACCACCTGGACGCCGACGACGCGCTCGTCGGGAGCGCACACCAGCTTCAACAAGCCATGCTCGATCGCCGAGATCTGTCCACGCGCGAGCTCCTCGAACCGCGCCCGACCGACGATCGCTCCGCCGAACTTCTCGCGCGCCTGCGCTTCGGTCATGCCGACGCTCGCGACCTCGGGGATCGCGTAGACCCCCGCAGGCACCAGCTGCGAGGTCGCCGGCTCCGGGATGCCGAGCGCGTGACACGCGGCGCGACGCCCCTGCTCCATCGCGGTCGCGGCGAGCGACGGCGGGCCGATCACGTCACCGACCGCGTAGATGTGCGGCACCGAGGTGCGGAGGTGGTCATCGACGGCGAGCAGGCCTCGCGCGTCGGGCGCCACGCCGGCAGCCTCGAGGTCCAGGCCCTGCAAGCACGCGACGCGACCGAGGCAGTACAGCAGCTTCTCGCTGCGAACACTCGTTCCATCATCGAGCAACGCCGTCACCATGCCGCCGTCGATCGAGATCTTCGCGGTGCGATTGCCGAGGTACTTGCCGCCTTCGCGCTCGAACGCCTGCCTGACCTCGTCCGAGAGCTCCTCGTCGAGGAACGCGAGCGGACGCGGCGACCGATCGATCATCGTGACGTCGACGCCGAGCGCCCGGAACGTGCACGCATACTCGGTAGCGATCACGCCGCTGCCGATCACGGTGAGCGACTTCGGCAGGTACGCCATCGACAGGATCGAGTCACTATCGAGCACGTGCTCGTGATCGATCGGCACGTCGGCGGGGTTGCGAGGCATCGAGCCGGTCGCGATCACCACGTGCGTCGCCTCGACCCGCCGGACCTTGCCGTCGGTGCCGCGAACATCCACCACGTGTGGTGAGATGAAGCGCGCGCGCCCGTGCCAGCACTCGATCCCGTTGCGCTCGAGTTGATCGCCGATGAACTTCTGATGCGCCGCGACCACCTCGTCGAGCCGGGTCATCAGGCTCGACAGCTTGAGATCGTCGGGTGGCTTGAGATCGAACGCACCGGCGGAGCGGCGGCGCACGAGGCCGAGCGCGACCGCGGTCTCGCGCAGGGTCTTCGACGGGATCGTGCCGCGGTGCACGCAGGCTCCACCGGGCCGCGCGACCTGCTCGATGACGAGCGCCTTCGCGTTCGCCTTCGCCGCCTGGATCGCCGCCTTCTGACCGGCAGGACCGCTGCCTATCACGAGCATGTCGACCTTCATGACAGCTCCTTGGTCGTCTGCTCGATGACCTCGCGCTTCTTCGCGATCTCGGCGACGTCCTCGGGATACATGTCGAGCACCTCGGCGTGCGCCAGCCCGTCGTCCTTGCCGTGAGCGAGGCGATCGGCGAGCGCGACCATGTGAGACAGCTCGTTGTCGGCCGAGTGATGGCGACGCACGGCTTCGGCGACGCGGGGCGGTAGCGACCAGCGGTCCGCGAGCGCGCCACCGACGCGCGCATGCGCTGCGGCGACGGATGGCCACACGTTCGCGGGCTCGAGGGTCATCCGCTCCTCGCGGTGTAGATCGACCAACGCCTGCAGCAGGATCGGGCGACCGATGTCGTGGAGCAGCCCCGCCATGAACGCCTCGTCGCCGAGCCGCTTGCGATGCTTCGCGATCTCCTGTGCGAACAGCGCGGTGCTGAGACTGTGCGCGAACGTCGCGCGCACCTCGGCATCGAAGCCGGCGCAGCGGAACACCTTCGCCTGGCTCGCGACCACCAGGAGGATCTGCTTGATCGTGACGAAGCCGAGCCGCCCGATCGCCTGATCGAGTGACACCAGCTTGGTCGCCGCGGCGTACGCCGGCGTGTTGACCACGCGCATGACGTGCGCGACCAGCGACGCATCGCGCCGGACCACGTCCGACAGCTTGCGCAGGTCGCAATCGGGCCGCCCCGCCATGTCGAGCGCGCGAGCGATCGTGTCAGGCAGGATTGGCAACGTCAGTCCGCCACCGGTGGCGAACGCGTTGAACCGCTTCTGGATCGACGCTGTGAGAGCCATGCAGAGGGTGACTCGACCGGCCGCGGCACCTGTCGAGGCCGCCTGGAGATCCCTCTAGACGTCGTCGCTCCCGGTGTTCACGCCCTCGAACAACGGGGTCGACAGGTAGCGCTCGCCGGTATCCGGGAGCATCACCAGGATCACGCTGCCGGGCGCCGCGGTCTTCGCGACCTCGAGGCCCGCGTGGAACGTCGCACCGGACGAAATCCCGCAGAAGATCCCCTCCTTGTGAGCGAGCGCGCGGGCGGCAGCGATCGAATCACCGTCCGTGACCGGGATCCGGTGCTGGTACACGGTGCGGTCGAGCACCGCCGGGATGAAGTTCGGCGTCCAGCCCTGGATCTTGTGCGGCGCGAACTCCTTGCCGCCGAGGAGCTGCGCACCCTCGGGCTCGGAGATCACCACCTGGAGGTCGGGTCGTGCCGCCCTCAGGATCTGGCCTGCACCCGTCACCGTGCCGCCCGTGCCGTAGCCGGTGACGAAGTAGTCGAGCCTCTTACCGGCGAAGTCCGACAGGATCTCCGGCCCGGTGGTCGACCGGTGATACGCGGGGTTCGCCTCGTTCTCGAACTGGCGCGCGAGGAACCAGCCGTGCTGCTCGGCGAGCGCGGCTGCCTTCTTGACCATGCCGGTGCCACGCTCCGCCCCCGGGGTCAGCACGACCTTCGCGCCGTACCCGCGCATGATCTGCCGGCGCTCCACCGAGAACGAGTCCGACATCACGGCGACAAACGGATAGCCGCGCGCCGCGCACACCATGGCGAGCGCGATGCCGGTGTTCCCGGACGTCGCCTCGACCACGGTCTGCCCGGGCTGTAGCGTGCCGCGCTTCTCGGCGTCCTCGATGATGGCGATCGCCAGGCGATCCTTGACCGAGCCGCCCGGGTTGAAGAACTCGACCTTGACGTACATGGTGACGTTAGCCGGCGCGAGCCTGTTGATCCGGACGATCGGCGTGCGTGCGATCGTCTGCGTGATGCTGTCGTAGATCATGGCGGCGACCATACGCCGAGGTGATACGAACGGGCATGACCCCGGAGGCGATTCGCGCCGCGCTTGTCGCGGGTGACGACGTCTCCGACGGCGTGTTCGACACGCTGTTCCCCGAGGAGTTGCGGTCGAGGTCCGAGCTGCACTGGACCTCGCTCGCGATCGCTCGTCGCGCGATCGCGCTCCTCGACGCATCGAACGTCCTCGACGTCGGGTGCGGCACCGGCAAGGTCTGCCTGCTCGCCCGCCTGCTCACCGGTCGCGCGTGGTGGGGGGTCGATCACGAGGCCGCGTCGATCGAGGCCGCGAACCACGCCGCGTACGTGCTCGGCATCCGCGACGATGCACGGTTCCTCTGCGCGTCCGCGTGGGACCTCGACTGGTCGCAGTTCGACGGGTTCTACTTCTTCAACCCGTTCCCGGTGCTCGACGAGGATCCGCGCAACGCGTTCCAGAAGTACGGCGCGTTCGTCGCCGAGTGCACGCGCGCCGAGGAGCGGCTCGCGAGGTTGCGCCCCGGCACGCGCGTCGTCACCTATCACGGCTTCGGCGGCGACATGCCCGACGGCTGGGAACGGCTCGCCCGCGATGTTGTCGGGACCGACGAGCTCGCGCTATGGCTTCGCCGGTGATCCGGTGGACGGCGCATCCTCGGGACACACCGGCCCGAGGTGATCGAGCGCCTCGAAGGAATCCGGATGCGGGCGCAGCCACACGAGGTGACGACCGACCTTCGCGCGTCCACCACCCAGCGCGTACGTCGCGTACTCGCCCGGGCCCTCCGCGATCAGCACCTTCGCACCCGTCTTGTCGGCGAGCACCGCGGTCAGCGCGAGCGCATGCTCCTGGCCCTCGGTGACTTTCACGGGTGCGCCATCGGGTCCGACGATGAAGAACCCGCTGTAGCGCTCGCCCTTCCACTCGCACTCCTCCGAGGCCTGCAGCCAGTTGACCGCGCCGGCCCACGCGACCGGTTGCCCACCGACCTCGACCTGCGCGAACGACCACAGCTGCTCGCAGGCGGGCGCGACGCAGTCGTGCGGCGGGACCAGGGCCGCGAGATTCACGGGGATCGGCGTCTCCTTCACGGGCTTCTGCCACTTCCCCTGCTGATCGACTTCTCCAAGGCGCTGCGCCACGCCGCGCGGCCCGTTGACCTGACACTGGTTCGGGTTCTCCGAACTCACCACCGCGATCGCCGACGCGTTCGCCGGATCGGGAGGCGGGTTGCACCCGGTGAGCTCCACGCCGTACGTGATGTTCTTCTCCGGCGCGTCGATGCCCGCCGCGTAGAACGATCCCACCGTCGCCTTGCACGGCTGCCCGTTCGGCTGCAACAGCCACAGACTCTGCGGCGGTTGCGGCACGCCCGCGGCCGTCGCGGCACCCGGATCGATCGTCTTGTAGTCCTCGCCGTCGATCGCGTCGACGACCTTGTCGTGCAGCGGCAGCACCCAGCCGGTGTGTCCCTTGCCGTTCTCCTCGGGCGTCAGGTAGGAGACGACGAAGACATTGGCAGCATCGGGGCAGCCGACGCCCGGCAGCGTCGCACCACCACCGGTGGTCGGGGTCTTGGGCGGACACGCAGCGAGCGCCAGCAGCCCGAACGTCAGAGGAACGTGAACGCGGAGGCGCCAAAGGACCATGCCGCGAAGCTAGCGAATTTGCGGCGAGCTTGCGAGCCGGGCGAATCGTCCGATCGCGATCAGCCGTCTGCGACGCCCAAATACCGCGTGACAAGCGCGCACGCTTCGTCGACGAGACGCGGATCACGCAACTTCTCCGGTGCGTGGAGCACGGCGCGGTGGACGATCGCCTCGATCGCCGAGCACAGCAGGAACGACGCGAGCTCGGGATCGCGGATCGCCAGCTCGTCCTGGCGCGCCGTGAGCAGCTCGGTGACGGCGCGATGCCCGAGGACATCCAGCTCGTGTACGCGCTTCATCCGGCCGACGCGCGGCACCTGCTCGGTGAGCACGCGATGCAGCTCGGGATCGACGGCGTGCGCCTGGATCGTCAGCTCGATGACGATGCGAACACCCTGCGAGAACGGGAGCGTGGCGACGCGCACCAGCTGGCCGATCAGCAGCGCCGACATCTCCTCGACGTGCTTCTCGATCAACGCCGCGACCAGCGCCTCCTTGTTCGGGAAGTATTGATAGAGCGAGCCGATCGACACCCCGGCCGCCGTGGCGACCTCGTTGGTGGTGAAGCCATCGAACCCTCGCTTGACCAGAATCCGAGCACTGGCCTCGAGAATCGTCTCCACCGTGGCCTTCGCGCGTTCCTGGCGCGGCCGTTTCCGAGGCGTGGTCTTGACTTGCGCGGGCATGCCTGGCCTGGCTCGAACTATCGCACAACGCGAGTTGTCAATGTGAGCATTCACTCGCATTTTGGGTCCAATGGCCGACGCGAACGCCCTGCTGTCTCCTCCTCCCGCCGTGACCTCGGTCCCCTTGCTCGGAGGGCTCCCGCTGATCGGCAACCTCCTCGACTTCCGCCGCGATCGCCTCGCCCTCCAGGATCGCGCGGTCAAGCTCGCGCCGCTCGCCCGCGTCTCGCTCGTCCACGTGCCGCTCTACGTCACCGCGGATGCCGACCTCGCCCACAAAGTGCTGGTCGAGGACGCGGGATCGTACAAGAAGTCCGCCGGGCTCGCGTTCCTGATGCCGCTGCTCGGCGAAGGCCTGCTGACGTCGGAGGACCCGACGCACAAGCGGCATCGCAAGCTGCTCGCGCCGGCGTTCGCACCCAAGCGGCTCGCCAACTACGGCGAGGCCATGGTCGACGAAACGTTGATCCAGCTGCGCAAATGGCATCGCGGTCGCGAGATCGATCTCGCCGCCGAGATGATGGAGCTGACCCTCGGGATCGCCGGTAAGACCATGTTCGGTGCCGATGTTCGCAGCGATGCGGCGAACGTCGCGAAGGGGCTCGAGCTCGCGATGCACTCGATGATGGACAACCTGACGTCGCCGGTGCGCCTCGGCTACCGCTGGCCGCTGCCGCGCCACCTCCGCATGAAGAAGGCGGTCGCGATGCTCGACGAGGTCGTCTATCGCGTGATCGCCGACGGTCGCAAGGCCGGGGTCGATCGCGGCGACGTGCTGTCGATGCTGCTGCTCGCGAAGGACGACGACGGCACGAGCCTGACCGACACCCAGGTGCGCGATGAAGTCATGACGCTGCTGCTCGCCGGTCACGAGACCACGGCGAACACGCTGACCTGGACCTGGTACGAGCTGGGCCGGAACCCGAACGTGCTCGCGCAGATCGAGACCGAGATCAAGAAGACGATCGGCGACCGCCGCGTCACGATGGAGGATCTGCCGAGCCTGCCGTACACGCTCGCGGTGATCGAGGAGTCGATGCGGCTCCATCCGCCCGCCTACATCACCGGCCGCGAGACCAAGAACGAGGTCGAGCTCGGCGGCCACACGCTGCCCGCGCGCTCGATCGTCACGGTCTACATCCGCGCCGTTCACCGCCAGGCGAAGTACTTCACGAACCCGCTCGCGTTCGTCCCCGAGCGCATGCTGCCCGAGGCCAAGAAGCTGCGCCCGCGCCACCACTACCTGCCGTTCGGTGCCGGTCCCCGCGTCTGCATCGGCTCGCACTTCGCGCTGCTCGAGGCGCAGCTCGTGCTGATCACCATGATCCAGCACGCGAAGCTGCAGCTGCTGGCGAGCCACGTCGTGCCCGAGCCGCTCGTCACGCTGCGCCCCAAGGGCGGCATGCCTGCACGCGTGATCTCCTAGCGAGCTTGCGAGCCGGTTGTTCTCCGTACCTAAGGCAGAAACCGCGCGCGGTTCTCGGGCGATGGGATCTCGCAGGTGTCGGACTTGCCGAACATCCGATAGCGAAGCGCGGCGACGATCCGATACCCGATGTCGCCGAGGACCGCCGGCCACCACCGGAACGCGTGCAACCAGCTCCACGGCGCACGCAGGTGCTTCGTCATGTGGAGGAACGCCTTGGAGCGCAGATGGACGCGATCACCGTCGAGATAGACCACCGTCGACAGCGCCTCCGGGATCTCGGGGTGCTGCTTGCGGAGCGCCGCGGCGGTGTCGCCCTGGAGCGGCGCGAACACGATCGCGTGATCGCGCTCGTGGTGCAGGATCCAGCGAACGCTCTTCGCGCACAGCCCACACACGCCGTCGTAGAGCATCACCTGCCCGGTTGGAGTGGCGACCATGCTCGCAGCATACCGGGGAATCCGTTCGCTGCTATCGTGACCACGCGTGGACGTCGTCACCGCGATCCTTCGACTGCTGCTGTCGCTGACGATCTCCGGCGCCGTCCACTACGTCGTGTGGCGACGGCTGGTCAAGCGCTCGGCGCTGCCGCGCCGGTGGCACCTCGGGATCACGATCGCCTTCGTGGCGCTCTACCTCTCGATCCCGCTGACCACGATGCTGCGCAACGACGTGCCGGCGTTCTCGACGAACGTCGGCTGGGTCGCATATCCGTGGATGGCGCTGGTCGCGCTGACGTTCGTGGCGCTGCTGATCATGGATCTGACCCGCCTCCTGATCTGGAGCGGACGCAAGGTCGCGAGGACGCCTGCGCCCGACGTCTCCGAGTCTCGCCGGACCTTTCTGGCTCGCGTCACCGGAGCCACCGCTCTCACCGTCGGAGGCACTAGCATGGCGCGCGGCATGTTCGAGGCTCGGGGCACGCACGAGATCGTCGACGTCGAGATCTATCTCTCGAAGCTGCCGGCCTCGCTCGACGGGTTCACGATCGTCCAGCTGACGGATCTCCACGTCGGCCTGACGATCGATCGCGTGTTCGTCCAGCGCGTCGTCGATCGCGCGAACGCGCTGGCGCCGGATCTGATCGCGCTGACCGGCGATTTCGTCGACGGCAAGGTCGAGGATCTGCGCGACGACATCGCCCCGCTGGCGCAGCTGCGCGCCAAGCACGGCATCTACGCGGTGACCGGCAACCACGAGTACTACGCCGGCGTCGATCCGTGGATCGCCGAGATCTCGAGCCTCGGTGCGAGGTACCTCCGCAACGCGCGGGTCGTGATCGGCGAAGGCGACGCCGCTTTCGAGCTCGCCGGTGTCGACGATCACAGCGCGAAGGGTGGTGATCACGGCGAGGACCTCGCCGCGGCCACCAAGGATCGGGATCCACAGCGCGCGCTCGTGCTGCTCGCCCACCAGCCGCGCCAGGTTCGACGGGCGGCAGCGTACGGGGTCGATCTGCAACTGTCCGGACACACCCACGGCGGCCAGATCTGGCCGTGGCACTACATCGTCAAGATCCAGCAAGGCGGCCTGCTCGCCGGGCGCTACGAGTACGAGAACACCCAGCTCTACGTGTCGCGTGGCTGCGGCTACTGGGGCCCGCCCGTGCGGGTCCTCGCGCCGCTCGAGATCACCCGCGTGATCCTGCGCAGCGGCACCCGGCCCATCGCGAAGGCGTCGTAGTACGCCAGCGAGTCGTACGACGAGCCAGTGCCCTTGGGGTACAACGCGGCATGCGCTCGCTGACCCCAGAGCTCACCTCGGTTGACCTCGTCCTTCCGACCTCGCCGGAAGGATTTCGGCCCTCCGGGTTACGCTCTGGGATCAGGTGTTCGCGCGCCTGGTCGAAGGATCGACACAGGCGAACTCTGGGGTTGGTCCTCGTCGCGCTCCTCGCTCCCTCGATCGCTGCGGCAGGTCCGAAGCTCACGCTGGACGAGGTGATCCAGAAATCACTCGCCGGTCCGCGCGGCAACGTCGCGCGCGCCGACATCGAGATCGCGGAGGAGCGGCTCGACGAAGCCAAGGCCCTCGCACTACCCCGCATCAAGGCGACGCTGTTCGGCACGGCGAGCCCAGAGATCCGCTGCCTCGACGCGCAGTGCACCGCCACCGAGCCACGCAACTTCAAGTTCGACTTCAGCGGCCTCTACGGCAGCGCGCAGATCGAGCTCGTCCAGCCGCTCTACACGTTCGGCAAGGCCGATCATGGCTTCAAGGCGGCGAAGGCCGGCGTCGCGGCGCAGAAGGCACTCGCCGACGAAGCCGCGGGTGATGCGGTGGTCGAAGCCGCGCGTGCGTTCTGGAGCGTCAAGCTCGCGCGCGAGCTCGGCTACATGCTCGACGACGGGATCGAGGAGATCGGCAAGGCCGTCGAGCGGATGAACGCGCGCACCGGCACCGACGCGCCGTCGACGCAGGACCGGCAACGCGTCGCGGTGCTGCTCGCGGAGGCGAAGTCGCAGCGCGCCGATGCGCTCGCGGGGGAGCGGCAAGCGCTCGCCGGCCTCCGCGCCCTCACCGGGATCCCCGACGCGGAGGTCGAGGACAGCGAGCTCAAGGCCGTCGACTACAAGCTGCCGGCGACGATCAGCGGTCAGAACCGTCCGCAGGCACGCGCGGCGAAGCTCGGCGTGATCGCGTACGACGAGCTCACCAGGTTCCAGGGCGCGTTCTACTTCCCCGATCTGGTGCTGGCCGCCGGCGCGCAGCTCGCACGCGCCCAAGGCGTCGACGATCCGCCGTCGGCGTTCGCCAACGATCCGTACAACCGCCAGGGGGTCAGCGCCGTGCTCGCGCTGCAGTGGACGCTCGAACCGTGGACGGTCAAGGCGAAGGTCAACCGCGCGCGCGCAGAAGCGAAGAAGGCCAAGGCCGTCCACGCGCTCGCCACCGCGGGTGCCACCTACGATGCCGAGACCGCGCTCGCCGAGGCGACGGCCGCCCAGACCAAGCTCGAAGCGACCGACGCCGGGGTCAAGGCCGGGCGTGCGTGGGTGTCCTCGATCGTCCAGCTGGACGCGCTGGGGTCCGCGGAACCCAAGGACCTTGCCGATGCGTACCTGGCATGGTTCGGCATGCGTGCAAAGTGGGCGCAGGCCGCGTTCCAGTGGAATGTTGCCGTCGTAAGACTGGGGCGTGCCACTGGTGAATACCGCGTGAGCGGCTATCGTCCGTGAAGATGATGCGACGCGTATTGCTCACCCTCGCACTTTCTCTGACGCCGGCCGTCCTGCCCGCCCTTGCCACACCGGCCGCCGCGCAACCCGCGAAGGCAGGGCCCGGGACCACAGCGGTCAAGACGGCGAACGACACGATCTTCGCGCTGATCAAGAAGAAGGCGCCGGCCGCCGAGGTCACCAAGGCGGTGCAGTCGTTCTTCAACATCGACGCCCTCGGCAAGGCCGCGATGGTCAACCAGTGGTCGAAGCTCAAGCCCGCCGAACAGACGGAGTTCCTCAAGCTGCTCAACCAGCTGATCGAAGCGAACTACATCAGCATCCAGACCGGCAACGTCGCGTACACCACGAACTACGTCTCGGAGACGACGAACGCGAAGGGCAACCTCGTCGTCGGCACCGAGATCAAGACCACGCGCAAGGGCCGGCCGTTCACGATCAAGATCGACTACGAGCTGGTCAAGAACGGCGCCGGCTATCAGGCGTTCGATCTCGTGCTCGATGGGTCGAGCACCGTCGACACCTATCGCCAGATGTTCGACAAGCTGATGAAGGATCAGGGCTACGCCGCCCTGATCGCGAAGATGAAGACGAAGCTCGCAGGGATCCAGAGCGGTGGCACCGGTAGCGCCGCGCCCGCGCCGGCGAAGACCTAGCGGATCTCCTCGCCGCGCTTCACTGGTCCCGGCGACCTCTACCGCCCCTGGGTCGCGTAGGATGCGCGCAGTGCCGACGAAGGGGAAAGACGCGCCCGCGAAGCCCGCGCCCGACCCCGAAAAGCCGAAGCCGGTGGAGCCCAAAGCCCGGCCGTCGGAGCCGAACCTCGCGGTGGTCCCGAAGCCCGAGGTCGCGAAGCCGAAGACCCGACCGTCGGAGCCCAACCTCGAGGTGATCCCAAGGCCCGAGGTCTCGAAGCCGAAGCTCCGGCCGTCGGAGCCCAACCTCGCGGTGGTTCCGAAGGTCGACAAGCCGAAGACCCGACCGTCGGAGCCGAACCTCGCCGTCGTCACGAAGCCTGCACCGATCGCGCTGCCGAAGTCCGCGGTTGGCAAGGCACGTCCGTCCGAGCTGGCGATTCCGACGGCAGCGAAGCCGGCGAAGAAGCCCGAGCCGAAACCGTCGACGAAGGGCGAGCTCCCCGCCGACTGGAGAGCGCTGCTCGGCAAGCCGCTGACGTGCTCGTGGCGGCGCACGAGCGGTCACATGATCGAGGTCATCGACTGGGCGAAGTTTCCGGATCGCCAGACCTGGCTCGGCGACGTATTTGGTGGTTCCGATCCGAGCAAGCACTTCACCGGCCTGATCGCGCGCAAGGCAGAACACCTCGAGTGGACGAGCCCCGTGATGCTGCCGGTCGCGCTGCTCGGACACCAGTTCGATGGGGAAGGGCAACTCGAAGCGATCCTGTTGATCGACACCACCACCGCGGACAGTCCGATCTTCTCGATCGAGGTCGACGGCACCGCGATCCCGGCGAAGAAGCCGCAGCAGGTCGCCGCGAACCTCGCCGCGCTCAAGATCGAAGCCGTCAAGCCGGGGCCCAAGGCGAAGGTCGACTTCGACACCGCGCGCCCGAAGATCGTGTCGAAGAAGATCGACGGTGACGCGCGGAAGATCCTGCAGAAGCTGTCCGGAGATCGAGATGCCGGCAGTGGCTATCTCCAGGATCACCTCGACACCCCCACACCGCCCGAGGGCCGCGACCCGCGGTGGATCGAGGCGCTGCGCGACGAGCTCGCCCGATCGATCGTGGCGGCGAGCGACAGCCTGCAAGCCGAGACGCACATGCTCGCGGGTACGCTCGCGTCGTTCGGCGCGCCCGCCATCCCGGCGCTGGTGGCAGCCCTCGAGACCGCGCTCAAGAGCTATCCCAAGCACTCGCTCGACTACGGCGTGCAACCGGTGTTGCTCGCCCTCGACCATCTGAGGTCCGACGCGGGCATCGCACCGGCGCTCGCGGTCCTCGCGAAGGCGAAGGCTCCCGAGAAGAGCTACGCGATTCCGCCGGTGCTCGAGTACCTCAAGACGCGCACCGCGGATCCGCGTGTCGCTCCCGCGTTCAAGAAGTTCTACAAGAAGGCCGCGCCGAAGAAGCCGATGCACTACATCGGTGACCTCGACGCGATCGCGAAGCAGCTCGACATATAGTCGGCGCATGTCGTCACCACTTCGCGAACGCGCGGCCGCCTGGCTCGCCGAAGATCCGGATCCGGTCACCGCGAAGGAGCTGCGCGACCTGCTCGCGCTCGTCGACAAGGGCGACGAGGCCGCGATCAAGGATCTCACCGAGCGCTTCGAGGGCATGCTCGAGTTCGGCACCGCGGGGCTCCGCGGGATCCTGGGCGCCGGCCCGCAGCGGATGAACCGCGTGCTGGTCAAGCGCGTCGCCGCCGGGCTCGGCGCGTACTTGCTCGCGAACGTCAAGGAAGCCAGGCGGCTCGGCGTGTTGATCGGCCACGACGCCCGCCGCAACTCGCGCGCGTTCTCCGAAGACTCGGCGCGCGTGCTCGGCGGGCTCGGCATCAAGGTGTTCCTCGCACATCGCCCGTGGCCAACGCCCACCACCGCGTGGGCCGTCGTCGACAAGCGAGCATGCGCCGGCGTGATGGTCACGGCCTCGCACAACCCGCCCGCGTACAACGGCTACAAGGTCTACTGGAGCAACGGCGCGCAGATCGTGCCGCCGCACGATGTCGGGATCGCGAAGGCGATCGACAAGGTCACCGCGCCGATCGCGATGCCCGAACTCGACGAGCTGCGCCGCGAAGGCCTCTTGATCGATCTCGACGAGTCGCTGCACGATGACTACCTCGCGAAGGTGATCACGCTCCGCGAGCAACCCGCTCTCGACGGTTCGGATCTCAAGATCGCGTACACGCCACTGCACGGCGTCGGTGCGCTGTCTGTCGAGGGTGCGCTGCGGAAGGGCGGCTTTCCGAACGTCGTCACCGAGAAGTCGCAGCGCGAGCCCGACTCCGAGTTCCCCACCGTCGCGTTCCCGAACCCCGAGGAGAAGGGTGCGATGGACCGGGTCCTCGCGCTCGCGACCGAGATCAAGGCCGACCTCGTCCTCGCGAACGATCCCGACGCGGATCGGTTGTGCGTCGCGCTCCCCACCGCCGACGGCGGCTACGCGGCGATCACCGGCGATCAGCTCGGGGTGTTGCTCGCCGATTACCTGTTGACCGTCGGTCCGCAGGACAAGCGGATGGTCGCCACCACGATCGTGTCGTCGCAGCT
>JANNBP010000341.1:0-13134 GCA_031385555.1 Deltaproteobacteria bacterium | reverse complement strand
ATCTCGCTGGGCTGCGAATCGGAAGTTAAGGATCTGAGGACAGTCCCCAACGTGAAACTAGTGGGTAGCGATGGGGTAGCGGGATGTTTGGGATTCCACGAGACGTGTGAGAATCCCGGGATGCGTCGAAGGCAGCGTGGGTTCACTCTGGTGGAGTTGATGGTTGCCGTCGCGATCATCGGCATCCTCGCTGCCATCGCGATCCCCACGTTCATCGGGTTCATGGCCAAGGGCAAGAAGGTCGAGGCCACGCTCGCGCTCGACAAGATGACCAAGAACCTGCGCGTGTTCCACGCGGAGAAGGGCACGCTGCCGTCGTCGAGCAACCTGATGCCGGCCCTGTCGGCGTGCGTCTCGGGCACCGACAAGACGCCGCAGACCACGCAGTCGATGTGGTTCGCCAACACCGGCTGGAAGGAGCTCGAGTTCCACGTCGACGAGCCCGGATTCTTTCAGTACGAGTGGATCAACAACGGTGATGGAACCGGCGTGGCCAAGGCCACCGGTGACCTCGATTGCGATGGTACCCTCGGCCTGTTGATCATCGACGTCTCGATCATCACGGGTAACGTGTTCGAGGCCATCACCACCGATATCACTGACTGAGATTTCATGGCCGCCACTCCGCCCGGGACGTTGATCGACGTCATCGTCCTCGTCTTCGCTCGCTCCGAGCTGAAGAACCTCGTCGGTACAGACGCGCTCCGTACCGTGCTCAGTGGTAGCCAGCGCGCGCTGTTCCCCGAGCCGGGCACGATGTCGCTCCAGCCGGTGTGGGAGCTGATCGAGTCGCAGCCCGGCTTCGACGCCGAGCTGGCCATCGCACCGATGTGTCGCCTCAAGGCCTGGGAAGGCCCGCTCAAGGTCAAGGTCGAGATGCCGGAGCCCCTCGCCCACCTCGATCTCACGACGCGCGAGAAGAAGGCGATGGAGTGCAACGCCGGCGACGACGACCTCTACAAGATCATCAAGCGCCCCACGCTCGCGCAGGAGCCGGTCAAGAAGGACGTCACGCGAGCGCTCGAGAACATGTCCCTGAGCGAGGAGAACGCGCGGAAGAAGGGCGGGAACCTCTCGACCAAGGTCGCCGCGATCCTCGCCGTGCTCGGGCTCGCCGCGGCGGGCGTCTCGGTCTACTTCACGCTCGGCCGCACCAGTGGCAGCACCGTCCGGTTGTCGGCGAGCGAGCTCTCCAATGACATCCCGCTCACCGACGCGCGTCGCAACGGTACGCTGATCGTCGCCACGCTCTCCGACCTGAAGTGGCTCGAGAAGCCCGAGGCCGAGCGCCGGTTGCAGCTCGAAGCCGTCAGTCCGAAGGTGCGCATCCAGCAGGCGAACGGGATGATGCTCGTCGATGCGAAGGGGCTGCTGATCGCGGTGCTCCGCACCGATCGCAAACCCGCCGTGACGTTTACTAAGCGCTAAGGCCGAGCTTGCGAGGCCGGTTCGGTACAGCGCGAGCGTCTCGTGAGCTGATGATCAGCGTGAGGCTGCAGCCGTAGCCGAGCAGGGCTCACGCCAGCTCGAGCTGCTTGTGCGCTAGTTTCTGGAAGCGCAGCGTGGCGAAGTCGAGCGCGTAGTTCTGATAGACGCGCCACGGCGTGACCTTGCCCTGCTGAGGGAAGTGCGCGGCCGAGCGCTCGATGTAGCCCGACGCGAGCGGCAGCACCGACTCGGTCGCGACGCTGTGATCCTTGTGCGGGACCACCTTCGCGTAGCCGTGGCGGTCCATGTGCTTGAGCAAGCGGCAGACGTACTGGCTGACGAGATCCGTCTTGAGCGTCCACGACGCGTTGGTGTAGCCGACGGCGAACACGAGGTTCGGCACGCCGCTGCACATCATCGCGCGGTAGAGCAGCATCTCCGTCGGGACGATCTTGGTGCCGTCGACCTCGAGCTCGATGCCACCCATCCAGCGCAGCGTGAGGCCGGTGGCGGTGACGATCAGATCTGCGTCGAGGTGCTGACCGGAGCGGAGCACGAGGCCCGTCTCGTCGAAGCGCTCGATGTGATCGGTGACCACGCTCGCGCGACCGTCGCGGATCGCCTTGAACAGATCCGCGTCGGGCACCAGGCAGAGCCGCTGATCCCACGGGTTGTAGGAGGGCGTGAAGTGCTCGATGCCGCCGGCGTCCCCGAGGAGGCGCGCGACGTTGGTGACCAGCAGCTTCTTCGCTTGCTCGGGGTAGCGACGGCAGAACGCGTAGAACGCCATCGACAGGCCGAGCTGTTTCCAGCGCGTCAGGGCGGAGGCCGCGCGCTCCGGCAGCTTGTCGAGCAGGAACTCGGCGACGGAGTCCTTCGCGGGGCGCGACAGGACGTACGTCGGCGAGCGCTGCAGCATCGTGACGTGGGTCGCGCGCTCGGCCAGCGCGGGCACCAGCGTGACAGCGGTCGCGCCACTACCGATCACGACCACGCGCTTGTTCGCGTAGTCGAGGTCGGGCGACCAGTGCTGCGGGTGCACGACCTTGCCCTTGAAGTCGCTGCGGCCCGGAAACTCCGGCGTGTACGGATCGTCGTAGTCGTAGTAGCCGGCGCAGGTGAACAGAAACTTGCAGGTCATCTCGACGAGCTCGCCGCCGGCGCGCACGTCGAGCGTCCATCGGTTGGTCGTGCTCGACCACCGCGCTCGCTCTAGCCTGTGGTTGTAGCGGATCTTCCGATCGATGCGGAACATCTCGGCGGTCGAGCGCAGGTACTCCAGGATGTCGCCGCCACTCGCGATCGCCTGCGCACTCGTCCACGGCCGGAACGGGAAGCCGAGCGTGAACATGTCGGAGTCCGAGCGGATGCCGGGATAGCGGAACAGATCCCAGGTGCCGCCGAGCGTGGAGCGCCCTTCGAGGATCGCGTAGCTCTTGCTCGGGCACTGGGTCTGGAGGTGGTAACCCGCGTCGATCCCCGAGAGACCCGCGCCGATGACGATGACGTCGAGATCGTTCACGCAGCTCGGAGCATAGGGGCTATTGAAAGTAAGTCAATAGTCGGAGATCCCACTGCGCGATCGCATCATTGCGGGATCATGGGCCGCTCTGTTACAGCTCGCGGCCCGTGCGCACCTCGATCGTTGCCGGCCTCCTTCTCTGTTCGTCGCTCCCGGCCTCGGCATCCACCCCGATCATCGGCGGCAGCGCCGAGACGGGTGAGCTCGCGACCGTGCTCCTCGCGGGCTACCCCTCGGATCAGTCGGAGCTCCCGTTCACGTGCACCGCCGTCGTGATCGCACCGCGTGCCGTGCTCACCGCCGCGCACTGCGTCGACCACGCGAACTTCACGTTCGGCGTGTTCTTCGGCCACGACGCGAGTGGGTTCGATACGATCGGGAAGTGGGTCGCCGCGCTCGCGCCCGCCACCGCGACGCACATCCATCCCGACTACGATCGCGCGGCGCCGTTCAACGCCGACATCGCGGTGGTCAACCTCGCGGCCGACGTGCCGTCGACGGTGACGCCCCTCGCGTTCAACCGGACGCCCCCGGTGCCGGCGATGGTCGGGCTCGAGGTCAAGATCATCGGCTACGGGCAGACCACCCCCGGTGAGTTCAACGCGATCAAGTTCTCGGCGATGACGGAGATCGCCGCGCTCGATCCCGACGACACCCTCCTGATCGGGAACGAAGCGGCGCGCACCTGCCTCGGAGACTCCGGCGGTCCGGTGCTGCTCGGCGACGTCGTGCTCGGCGTCGACTCGTACACCGACACCGGCGGCTGCGTCGATCCGGCGCACTTCCGCCGCACCGACGCGTACGTCGCGTTCATCGATCAGTTCGCCGGCACGTCGCCTCTCCCGCCGGCTGACGACGAGGATCCACCGGCGGTTGACGAGGACGAGGCGGGTGGCTGCTCGACCGGTGGTTCGCCGGGGTTGCTCGCGCTCGGTCTCGGCTTGCTGTTCGTCCGCCGCCGTCGCTGATGACTCTCGACGCGGAGCTCCACCGGCCCGACTTCGGCGTCCGTGTCATCATCGTCTGGAAGGCGATCAAGGGCTGCCTCCTCACCGTGCTCGGCGTCGCGGCGATCCTGCTCCGCCACAGCGATCTCCACGAGCTCGCCACCGATGTCGTCGACTGGCTCGGCCTCGACCCCGCGAGCCCGCGCCTCGCCCACGTGCTCGACCAGCTGACGTCGATGACGCCGAGCCGGATCACGCTCGTCGGCATCGGAGCGCTGGTCGTCGCCGTCGTGATGTTCGTCGAAGCGTGGGGGCTGCATCGCCGCCGCAGGTGGGCCGAGTGGCTCACCGTGATCATGACGGCGGCGTTGATCCCGCTCGAGATCTATCACCTCGTCGTTCACCCGAGCCTCGGCAAGGTGCTGACGCTCGTCGCGAACGTCGCGATCGTGATCTATCTACTGCGCCACCGCGGCCTGTTCCGCTGACGCCGTCGCGCCTGTGGGCTCGAGAACACCGAGCTCTACGTCGACCACGCGCGCGCGGTCTCAGTGGAAGGCGACGAACCGGAGCGAGAACGCGTAGCCGTTGCGATCGAAGGGTTCGCGAAGCTCGGGAAGGCGGTGGAACGCGTAGCCTTCGAGGTGCTGCAAGCGCGCCGCGAATGACGTCGAAGATCGCGCGGCGGTCAGAGGATCGACCAGGCGAGCGAGCTGTGGAGTTAGTCAGACGTTGCGAGCGACCGCGCGGCGCAGCTTGACGACCAGATCGCCGAGCGCCGAGTCGATCACTTCACGGCGCAGCGACGGCAGCTTGGCGAGCTTGAACCTGGACTTCGAGAGCACGAGCGTTGCGGTCTGGCTCGCGACCGACACGATCTCGTGGTTCGGCGTCGACATCACGAAGCCGAGCTCGAGCTGGAGCTCCACCGTCGCACCGACGATCACGTAGGACAGCCGCGTGACGTTGACGTCGATCACCTTGTTCGCGAGCTGCGTGCAGTCACCGAGGCGCTTACGGATCATGTCGATATGCGAGGACCGCTCGGCCTCGTCCGTGACCTGCGAGAGCGTCACGAACACGCCCGCACGCTTGGTCGTCTCCGCGGAGGCCGTGCGCGCTCCGGCGACGGCAACTGCAGCAGCCACCATCAGCAGTGCCATCGTGGTCCGCATCCTCCCGTTATCGAGCAGCTCTCGTGCCGCGGGCAACTTCCTGGATTCCCGCGAGACGGGTCCGGCGTGCCGAGCTTCCGTGTCTCGGTGGGCTGGCTAGATCATGCGCCGCCTATCCAACGTAGGTGTGGTGCGCACATCGTCGAGGGGCGAACCCGGCGTAACACGTGCGATACTTGCCACCGATGGGACTGTCGCCTCCAGCACTGCAGCTGGGCGCTCAATTTGCCCCTGGCACGCGGCTCGGTCGTTACGAGTTGCTCGCCACGATCGGCAAGGGCGGCATGGCGAGCGTGATCCTCGCGCGACAGCGCGGCCCCGCGGGCTTCGAGAAGACCGTCGTGGTCAAGGTGATCCATCCGCACCTGGCGCAGGACCGTGCGGCGATCAACATGCTGCTCGACGAGGCTCGCCTCGCGGCGCAGATCGATCACCCGAACGTCGTCCACACGTACGAGCTCGGCGAGGCGCACGGCACCTTCTACATCGTGATGGAGTACCTCGCGGGAGAGTCGTTCGCGCGCGTGCTCAAGAAGGCGGCCGCGAAGGTCCCGCCACCACTGCAACCCGCTGCCGCCGGCAGGATCGTTGCCGACGCAGCCGCGGGGTTGTCGGCCGCGCACGGCTTGATCGGCGTCGACGGCAAACCGCTCGACATCGTTCACCGCGACGTCTCGCCCGGCAACATCGTCGTGCTCTACAACGGCTCGGTCAAGGTCGTCGACTTCGGCATCGCGAAGGCGCAGGGCCGCGTGACCTCGACGCAGGACGGTGAGCTCAAGGGCAAGTACGGGTACATGTCCCCGGAGCAGATCCGCAACGAGGTGATGGACGCGCGCTCCGACGTGTTCTCGCTCGGCGTGGTGCTGTGGGAAGCGCTCGCCTTACGCCGGTTGTTCCAGGCCGACAACGTCGCGGCGACGCTGATGCAGATCCTGACGTCGCAGCGGGTCCCGCCGTCGACGTTCGAGCCCGAGGTTCCCCGCGCGCTCGATCAGATCACGCTGCAGGCGCTGGCACCCGATCCGCGCGATCGGTTCCAGTCGATGACCGAGATGCACAAGGCGATCGAGGACGCGATCTGGCAGAGCCGCACCGGGGCCACCGAGGTCGCGACGCAGATGCAGTGGTGGTTCTCGGATCGCATCGAGCAGCGCCGGATGCTGCTCTCGCGCGCGACGCACGAGGCGCCGCTGTCCGAGGGTGAAGTCGATCAGATCGGGCAGGCGTTCAACAACCAGAGCGGCACGATGCCGCCCGTGCACCTGCCGCTGCCCCCGAGACAGCCCCTCAACGCGCTACCGATGTCGCGACCGTCACTGGCGAGTGGCCCCGCACCGTACCTGCCGACGGCGATGTTCAACGTCGCGCAGCGCAAGAGCAACCGGCGCACGGTGGTGGCGATCGCGGTGCTCGGCACGATCATCGGCGTGCTCACCGCGGTGCTGGTGACGGGCGGCAAGGGCGGCGACGAGCCGCCCGCGTCTGCCGATAACTTCCTCAGCGGGTCGAACACCACGAGGCTCGAGGACAAGCCGAGGCTCGAGGACAAGCCGGCCGTCACCGCCGTGCCGATCAAGCCCGAGGAGGTGATCGCAGCCGGCGAGAACGCCGTGCGTTCCGACGTCGGCTCGGGCGGGATCCCGACGCGGCCCGAGATCGCACCGGTCAAACCTGACGACAAGCCCATCCTCAAGCCCGACGACAAGAAGGATTCGATCAAGCCGCCGGCGATCAAACCACCCGACGACAAGGTGATCAAGCCGCCGCCGGTCAGGCCGCCCGGCAAGTCGACCGAGGAGCTCTACAAGACCGGCACCGAGCTGTACTTGAAGGGCGACTTCCCCGGCGCCGAGGCCGCGTACAAGCAGATCCTCGCCGTGGATCGTGGCAACGCCGCTGCGCACAAGGGCCTCGGGTTCCTCTACCAGCGCACCAACCAGAAGCCGAAGGCACTCGCCGAGTACCGGCTGTATCTCAGGCTCAACCCGAACGCGAAGGACGCGGCGCTGATGCGCAAGCGCATCCAGGACCTCGAACAATGAGCCCTGTCAGGCAGATCCGCTCGCTGCCAGGTACTGTTGGGGTTGTGTCAGCATCCTCCAGCGCGGCGCTCGGTAGGGTCACCGCCCGCTTGCACAGGATCTCGATCATCGTCTGCGCGCTCGTCGCGATCGCGTCGCCGGCGTACGCCGACAAGCGGGCGCAGGTGTTTCCGCTCTCGGGATCAGGCTTGCCCGACAAGCTCGCCACCGCACCGGTGACGCTCACCAAGGCGCTCGCCACGGCGATCAACGGCAGTGTGGCGAGCGTGCCGATCGAAGATGCCGCGGGTCTGCTCGAGTGCGATCCGGAAAACAGCACGTGCCTCGCGGCGGTCGCGAAGTCACTCGGCGTCGAGCGCCTGGTGTTCGGCACGATCAGCTATCACGTGGGTGGCAAGCTCAAGGTCACGCTGACGCGGTTCGACGTCGGCCCCGATCGCCAGCAGCAGACGTTCGAGCTCGCCGGAGGATCCGCGGACCAGCTCGCGACCGAGCTCGTCAAGGCTTCGTCGCCGTTGTTCGGCGGCGTCACGATCGTGGAAGATCCGAAACTGGATCCGAAGCCCGGTCCCGGCCCGGAGAAGCCCGTCGCGGACAGAGGCGTCCCGGGCAAGATCACGACGGGCACGTGGGCGCTGGTCGGCGGTGGCACCGTGCTCGCGGCGAGCGGCGTGGTGATGCTGGTGTCCGCGCAGAGCATCAAGCGCGACGTGCAGAACGCGCCGACCGATTCGCTCGACGATATCCGGCGCCTGCGCGCGCTCGAGGACAAGGGCGTGCAGCGCACGTTGATCGGCAACGTGTTGCTGATCGGCGGCGGCGCGGCGCTCGCGGCAGGTCTCGTGCGCGCGGTGATCCAGCGCAAGTCCACGCCGGCAGCGGTGGTAGACGATCCGATCGTGCAACCGGTTCCGACCGAAGGGGGCGCCATGATCATGCTGACGGTGACCCGATGAGAGTGCTCTGGTTCCTCGCGCTCGGCGCGTGCAGCTTCCCGCGAGCCTCCGACGGCCTCGCGTGCGAGACCACGGATCAGTGCGACGACGGCCGCACCTGCGTCGACAAGTTCTGCGTGCGCGGCGACGACCAGCCCGATGCGCCCGCGGATAGCGCGCGGTTCGACTGCACGCAGTGGGCGGCACCCGCTCACTTCATGCCGTGCGACATCCCGCAGCCGGTGGGCGCACTCGAGCTGACGGAAGGCCTCTACACGTTTCACACCGACACCGGTGTCCTCGACGATCCGGCGGGCGCGCCGATCACCGTGGCGACCCAGACGATCGCGAGTGGCATGCTGATCTCCGTCGACAAGCTGACGATCGAGACGGGCTCCTCCCTCCGCGTGCTCGGGCCGGTGCCGATGATCGTCGCGTCGTGGACGGACATCGAGGTGCGCGGCGACCTCGACGCCGGCAGCACCGCGCTCGCAGCCGGTGCCGGGGCGAACCCCACCGAGTGTGGGTTGCACGCGCCCACCGACGGCACTGCCGCGGGTGCGGGTGGTGGTGGTGGCGGCGGCGGCGGATTCCAAGCCGCCGGTGGCAACGGTGGAGATGGCAGCAACGCTGCCAACGGCCGCAATGGCGACGGAGGAACCCCGACGACGCTGCCGCTCCTGCTCGGCGGATGCGCCGGAGCCAAGGGCGGCGATGGCGGCTCGCTCGCGGGCGTGGGCGGTGCGGGTGGCGGCGCGTTCCAGTTGACCGCGCAGGGTCAGATCACGATCGCCGGCAAGCTCAACGCCGGTGGCAGTGGTGGCGAACCGGGCGTGCAGAACGACAACGGCGGCGGTGCCGGCGGTGGCGGGTCCGGCGGGATGATCGGCCTCGAAGCCGCGATGATCTCGATCTCCGATGGTGCGGTGCTCGCGAGCAATGGGGGGGGCGGTGGTGAGGGCGGCGACGACAACCCCGCCGGCCGCGGCCTCGACGGGAGCCCGACGGCCACGCGTGCCCTCGGCGGCAGCATGAACAACGATGGTGGCGGCAACGGAGGCCTCGGCTCCGGCGGTGCCACGCTGACCGGCGGCCTGGCGGGAAACGACAACGGCGCCGGCGGTGGTGGTGGTGGCGGTGGTGGTGCGGCCGGCTTCATCACGGTACGCGGCACGGTGCTCAAAGGTCCGACGGCCGTGCTGTCGCCGACCGAGTCGATTGTGGGGTCCTGACGATTCGATTGGCTGTGACTAGGTCGTCCACTCGACCTGGGTGATCCTGTGGGTCATGCGAGGCCATGGAACCTCGGCGTTCTCCGTCGAAGTGCTCGTCAGAACCCTGCTCGAGGAGTTCCCCGAGCTCGACGCCGACCGGCTGCGCACCGCGGTCGAGCGCGGAGTCTCCCGGGCGCAGAGCTCGAGCCTCGACACCGAGGGCTATCGCGTCGTCGATCTCCACCTGCAGCGTGCCGAGGCGACCGAGGAGTCGGCCGAGCGTTCGCAGATCATGCGCGAGCTCGCCGAGACGCTCGAGCAACGTGGCGATGCCGAGCGCGCCCTGGTGGTTCGGCTCGCCGCGTTCTCCTCCGCACCCGTGTTCGCCGATCTCGAGCCGATGCTCCGGCTCGCGAAGATCACGCTGCGCTGGGACGAGCTGCCGCTCGATCGGATGGCGGCGGTGATCGACATCTCCCACGACGACAGTCCGCGCTTGCTGCGCGACATGGCGACCGCGTGGCAACAGGTCGGTCGCGTCTACTACGCGGCGGATTGCCTCGAGCGCGTGCTGTTGCTCGCACCGGCGGATCCGGAAGCGAACGAAGCGCTCGAGATGTTCTATCGCTCGACGAGCGAGTGGCCGGTGCTGATCGACCTGCTCAGCCGCCGCACCGTGCATGTCGAATCGGATCGGGATCGCGCCGAGCTGTTCCGCGAGATCGGCCAGATCTACGAGCGCGAGCTCGCCGACGACTCGGGCGCGCTCGATGCGTATCAGGAAGCCGATCGGCTCGACGCCAACAAGCCCGACGTGCTCGAGGCGATCGCGCGGCTGGGTCAGAAGGTCGGGCTTCCCGAGGAGGAGCTGCTCGGCGTCCTCGAACGGCTCGGATCACTCCCCGGCAAGGGTGACCTGGACCGTGCGCAGTCGCTGGTTCGCGCGGCGGAGATCGCGAAGAACCACGACTGGAATCGTGCGCAGGCATTGTTCGAGCGCGCGCGCAAGGACGATCCGGATCTGCCGTCCGCCGTCGACGGGCTCGCGATGCTGTTGCGCGATCGCGGCGAGCTCCAGGGGGCGAGCGATCTCTATATCAAGGCGGCGGATCGCCCGGGCCTGATGATCGAGCGGTCGCGCTGGCTCGCCGATGCCGCCGATCTTCGCGTCGCACTCGGTCAGTTCGAGGATGCGAAGGAGCTGTATCGCGATGCGCGGCGAGCCGACATCACGAACCACCGCGCCGGCGTCGCGCTCGTCGAGCTGTGCTGGGACACCGGCTCGCTCGTCGAGCTCGCACCGATCCTCGACGAGCTGTGCCGCACCACCGTCGAGCCCGATCGGCTGCGTCACTATCTACTGCAGCGCTCGAAGGTCGCGATGGAGCTCGGCGAGGCCACCAACGCCCGGATGACGCTCGCACGTGCAGTCGATCTCGATCCGGTCGACGTCGCGGCTCGCCGCCAGCTCGGCGCTCTGCTGTTCGACAACCAGGAGTGGGAGCGGGCGCGGCCGCTGCTCGAGGGCTCGCTCGAGGACGAGGATCTGCTCCCGGAGGACGTCCGCGTCGAGCTCCACTATCGCGTCGCACGCTGCGCGCACGAGATGGGCGACGTCGGCGAGGCCGCGCGCCACGCGAACATCGCGCTCGCGATCGCACCGGGCAATCGCGCGGCGTTGCTGTTGCGCGCCGAGCTCGAGACGCCGGACACCGACGCGCTGCTCGCCGACCAGCTCGAGCTCGCGAACAGCGCACCCATCGAGGAGCGCCCGATGCGCTTCGCGGCCCTCGGCGATCGCTATGCCGAGCGCGGTGATCGCCCGACCGCGCGCGAGATGTATCGCGAGGCGCTGCGCTACAAGCCGCACGATCACATGCTGCTCACCAAGTCGCTCGGCCTGGTCGCCGACGAGGGCGACTGGAGCTACAGCCTCGACCTGCTGCAGCGCCTGATCGATACCGAGAAAGAACCGCAGGTTCGTTCCCGGTATCGCCACGCCTCCGCCCAGATCTCGCGCGACGAGCTCTCGGACCACGAGGTGGCGACGACGATGCTCGAACGGGGTGTCGAGGACGATCCAGACACGTTCGCGTGCGCCGACGATCTGGAGCAGTTGCTCGGCAAGCTGGGCGAGCGCGAGCACCTCGTGAAGTTCCTCTACCGGCGGCTCGAGCAGATGCGCGAGCGTGAGGGGCGGCCCGGCGAGCGGCTGCGCCTGTGGGACCGGCTCGGTGAGCTTTTGCTCGAGCTCGGCAATCGCGAGGATGCGCTGGTCGCGTTCGAGGTGGGTGTCCAGCTCGATCCCGAGGACGTGGAGCGCAAGCAGCGTGTCGCGGATCTCTATCTCGACTCCGACCCGAAGCACGCCGCGACCACGATCGCGCTGCACCACGCCGTGCTGAAGCAGAACAAGCGGCGAGGCACCTCGTACCAGGCGTTGCGCACGCTCTATCAGCGCACCGGCGAGCCCGACAAGGCCCGCGCCCTCGACGCGGCGATCGGCCAGCTCAACGACCGCGTGCTCGAGCACAAGCTCGACTCCTTGTTCGGATCGTTCGACGAACCGGCTGCAACGGCCGCGGAAGAGGACAACCGAGATCGCAAGCTGTCACCGCTGACCAACGAGGATTGGATCGCGCTCGCCCGCGTCGATGTCGATCTCCAGCTGTCGGCGCTGTTCGCGTTGGTCGCGCCGGCGTTCGCCGCCGAGCGCGCGCGGTTGCGGCCGCCGCCGAACATGCCCGCGCGCGAGTACGACACCCCCGACGCGACGGCGCGCGTGATCGTGCGCGTGGTGCGCGCGTTCGGCATCCCGCGGCCCCCGATCTACTTCGATCGAGATCAGGCACCGGGCAGCAAGGTCGTGCTGCGTGTGCGCACGGGCGAGCTGGTGCCGGTGCTGATGCTGGGCCCCACGCTCCCGACGGAGCCGATCGAGCTCGCGTTCAACCTCGCTCGTCAGCTCGCCGATCTCCGCACCGATCGGATCGCGCGGCTCCTCTGCCCTCGCCCGCCCGAGCTCGCGCAGATCGTCGAGCTCGCGACCTCACTCGCGAGTGGCGATGCCGGCAGTCACGCTGCGCGGTGGTCGACCAGCGCGCTGCATCCCATGGAGCTCGACTCGGCGCGGATGCTCGGCAAGCGGCTCGTCGAGCGTGGGATCAATCCGATGACCTCGTCGCTGCAGTGGCTCGCGAGCACCGAGCGCGCTGCCGATCGGATCGGCCTCGTGGTTGCCGGCGACCTCGCCACCTGCGTGCGCACGCTTGCCGCCGACCCGGCAGCCGACGCGAATCGGGTCCTCGAGCTGCTCTGGAGCAGCACCACCGAGGACGTCCTTGGCGTGCGCGCTCGCGTCGAGGGTTGGCCAAACCGCGCCTCGACGACGTAGAGAGTCCGACCTGCTCGTTGTTCAACTTGCGCGGGTCGCACAGCGGACCAACTCTGATCACCGCACAGCGGACCAACTCTGATCACTTGATCCTTGGCGAAGGTTGGCGGAAGTTGGCGCCTTGGCGACCCTCCGACAACTGGCGTGCCCGTGCGAACGTACGCGTTCGCGGAGAGTCGCCAACGCGCCGAGGTTCGCCAACCTTCGCCAGGGATCGATCTGCCAGAGGCGGCAAACACTCGATCGTGTCTCGAGCTGGGAGCAACACCGCGTGGCCGCACAGCGGACCAACTCTGTTCACTTGATCCTTGGCGAAGGTTGGCGGAAGTTGGCGCCTTGGCGACCCTCCGACAACTGGCGTGCCCGTGCGAAAGCGAACGCGTACGCGGAGAGTCGCCAACGCGCCGAGGTTCCCCAAACTTCTCCATCGAGCGGTAAGCCAGAGGCGGCAAACACTCGATCGTGTCTCGAGCT
>JANNBP010000344.1:0-5561 GCA_031385555.1 Deltaproteobacteria bacterium | reverse complement strand
CAACGGCCAGAATAGTAACAGACACCTCTATAGCTGCATAGAACACAGCCAGATCGCTGTGTTTACCATTGCAGAATTCCGTGGATAAAATGTGGAATCCATCTTGAACGCAATCAAGTCAACCTCCTGGTGCAGTCGCGCACCGGCACCGGCAAGACCACCGCGTTCGGGCTGCCGACGATCAACAAGATCATCCCGACCCATCGCGCACCACAGGCGCTGATCCTCGCGCCGACCCGCGAGCTCGCGCTCCAGGTCGCCCGCGAACTGACCAACCTCGGTAAGAACCGCGGCGTCATCGTCGAGCCGATCTACGGCGGTGCGCCGATCGGCAAGCAGATCGCCAACCTCAAGGCGGGCGTCCACATCATCGTCGGAACGCCGGGCCGCGTGCTCGACCACATCGGTCGCCGCACGCTCGACTGCAAGAACATCTCGACGTTCATTCTCGACGAGTGCGACGAGATGCTGTCGATGGGCTTCCTCGAGGACATCGAGCGCGTCGTCTCCAACCTCCCCGAGAAGAAGCAGACCCTGCTGTTCTCGGCGACGATGCCGGATGAAGTCGCTCGCTACTCGCGCCGCCACATGCGGGCGCCCGAGACGATCTCGCTGTCGCGCGACTCGATGACGGTCAGCGACATCCACCACGCGTACTACATCGTCAGTGGCATCGCGCGTAGCCGCGACCTGCTGAAGATCATCTACTCCGAGGAGCCGGAGAGCGCGATCATCTTCTGCAACATGAGGGACGAGACCACGATGGTGGCCAAGTTCCTCCAGAAGCAGGGTCTCGACGCCGAGCCGCTGTCCTCCGATCTCTCGCAGGCCGATCGCGAGCGCGTGATGGGCCGGATGAAGAAGAAGGACCTCCGCTTCTTGTGCGCCACCGATGTCGCCGCGCGCGGCATCGACATCACGAGCCTCTCGCACGTCATCAACTACACGGTGCCGGAGCAACCCGAGATCTATGTCCACCGCACCGGTCGCACCGGTCGCGCCGGCAAGAAGGGCGTCGCCATCTCGATGGTCGGCCCGCGCGAGCTCGGTAACTTCCGCTACGTGCGCCTGACCTTCGGCCTCAAGCCGGAGGAGCGCCTGCTGCCGAAGGACTCGATCTTCGAAGGCAAGCTCAAGGTGCCGCTGCCGCCCGTCGGCGTGCCGCAGCCGCCCGACCCGGTTCAGATCCTGGTCCGTGGCGTCACCGGTGAGGCGTCGGACCTCGAGAAGCAGATCTTCGAGAAGCTCCTCAAGTCGGAGAACGGCAAGCGCGTCCTCGCGAAGCTGGTCGCCGACAAGCTCGACAAGCTGTCGACCCGCGCGCGTCCCAAGCGCGAGCGCAGCGAGCGCGACCACGGCGCCGAAGGCGACGCCGGTGGTGAGCGCACGGATCGTCCGGAGCGTGGCGGCGAGCGTGGCGGCTTCGGTGAGGACCGTCCGCGTCGCAGCTTCGATCGTGGCGACCGTCCCGAGCGTGGTGCCGGCGGTGGCGGTGGCGGTGGCGGTGAAGATCGTCCGCGCTTCCGTGACCGCGACCGCGACGGCGATCGCACGGGTCGGTTCGACCGTGGCGACCGTCCAACCGGCGATCGTCCGATCGCCGACCGCCCGACCGGTGACCGCCCGACCGGCGACCGTCCGGTGGGTGAACAGCCCGCGGGTGATCGCTCTGCCGAGGGCGGTGATCGTGGTGATCGTGGTGATCGTGGTGATCGTGGTGATCGTGGTGGCCGCGAGCGCCGTCCGTGGCGCGATCGTGATGACCGCGGCGGCGAGCGTGGCGAGCGCCCGGCGGGCGGTGGCGAGCGTCCGGCTGGCGGCGAAGGTCGCGAGCGTTCGTTCGGCGACCGTGGCGGCGAGCGTGGCGACCGTCCGGCTGGCGACCGTCCGGCTGGCGACCGTCCGGCTGGTGACCGTCCGGCTGGTGATCGTCCGGCTGGCGATCGTCCGGCTGGCGGCGAGGGTCGCGAGCGTTCGTTCGGCGACCGTGGTGGCGAGCGTGGCGAGCGTGGCGACCGTGGTGGCGAGCGCCGTCCGTGGCGCGATCGCGACGATCGCAGCAACGGCGAGCGTCCGGCGAACGGGGCCCCCGTCGCCACCGACGCGACTGCCGATACGATGGTGAGTGGCGCCCCCGCCGGTGATGCTGGTGGCGAGCGTCCGCGTGACCGCGATCGCGACCGTGGTGGCCGCGACCGTGACCGTGGTGGCCGCGATCGTGACCGCGGTGGCGAGCGCCGATTCGATCGCGACCGCAACCGCGATGACCGCCCGCGCACCGAGGAGGCTCCGGCCGCCGACGTCGTGGCCGATGCGCTGACCGGCGCACCCGCCGTGACCGAAGCAGCGCCCGCGGCTCCTGCCGCCGAGCGCACCGAGACCCGCAACGATGGCGACCGTGGCAATCGCTTCGATCGCGACCGTGGTGGTCGAAATCGGGATCGCGGCGAGCGTGGCGACCGTGACCGTGGCGGTGATCGCGGCGAGCGTCGTGACGCTGCGGCCGAGCCCAGCGCCGTCGGCACCGAGGCGGCCCCGGCCGTCGAGACCGTCGAGGACACCAAGTCCGAAGGCGCTCGTACGCTCGACCGCGTCGCAGAAGATCGCGGCGGCAAGCGCGATGCGAAGCGGGAAGCCAAGCCGGCCGCGGCCGGTGTTGACCAGCGCGAGTTCTGGGAGACCTGGGCCGAGGAAAAGACCACGCGCCCAGCCCCCGAGCCGAAGGCGGAAGCCAAGACGGAGACGACCACCGACGAGGAGCCCTCGGAGGAGCGTCCTGCGCGTGGTGGCCGGGCGTCCCGCGGTGGGGAGAAGCGCGAGCGCGGTGGTCGTGAGCGCGGTGGCGACAAGCGCCGCACCCGTGACGATGGTGACAAGAAGGCCGACGACAAGAAGGCCGACGACAAGAAGGCGGACGACAAGCCGGCCGAGGCCCGCGGTGGACGCACGAAGCGCGACACCGAGATCAGCCCCACGCCCGTGACCGCCGATACCCAGGCCAAGCTGTTCGTCAGCCTCGGCAAGAAGCACGGCGTGTCGGCCGATGACCTCCGCCAGTTGCTCGCCGGTCCGATCGGTGGCGACAAGGCGCGGATCGGCTCGGTCAGCCTTCGCGATTCGCACGCCCACGTGCGCGTCCCGGAGAGTGTGGTCGACGACATCATCACCGCCGTCAACGGCACCAAGCACGCCGATCAGGACGTGACGGTCGAGCGCTCGCGCGCCTGATCCTCACCGCTCGATCATCCACGCGCCGGAGCTCAGCTCCGGCGCGTTTTCGTTTTCGGCGTCCGGAGGCCCAGACAAACGAAATCGCAAGCTCGCCTGTCCGCTCCCCCGGATATCCACGTCGCGCAACACTCCGCAGGTGCGCGGTCGAGACGATTCGCGCTTGGCGAGAGGTTGGCTCGGCGCGAACCGGCGAGCCACCCGTTCGGAGATCAGTTAGATGGCGTGCCGTCGTCCAGGCGCAGGGCGCCGACCATGCGAGCAAAGGCCACTAGCTCCCGTGTCCTGGCACAGAGGTTCGAGGCGGGCGGGTCCTTGCTGGACCGGAGAGATCTGCAACAGCGCCGGGCGATCCGGTTGCGTGACGGCGGGCGAAGCGTGCTCGTCTCGCCTACAGGAACTCGACGGACGTGGCCAGCAGCCGTGATCGGGCGCGCTGCCGGATGCCTTGACCGTCGACCTCGATCGCCATGTATGGATCGAACTCGGCGACGATGCGGACCCGACGGGGGCCGCTTCCGAGCGGCTCGAGCCATGCGCGCGCACTCTCGTAGGTCGGCGGACGGTACAAAGGAAGTCCGGGAAGGTAGACCTCCATTCCGGCGAGCACGGGCCACGACAAAAGCTCTGGATGGTCGGCGAACGGTTGCTCCGGTCCAAGGGCCAGCTCGCCTTCGACCTCCACGTACTCGGCGCGGGTGAGTCGCATGATCTCGGCAACCGTGGCGTGGTAGGGCGCGAGTGTACGAGGCTCGGACAGCCGAGCCGAGTGGACGAACAGCGTGCGGCCGTCCCGGAAGAACACCGCGTCGATGCTTCGCACCTCTGGTATCGTGGGCCGCGCGACCAGCCAGCCCGACGTGGTCCCGCGCACGTCGAGTCCTCGCCAGGTCTGGCCGCTCATCATGCAGCGCAGCTCGCCGGAGCAGGCGAGCCACTCGAACTCCGGGGCCTCGTCGACGCGACCACCTCGACACTCGCTCGGCGCGTCGGCTGACACGAGGTGCACGTGAGCTGCGATCGAGGTGTGCCATTGCCCGAAATGGCCGAACTCCGGTCTCGCGCCAGCTGGCACTGCGCGCCACACGCCTTCGACGTCCACCAGGTGCGTACCCGCCGGCGGCAACGGGCCGAGCGGATTCCACCAGGCGCCAAGGATTTGCATGGCCTCGAGCTGATTCGTCGCGCTCGCGCGAAATCGCACCTGCTTGCCGGAGTAGCGCATGGGATTGGCGCGCAGCATCGTCGCGCTGACCGAGTGGACCTGTTCGGCCGACGCATGGTGGTGCCGCCGTTCGGCCGGTACGTCCGTGCATCGCGCCAGTGCGAAGCTCGCCTGCTGGGCGTACTCACTGGTGCGGTCGAGGTGGCGCGCGATCGCTCGCGCGAGCGCCCCCACGGATTGTTCCCGATGCGCGAACAGCAGCTCGAGCAGGGGCAGCTCGACCGGCCGAGACATCAGCACGATCACATCGCCCAGCTCGAGGTCGGTCCAAAACGAATCGACGCCGACACCCTCCACGCCACCACCGAGCGAGGACACGATCAAGTTGCCGAGCACTGCGCCGGCGAGGCCGGGGTCCGTGATGCGGTGTTTTACGCGGTCGAATTCATGCGGCACCGCGATGAGCTCGATCTGACCGGTGCGCACCCGCAGGCAGTAGGCAACGCCGGCACCAATGTGCGCGCCATGCACCCGCGTGCCGTCGATGGTCAACGCGGTCGCGCTCGCCATCAAATGCTCGGCCCGGAGACGCTGGCCCACACGGTCGAACAGCGACTCCAGATCGCGGGTCCCGTTTACGCAATCGTCGAGGTGCGCCTCGAGCACGCGGTACGCGTCTCCTGTCCACCGCTTGTGGTCTGGGTCTTGCTCGGCGGCGCCAGCCGCCCGTACGTCATCGCCGCCAAAGCGAGCCCCGATCGCATGGGCAACGAAGCGCGCGGCCACCCAGCCCGAACCGTGACCGGGCGACTGCGCGACCGCCAGCACGTGCTCGCTCGCGATCGCCGCGACATCTCCAGCTTCACCCGCCGCACCGACCGCGACCTCGAGCCCGGCGTGGCCGACGCCTTTGCGCGCGTTGGGGGTGCGCGGTTCGTCGTTGTCACCGGTCACTGCTGGCCTGCTTTCGCTTGCTCGGCGCACTCCGTGTGGTGCGCTTGCTGACCTTGCTGACCTTGCTGACCTTGCTGAGCTTGCTGACCTTGCTGACCTTGCTGACCTTGCTGACCTTGCTGACCTTGCTGACCTTGCTGACCTTGCTGACCTTGCTGACCTTGCTGACCTTGCTGAGCTTGCTGAGCTTGCTGACCTTGCTGACCTTGCTGAG
>JANNBP010000316.1:0-2029 GCA_031385555.1 Deltaproteobacteria bacterium | reverse complement strand
GCGACGAAGCCCATCGTCTTCATCGCCTGGACGATGCGTCGCGTATCGCGCGTCAGCGCGCCCTGGATCAGCTCGACGATGCCGGCGCGGACGGTGGCGGGGATCTCGGCGACCGCGCCGAAATCGAGGAACGTGATGGTCGGCGGGCCGGACTCGTTGGCGCGGACCAGCAGGTTTCCGGGGTGTGGATCCGCGTGATAGACGCCGTCGGTGAAGATCTGCTGGCAGTAGAGCTCGACGACCTGACGGGCGAGATGCCCGCGGTCGATCTCGAGCTGCTTCGCGGCGATCTTGTCGGTGATCTTGAAGCCGGCCTCGAAGTGGGTGACCAGCACGCGGTCGGTCGACAGCTCCTCGACGACCGTCGGGAACGCGACGTCCGTGCGGCCCACGAAGTTCGCGGCGATCCGCGCCGAGTTGCTCGCCTCGGCCTTGTAGTCGAGCTCCTCCATCACGATCGAGCGGATCTCGCGATACAGCTCGTCGAGCCCCTGGTACGGCACGAACCACTCGACGATGTGGAAGATCCGGCGCAGCGTGTTGAGGTCGCGGCGGACGATCTCCTCGATGTCGGGGTACTGCACCTTGACCGCGACCTTGGTGCCGTCGATCAAGCGCGCGAGGTGGACTTGCCCGATCGAGGCCGAGGCGAGCGGGCGCTGGTCGAACTGCGCGAACACCTCCTCGGGGCGGCGACCGTGCTCCTCGATCAGCCGCTCCTCGATGTCCTCGTACGGGCGCGGCGGCACCGCGTCCTGCAGCCCCTCGAGCTCGCGGCGGAACTCCTCGGGAAGGAAGTTCGTCATGATCGAGATCAACTGCCCGACCTTGATGAACAGGCCCTGGAGCTCGATGATCGTGCGCTCGATCCGGCGCGCGTTGCGGAGGTGGACCTTGCGGAGCTTGTCCTCGGCCCACGCGTCGGAATGCCAGCGCGAGCGGAAGCGGAGCCAGAGGTAGCTCCAGATCACGATCCACGTCGTCCAGTACGCGCGCCAGCTGCGCATGCGAAGGGGAGGGCGGCGGCCCACCCGATCGTCGCGGTAGTTCCGCTTCATCGCGGTCAGCGCGTGGACGGAGTCGGCCGGGCTATGCAGGCGCGGTAAGGGCTGGCTATGCGTGACAGGCGGCGGCGCCCCGTCCTCGCGGACGGAGTGTTCCCCTCTCGGCGCCGGCTCGGCCATGACACGAAGATATCACCGTGGTACCCACGTCGTATGGCCGCCGACGACGACAAGCCTGGCGACGAGAAGGAGCTGCCGGAGACCATCCGGCGGAAGCTCGAGAGCCTCGTTCCCGAGCTGGTGAAGAAGACGTTCGCAGCCGGCATGGGCGCGGTGTTCTCCACCGAGGAGGGCATCCGCAAGCTGGCGAAGGAGAGCCTCCCCGACATGGCCGGCTACCTCGCGGAGAAGGGTGACGGGGCCAAGGACCGGGTGTTCGAGATCATCGCGCGGGAGACCCGCGAGTTCCTCGGAAGCCTCAACCTGACCGACGAGATCGCGAAGATCCTGACGACGCTGTCGTTCGAGATCAAGACCGAGATCCGGTTCATCCCGAACAGCGAGCGGCTGATGGGCAGCGAGCCCGACGTCAAGGCGAGCGTCCGGCTCAAGCGCAACGACGCGAAGATGCCCGACGAGAGCAAAGACAAGGAGAAGGACAAGGATAAGGATAAGGACAACGGTGCGCCCCCCGGGGACGAGCGCGAGAGCAAGCGCGGCCTGCGGTTCTGGCGGCGTGACGGCGATGCGGCGGCCAACGACGAGAGTGACGAGGGCGACAGCCACGACAAGTAGCGAATGGATGTGACGGGGCGGTCGTCACGCTGGTCCGGCTGACCGCAACGCCGTCGCCCGACGAGGCGATCATGGGCGTGCACCAAAGAGCGCACGCGATCCCTCGCCGGTGATACGATTTTCGCAGTGATGAGGGCCCTGGTTCGTTCAACGGGCCACGCGGGAGCTTGGCGGTGAGCCAAGCCCGTGTGTGGCTACCCGTCTGCCTGCTGCTCGGTGGCTGCGCGCAG
>JANNBP010000303.1:0-107856 GCA_031385555.1 Deltaproteobacteria bacterium | reverse complement strand
GCCTCGGAGCACGTTGACTTCGGACAGCGATAGGATGCGGCGGTGAGCTCGACGCTCTATCGGGTGACGGTACGCGAGCGGAAAGGCCGGAGCATCGATCTCGAGTTTGTCCTCGCGACGTTCGATATCGAGCGCGTGTTTCCCGAGACCGGATTCCTCGCGCGCGTCCTCGCCGACTCGCTCCTCGAGGACGAGATCCTCGCGCTCTGGCCCGATGCCGACCGCGGGAATGCGTGGCTGTTCGCCGGGCAGTGGCTACTCGAGCACGCCGATGAAGTCATTGACGAGGAGTCCATCGAGCTGCACGACGAGGTCGATCACCCGTTCGTCTTGCCGTCGATTCACCAGCTCATCGAGGAACTCGCGACGCCGGTGAAGGCGCACTGGGAAACCGATCCACGTGCGGTGTTACTCCAGCTGCAGGCAGCGATGACGGTTGAAGGAGAGCGCCTCGAATTCGATGACGACCTCGATCTCTACCGCGCAGGCTCCCTGAAGGAAGTCGCCGAGGAGGTCGCGTCGGCTCGGCTCGAGAGAATCGCACGCGTCGAGGTGCGCGCTTCGCTCCGCTTTTCAGTGCGAAACGAGAAATGGATCGCACACCTTGCGGTTGATGATCGCTTCGACAGCACTGCGTATCCAACCGGAGCTGCTCCGTGACGCCGGCGTCGTAGGCGGCGACAGGCGGATCGCCGGAGGCGGCTCGACGGACGGCGGTTCAGGTTATGGTCGGAACGGCTGTTCGTCTTTGCCGCGTACCGGGTTCGCGAGCCGGCGCGCGACGGCGTCCTGCTCGTCCTTGGTGAGACGGCGGACGTAGACGCCGGCGGCGTCGATCGAGCGCGCACCGAAGAAGCCTTCGGAGACGGCGTACTCGACCTCGATGATCATGTACGGGTCGTCCCCGATCCACATGAGCTCGTGCTTGCGAGGTATGCCGACCCACGACGACAGCGTGAACTTGTCGCGCGAGCCGTCGTCGTTGAGGACGACCATCGTGATGCGTTCGGTCGCGGTCACTAGTGGGCGAACCCTAGCACGTCGAGCATGTCGTAGCGGCCCGGAGATTTGCCGACGACCCAGGCGGCTGCGCGGAGGGCGCCCGCGGCGAAGATCGAGCGCGACGACGCTCGGTGACCGATCTCGATGCGCTCGGCGGCGCCGAAGAACGTGGCGGTGTGCTCGCCGATCACGTCGCCACCGCGGACCGTGGAGACGCCGATCTCGCCACGTGGACGAGGCCCGATGTCACCGTCGCGGCTGTGGCGCTTGACGGCGTCGTAGTCGGAGCCGTGACCCGCGGCGATCGCGCGCGCGATCATCAGCGCGGTGCCGGAGGGTGCGTCGCGTTTCGCGCGGTGGTGGGTCTCGACGACCTCGGCATCCCACTCGGTGCCGAGCACCGAGGCCGCGGTGCGGACCAAGCCGAGCACGAGGTTGACACCCAGCGAGAAGTTCGCGGCGACCACGATCGGGGCGACCTTCGCGAGCTCGGCGAGCGCGGCCTCGTCGTCGGCCGTGAGCCCGGTCGTCCCGATCACCGCGGGACGCTTTCGCGCAGCGGCGAGCTTCGCCACCTCGCGCGTCGCCGCGGGTGCCGTGAAGTCGATGTAGACGTCCGAGGCATCGAGGCCCGCGGCGACATCGGAGGTCGACGTCAACGCACCGATCTGGAGCCCCGCGGCCTCGGCACGATCGACGGCAGCGACCACACGCACGTCGGTGCGCCCCGCCGCGCCCTCGATCAGCGCGCGACCCATCCGCCCCGAGGGGCCGAGGATCAGGACCCTCGCGGTCACAGCAGGCCCAGGGTCCGGAGCTCGATGCGCAGATCTTCGACGAGCTTCGCGGTCGCAGGGACCAGCGGCAGGCGGACGTCCATCGTCGTGCGCTGCATCAGGGCGAGCGCGGCCTTGGTGGGCGCCGGCGACGGTTCGTTGAACAGCATGGAGGACAGCACGCGCAGCTCGTGGTGGCGCTTCTTCGCGCGCTCCCAGTCGCCGGCCTTGACCGCGTCCCACATGTCCGCCATCTGCCTCGGGCAGACGTTGGACACGACCGAGATCACGCCGCGCGCGCCGACCGCGTAGAGCGGGAACGTCGTGCTGTCGTCGCCGGAGAGGACCGTCATCCTGTCGCCGACCTTCGCGACCAGCTCGCTACCGCGCACGAGGTTGCCGGTGGCGTCCTTGATGCCGACGACGTTCGGCAACTCGGCGAGCCGCACGACGGTGTCGGTCAGCAGGTCGCACGCGGTGCGCGTGGGCACGTTGTAGAGGATGACGGGCAGCTTGGTGGACTTGCAGACCGCCTCGAAGTGCCGGAACAGGCCCTCCTGCGACGGGCGGTTGTAGTAGGGCGTGACATGGAGCAGGGCATCGGCGCCGGCGTCCTCGGAGGCCTTGGTCAGATGGATCGCCTCGGTGGTAGCGTTCCCGCCGGCACCCGCGACGACAGGCACGCGACCCTTCGCTGCCTTCACCGTGGCCGCGATCACCGCGACGTGCTCGTCGACATCGAGCGTGGCCGACTCACCGGTGGTGCCGACGGCGACGATGCCGTCGATGCCGTTGTCGATCTGCCAGTCGACGAGCTTCGCGAGCGTGTCGAAGTCGAGCTTGCCGTCCTTGAACGGGGTCACGATTGCAGTGAGACAGCCTTCGATCACTTGCTTCGCCATAAGAACCTCGACGTCATAGATCCAACGCCGGCTCGACGGAAGCAATTCCTCGACTATTCAGGCAGGTGGCTTCGCGGCCGATCAGATCCGCGAGACAAGCAGCGCCGCGCCGTTGCGCAGCGGAAGCTCGATCGCGAACCGCGCACCACCGCCGGGCGCTTCGGTGACCGTGATCCGGCCGCCGTGGTCGGAGACGATGCGATGGACGATCGCGAGGCCGAGGCCGGTGCCGCCCTTGTTGTGCTTGGTCGTGAAGTACGGCGCGAACACCTTGTCCTTGAGCTCGGAGGGCACGCCCGGACCGTTGTCCTCGACGATCAGCATCGCGCGATCGCCCGCATCGCCGAGGCGCGTCGACACGACGATCCTGCCGTTGGGACGGGTGCCGATCGCGTCGCGCCCGTTCTCGACGAGGTTGAGCACCACCTGGTGGATCTGGTTCTTGTCGGCATCGAGCTGAGGGATCGTGCCGAGCTTGGTCTCGACCGGTGCGGCACCTTGATAGAGCGTGAGCGCCGAGCGGATCACCTCGTTGAGATCGAGGCGCTGGAACTCGGGCTTGGGCATCCGCGCGAAGTCGGAGAACTCGGTGACGATGTGCTTGAGGCGATCGGCCTCCTGCAGCACCGTCGTGGTCGACTCCTCGAGGATCTCGCCGAACTCGGGGTGCTTCTTGCGCCAGGTCTTGCGCAGCGTATCCATCGCCATCTGGATCGGCGTCAGCGGGTTCTTGATCTCGTGCGCGAGCCGGCGCGCGATCTCTTGCCACGCCGCGATGCGCTCGGCGATCACGAGCCGATCCTTGGAGGTCTGGAGATCTTGCATCATGAAGTTGAACGCGTTCGCGACCGCACCGACCTCGTCCTTGCTGCGCACCGGCACGCGGTAGTCGAGCTCGCCACGCGCGGCGGCGAGCGAGCCTTCGGCGAGCGACTCGAG
This sequence comes from Deltaproteobacteria bacterium, assembly GCA_031385555.1. Taxonomy (GTDB): domain Bacteria; phylum Myxococcota_A; class Polyangia; order Haliangiales; family Haliangiaceae; genus JABFXX01. The sequence continues at coordinate 104,237 of JANNBP010000303.1, read as the reverse complement.
ATCGCGGGCGGTGCGACGTGCGACGAGCAGGCCGATCAACACCACGGCACCGAGGGCGGCGAGCGCGAGCCCGGCGGAGGTGTACGTCAGCTTGCGGAGCACCGAGTCGAGGTCGCCGTCCGACACTGCGATCTCGACGGTGGCGAACGGCGTCTTACCCAGGCCCGGCAACCCGATCGTGCTCGGCGGATCGACCGCGAGCTCGCTCCAGTTCTTGCCCCGCGGTTGCACCAGGACCTTGCCGGTGCCGTCGACGACGCGCACGTCGACGCGGCCCTCGCGCCACACCGAGGACAGCAGGTCGGCATCGAACCGCCGGCCCGCGAGCACGCCGAACGAGTACGGCCCGTCGGTGGAGAGCCGGGTGGCCTCGGCGACCAGCACGGTCTCGGTGTCCTTGCCGTTCGGGGTGCGGCGCACGTCGAGCGGCAACTGCACGGTCTCGAGGGCGAAGTACGGCGCGCCCTTGGTGTCGGCCGCGCGCTTGCGGATGTTGATCGGATCCTGCTCGTTGTTGGCCGAGCGCAGGTGGGCGGAGACCAGGATGATGTTGACGGGCCGCGTGTCGTCGACGATCGTCAGCACGTCGAGCGACAGGCCGTTCTTCCACGGCAGCGCCTGCTCTCGGACGGACAGCAGCTTGTCGGCGAGCTTGTTCTTGATGTGATCGCGGAGCATGCCGGCGACGTAGGGATGATCGTCACGCGCGAGCGACTTGACGACCTCGTCGACCTGCTTGAGGTGACGCTCGACGATCGCCTTCGCCGCTTCCTCGGAGCTCTTGCGGAGGTCGCGATACTCGTCGCGCGCACTCGACGCGATCACCTGCCGCGTCACCACCGCGGCGACGGAGATCGGCACGAGCGCCGCGAGCGCGAGCGTGAGCGTGAACCGACCCCGCAGTTTCATGGTTGGCCCGCTCGTTTCACGGTGCGGCCCCCGTCTTGACCGGCACGCCGAACACGAAGACCTCCTCGAGGCACGGGCGGCCCGTGGCATCGAACCGCAGCCCGCGCAGATCGGCGCGATGCCACATCCGCACGCCGCGGAACATCAGCGGCACGATCGGATGGCGCGCCGCGAACTCCTTGCGCGCGACCTCCATCGTCAGCTGCCCGGCGGCGAGCTTGGTCGACGCCCAGTCATCGCCACCGACGGCGAACGCCGCGCTCCACCACGCCCACGGGACCTGGAGGGGTGCTGCGAGCTGGTTGACGTAGAGGTCCGTGGTGCCGCGCGCGATCCGATCGCGGAGCTCGGTGCCGCTGAGCCCCGCCAGCGTCGTGTTGATGCCGAGCTTGCCGAGCGCACGCGCGACCCGCTCCGCGATCTCGCGATCGTCGGGGCGCGTGTCCTCGAAGGCGACCTCGAGCGTGAGCTGCGAGGCGCTCGTCGGCATGAGGGCGGGAACGCGCCGCGCCGCGACCGACAGCGCCGCCCGCGCGAGCGCGATGTCGCCGGTGCGCATCAGCGGCGTCGGCACGGGAGCGCCGGCCTCGACGGGGACCGGCTCACCGGCGGGCACCACGGCCTCGCCACGATTCACCGAGACCAGCGCGTTGCGATCGAGTGCGAGATCGAGCGCTCTCCGGAACTCCGGTTCGCGCAGCACATCCGCGTGCTTCTTGCCAAAGCCGACGTAGACAAGCAGCGACTTGGGCCCATCCACGGCCGCCGCGCGGAACTTCGGCTGGCTGCCCGTGAACGCCGCGACGCCGCGCGACGACAACTGCCCGTCATCGGTCTCGAACCGCTTCGCCTCGGCGTCGGCTTTGTCGAACCAGTGCAGCACCACGCGATCGAGGTACGTGCGGCCCGCGAAGTAGTCGTCGAACGCGTCGAGCACGAGCTTGCGGTTCGTCCGATCGAGGGAGCTCAGCTTGAACGGACCGGTGCCGTTCGGCGTGGCCCCCGGTGGTTTCCCCTGCCGCGTGATCGCCGTCGGTGCGAGCGACAGCATCGTGGCGACGTCGATGGGCGAGCGCAGCGTCAGCTCGATCTCGTCGGTGGAGTGCTTGATGGTCGCGATCGGTGCAAGCGCCCACTTGCCTGCGCCCGTTCGCGATCGCTCGAGTGACGCCGCGACATCGGCCGAGGTCAGCGCCGAACCATCGTGAAAGTGCACGCCCTTGCGGATCGCGATCCGCGCGACCAGCTTGGTGCTGTCGAGGTCGGGCTTGGTCGCGGCGAGCCGCGGCTCGACGGAGCCGGTGATCTCGATCCGATACAGCGTGTCGAAGATCATCCCGGTGACGGTGAGCTCGGCATGGCTCTGCGCCGCCGCGGGATCGAGCGTCGCCGGCGCACCCAGCAGCGCACCATCGACCTTGCCCGCGTAGCGCGGACGCGTCTCTGCCTCCGCGCTCAGCGCAACCGCGAACGCGATCAGCGCGCTCGCTCGAGCAATTTTACGTTTGCAGCCAGACCACGTGTGATCGCGGGGACTTGCGGGGGTGGATCCTGTCCCCGATCGACGTGCGCTCAATCGAGCCTCCACAGATCGACTCGGGTAGAGCCCGCGAGACGCACCGCCGCGATCACCTCCGGGATGTCGTCGGGATCGTCACCGTCGGCGACCACCAGGCCGGCGACGCCACCCATGAACGACTTCTTGAAGATGCCCTTCTTCTCGTCGCCGCCGAGCGTGATCACCTTCGCGGAGTCGGACGCGTACGGAGCCGAGGCCTCGGAGACGACGACCTCGGGCGTGCCGTCGCGATCGACGTCGCTGATCGTGAACGCAACGCCGACGTTGCTGTACTCGAACTTGCCGGTCGGCGTGCAGCTGCCTGCCGGACACGTCTCGACGGTGACCGCCAGCTTGCCGGTCGTCGCCAGCTCGGCCTTGACGCGCAGCGCTTGCCCCGTGGCGTCGACCAAGTCGTCGCGACACCGCGTCTCGAACGTGTTCGTCGTGAAGTGATTGCGACCCGGTTGGAGCTGCGCACGCAGGCCCGGGCACAGCAGGAACCCCGCCTGACCGTGCTGGCCGACCAGCTTCTTGCCGCTCCATGTCACGCGCAGGTCCTTCGCCCACGACGAGGCCGCCGCGACGAGCTCCTTTCCTTCGACGGTCACCGTCCCGACGACATCGCGCGGTTCGGGCACCGCACGCTCGCCCGAGAACGCGACGCGCCCGAGCTCGACGGGCTTGCCACCGCGCCAGCCGATCGCGACCACCTCGCGCGGCGTCACCGCGTAGAGCTCCGCGGACCTGGGATCCCCATCGAGGTCTGCAGCGGCGAGCGCGACGAGCGGGGCACCGAGCTCGATCGATCCGAGCCGCACCACCTTCCACGCCGGCTTGATCGGCACCGGCGGGGTCAGCTTCGGTGCGTGCGAGGCCACCGCCGCATCGACCTTCTGTCTCACCGCCGTCGCGAGCCGCGCGTAGAAGTCACTCGCATCCACGACGGGTGGATCACCGGCCAGCGCAGGTGCCGTCATCACGAGCAGCGAGAGCACCACGATCGGCAAAAGCGGTCCGTCGCCTTTTCGTCGCACCTCACCCCCAAGGGGTCCGTCCCCTTTTCGTCGACCATCACGCCGCGGCCACCGCCTCACTCGTTGTATTCGCCCTTGACGTCGTTGGTCTCGGCGGTCGCTTCCTCGGTCGGAGCCGTCCCCTCGACGAACACCTCGGTCATCGTCTTGTCCTTCGGCCAGCCATCCGGCGCCTTGAGACCGCTGTCGCGATCGATCTTGACCTCGACGACCTTCGGCGGCCGTGGGAACGGCTTCGCCGGCAGCTTCATCGACTTCGCGACGTCCATGAACACCGGCACGGCGGTGCCGCCACCGGTCTCGCGCCCCATCGACTTCGGCTCGTCGTAGCCGATCCACACGCCGATCGCGTAGTCGGGCGTCAGGCCGATGAACCACACGTCCTTCGCATCGTTCGACGTCCCCGTCTTGCCGGCGATCGGGATGCCGAGCTTGCTCGCGCTGATGCCGGTCCCGCTCGTCACGACGGAGCGCATCATGTCGACGGTGACGTAGGCGACCTCGGGCTCGACCACCTGCGTGGCGACGCCGCCGTCGGTGGCCTTGCCGTCGATCGTGTCGATGAACACCGGCTTCGCCGTCTTGCCGCCGGCCGCGAACGTCGTCATCGCGTTGGTGTGCTCGAGCAGCGTCACCTCGCCGGCGCCGAGCGCGAGCGCGGGTGACGTCGGGAACTTGGAGGCATCGAGCCCGACCGCCGTGGCCAGATCGATGATCCGCGTCGGCGTGATCTTGTTGTAGATGCGGATCGCGACGGTGTTGATCGACTTCGCGAGTGCGTGGCGCAGCAGCACCGGGCCCTCGAAGTTGCCGGACTCGTAGTTCTTCGGCAGCCACCGCTTGTAGCCGAGGCGATCGTCAGGATCCGGTGCATCGATCACCATCGACGCCGGCGTGTACATGATGTGACCGGCCTGATCGACCTCCTTGCCTGCACCGAGCTTGATGCCCGCCGCCATCACGTACGGCTTGAACGAGCTGCCCGGCTGGCGCTTCGAATCCGTGGCGCGGTTGAGGCCGCCGCGCTTGATGTTGTACCCGCCGACCAGCGCGCGGACCTTCCTCGTCTTGACCTCGAGCACCACCACGCCGCCCTCGGGACCGCGCGGGAACGCGACGCGATGCTTCGCATGCTTCGTCGGCTTCTTGTCGGCATCCGGGTGCCACACCACCTCGACGACGTCGTTCTTCTTGAACCGCGTCGACAGCTTGTCGACCTTGCCGTCGTCGTCGGTCGGCAGGTAGCGATCGTCGTCGACGATCACGCCGGCCTGGAAGCTGCCGAGATCGACCTCGAGCTCGCGGTCGTCGTCGTGCACCGCCGTCACGATCGCCTCGTACTCCTCGCCTTTGACGAGCCCGCTCTCGGGCGTCACGCGCGCCAGCTTCTTGCGCAGCTCGTCCGCCATCTTGTCCTTGAGCGACCGCTTGACGCGCGCGATCCCGGCGCGTTTGTCGACGCCACGCAGGCCGGTCTGCAGCGCCTTCAGCGCGTCCGCGTTGACCTTGGGATCGAGCGTGGTGCGCACCGTGGCGCCGAGCGTGTCGAGGTAGGTCTCGCCGTCGGGGCAGGTCGGCTTGCCGCCGCACTTGCTCGAGATCAGCTCCTCGCGAACCCGGCGCTCCCACTCCGGCGCGGAGTTGAGCGCGGGGAAAGGGACCTCGACGATCTTCATCGGCGCGTTGATCCATTTTTGCGCCTCGTCGACCGAGAGCGGCTTGCCGCGCAGCTGCCCGGGGTTCGCGGTGCTCATCTCGACTAGCCGGTTGAGCACGTGGATCTGGCGACCCTTCGCGGCGGCCTGGTTCTTCTTGCGATTCGGCGCGTAGTTCTCCGGCGACTGCGGGAGGCCGGCGAGCAGCGCGCACTCACCGACGTCGAGCTGCGAGGGCTCCTTGCCGAAGTAGAACCGCGCGGCCTCGGCGACGCCGTAGCGCGCGTTACCGAAGTTCACCTGGTTCAGGTAGAGCGTCAGGATCTCTTCCTTCGTCAGCACCTTCTCGAGGCGCCGCGCGATGATGATCTCCTGGATCTTGCGCTTGAACGACTTCTCGGGCGTCAGCAACAGGTTCTTGACGACCTGCTGCGTGATCGTCGAGGCGCCCTGCTTCGCCTTGCCGGCGCGCAGGTTGGCCCAGAACGCGCGGAACATGCCCGTGTAGTCGACGCCGCCGTGATCCCAGAACGACCTGTCCTCGGTGGCGATCAGCGAGTCGATCAGCGTCTTCGGGATCTTGTCGTACGGGATGAACGTGCGCGTCTCGTGCTCGTCGAGCTTGCACTCCGACGCCTTGTCGCAGTCGTCGTTGGACGCGCACGGCGGCTTGCGTAGGTTCTCGACCGCCTCGTCGACCTTGTCGTCATCCGTGGCCGGCGCTGGTTTCGGAGCGGCCGTTTTATCGGGACCAGGTCCCGCGCCCTTCTTGCGCACGCAGACCTTCGGTTCGCCGTAGACGACGCCGATCCGCTGGTCGTTGCGATCGACGATCCAGGTGACCTGTCTATGCCTGATCTCGGACAGCCCGCTCGGATCCGGAAGGTTCTTGTCGCGGCTGTAGTACCAGAACACGAACGCGACGGTGCCGACCGAGAGGACGAGCCCGATCAAGCCGAGCAGGAAGCCCCACTTGATCAGTCTCACCCACCAGCGGCTCTTCTTCGGCGCGTTCTTCGGCGCCTTGCCGCCTGGCCGTTCGCCGCCCTTCGCCTTCTTGTCGGCGTTACCAGGGGCGGACTCGGGCGCCGTCGGCGTCCACATCCGCGCCGTACGAGAAGGAGGCATGTCGCGTTTGTTCTGCAAGCGTGAGACCCGACGTGTCCTCTGCTTTCGCGAGGATCCCCAAGAGGTAAGCGCATAGTGGCGCGGTTATGTCCCCGATGCCACATCACGACGTGTCCGTGAGGACACGCCAAAGGTACGGAGATCGTTACAGAAGCAGACGCTCCAGGACCCCATCCACACCGCGGATCTTCAGGGCGAACCAGCGCGCCCGCAGAATCCGCCTCCGGTCGTCCTCCAGATCGCCGAGCGCGCCGATCGCAGCCCGCCTCCGCGCCGCGATCCGGCTCATCGCGAGGGCGACGGTGACCGACAGGTTGAAGCTCTCCGAAAAGCCGTACATCGGCACGACCACGGCGCCATCACAGGCCGCGATCGTCTCGGGACGCAGCCCATCGTGCTCGTTGCCGAACGCGATCGCGATCGGAGTGTTGACGTCGATGTCGTCGATCGAGTGCGTCGCACCAGGAGCCGTCGCGTACACCTTGAACCCGCGGGCGTGGAGTGAGGCGATCGCGTCGGCGTGCGACCTCCAGCGGACCAGGTCGATCCACTTGTGGGCCCCCCGCGTCACCCCGGGCGCCACCGGGTACTTGTTGGTGGGCTCGATCGCGTGCAGCTCCTGGAGGCCGATGGCCTCGGTGGTGCGGATGGTCGCGGCGGCGTTGTGGGGATCGTAGGTGTCCTCGACGACGGTGATCACCGAGGCGAGCCGGGCGGCCAGGACGGCGTCGATCCGGCCGATCCGCTCCGGGGTGAGCAGGTCCGATAGAACGCGACAAACCTCGTCGGGACCGTGGCGCTCGATCGCCCGCGTGATTGCGTCGGACACGCGCCGCACCTTACCCTGACAGGCGTGGCGGACGTGGTCGATCGCCGGGTGCCGGAGCGATTCCTCGGGGATCGTTATCATGTGGTTCGCGAGCTCGGTCGCGGTGGGATGGGCGTGGTCTATCTCGGGCGCGACCTCCGACTCGACATGGACGTCGCGATCAAGTTCTGCGCCCTCGGCCATGCCGACGCGTCGCTGTGGCTCAAGCGCGAGTTCCGCGTGGTCGCGTCGCTGCGCCACCCCAACCTGTGCGAGCTCTACGAGCTGGTCGCGACCGAAGGCTCCTGTTACTTCACGATGGAGTTCCTGCCCGGCATCGATCCGCGGCGCTACGTCGCGAAGCGCTCCGGCTCGGCGGAGCCGATCGGGTTATCGGTGCCGTTCGACCACACCACGCGCACGGTGGTGCCGCTGCAGAGTGCCAACACCGAGCTGTCGAACGGCATCACCGGCGAGGGTCATGCCGGAGGCACGCGAGCGCAGCCGGTCGATCACTCGCGCGTCCGCTCCGTGCTCGCGCAGCTCGCCGAGGGGATCGCGTTCCTCCACGCGCGCGGCGTGATCCACCGCGACGTCAAGCCCTCGAACGCGATCGTGGTCGACGGCACCGTCAAGCTGCTCGATTTCGGGCTGGCACTCGAGCGCACGCGTCAGGACGACGATCTCGCCCGCGAAGCTCGCATCGTCGGCACCGCGGCGTATCTCGCGCCCGAGTACCTCGAGCGGCTCCTCGTCGGGCCGGCGATGGATGTCTACGCGCTCGGCGTGCTCGCGTACGAGCTGGTCACCGGCACGCCGCCGTTCGGTGGAACGCTCGGGTTCCTGTCGCGGCACACGCGCGTGCCGATCCCGCGCGCGTCGCACCTCGACCCCGAGCTGCCGACGGATCTCGACGAGGCGATCGCGCGCATGCTGACGCACGATCCGACCCAGCGGCCCACCGCACTCGAGGTCGCGTCGCTACTGTCGGGTGCGCAATCCCAACCCCGGCCCGCGTATCGCGCGCAGCGCTTCGTCGGCCGCACCCACGAGCTCGGGCAGCTCGCCGCGCGGATCTCGGATCCCGAGGCGCGCGGGCGGCTGGTGCTCGTCGCCGGTCCATCGGGCGTCGGCAAGACGGCGCTGATCGAGGAGGCGTGTCGCAACGTCCATGCGGCTGCGTCGGGTGGCACGCACACCGCGATCGTGTGGCGAGGGCGCTGCCACGAGCGCGAGCGCGTGCCGTACCGCGCGTTCGATTCGATCATCGACGACCTCGCCACCCAGCTGGGGAGCGAGCCCACCCTGATCGGCACCGTCGAGCACGCCGGTGCGCTCGGCCGCGTGTTCCCCGTCCTCGGCGCGCTGATCGAACAGATCACCGGCCTGATGCCGCCGCCCGCGATCGATCTCCGCGTCGAGCGTGAACGTGCGCTCGCCGCCCTCGCCCAGCTGTTCCGCGCCCTCAACCCACGCGGTGTCCTCGCGATCGACGATCTCCAGTGGGCCGATGCCGACAGCCTCGAGCTGCTCGCCTTCCTGGTCGAGAAGATCGATCGCCCGCTCACCGTGCTCGCCACCTGGATGACGGATTCACCCGTGAGCTCGGCGTTGGCTCGCCCGCCAACGCCGAGCTCGCGCTCTACCCCGCACCTGGACACGATGCGCGCCCTGCTCGAGCGGCTCGGTCCCGCGGCGGAGCTGATCGATCTGCCGGCGATGCCGGAGGCCGATCTCGCGTCGCTGATCGGCGACCTCGCCCCGAGCGTCCCCCTCGATCGCCTCGACGCGGCCGCGAAGCTCGCCGTCGGCAACCCGTATCTCGCGGAGATGATCGGGCGCGAGCTCGCAGACACCGATCTGTCGCAGCCACCCTCCCCTCACCAGGCCGAGGTCCGCCGGATCTCGCGGCTCACGCCGCAGGAGCAGCTGGTCGCCGAGCTCGCCTCGCTCGCCACCGGTGCGACGTCGTTCCCGCAGCTCCGCGAGCTCGCCGAGCTCCCGGCGTCGCGGTTGTCGTCGGTGTTGCGCGGCCTCGAGGAGGCACGCGTGCTCCGCGCGATCCCGTCGGCCGCCGGCGATGCGGTCTACGCCTTCTATCACCAGCGCCTGCGCAACGCCGCGCACGAAGGCATGCTCCTGGTCACGCGCCGCGATCGCCACGCGCGCTTCGCCGCCTGGTTCGAGCGCACGCCCGACGCGAACGCCGAGCAGCTGTCGTATCACTGGCAGCACGCCGGTCAGTCCCCTCGGGCAGCACGCTGGGCCGTCGCCGCCGGTGACGCCGCGTTCGCGCAGCTCGCGTGGGCCACCGCCGCCGATTGGTACGCGAAGGCGCTCGAGCTCGATCCACTTCCGTCGGCCGCGGAGCACGTGCGCACGGCGGAGCTGATCGCGATCAAGTCGACGCGTCGCAAGACGCCGACCGGCTCGCCGAAGCCCAGCTTCGCGCCGCCCGAGCCCATGGGGTCGATCTATGTCGACGCGAGCTCGATCACGACCGCACCGCGGATGATCGACGCCGTGCCCGTCATCCCGACGTTCCCGCGCGGTACCCGCGAGGATCTGCGCGCCGTGGAGGATCCCGCGGCTGTCGTCGATCGCCGCCCGGTCCGCGCGAAGCTCGCCGAAGCGCTGATGTTCGATGGCCGGCTCGCCGCCGCAGCCGATCACTTCCTCGCCGTCGCCCGCGAGCGCGACGCAAGCCTCGGCTCCGCCGCGCGCCTCGGTGCCGTGCAGCGGCGAGGACAGTCGATCGACGGGGACGAGTACCGGGTGCGCGCCGCCGAGGCCCTGCTCAAGCTCGGCGAGATCGAACGCGCCCTCGCGCTGCTCGACGAGGTCCTGTCTCGCCGCGGCGAGAAGCGCACGTCGAGTCGCGCGCTCTCGATCAGTCGGGCGCTCGCCGTCGGGGTGAAGTGGCTCGCGCGCACACCTCGCACGCGGATCGCCGCCGACCCGGTACGTGCCGATGCCTATCGCGCGATCGCCTCGTACCTGTCCACGCCACACCCGATCGAAGCACTCGAGTACGTGCTCCGCGGCATCGCCCTCGCCGAGCACACCGGCGATCTCGCAGCGTACGCCCAGGGGCTCGCGATGCTCGCCGGGTACCTCGCCGCCGGCACGCTCGGCCGGTTCGGTGATCGCGCCCTCGCCCGCGCCGATCAGCTCTCGCAGATGACGCCCACCATCTATCCACAGATGGTCATCCACGGCGCCCGCGGTATCCTCTGCACGCTGCGCGGCGACTGGATCCGCATGCGCACCTGCCGCGAAGCCGGCGAACGGGTCGCTGCCCAGCTCGGGCTCGAGCGCTCGTGGGAAGCCTCGTTCCTCCGCACCCACGGCGCGCTCGGCGAGATCTTCGCCTGCAATCCGGCTCGCGCGCTCGAGATGCTCGCCGACGCGCCGAGCGACGATCTGTTCGGCCGCGCCATGGCCGGCTCGCATCGCGGTCGCGCCTACATCCTCGCCGGCGATCTCGATGACGCGCACGCCCAGCTCCGCGCCCTCGAAGCCGATCCGGTGTCGACGATCGGGGTCGCCGCGATCTACCGCGGTGTGTTCGAGGCCGAGCTCGCGCTCGCCGAGCACGACTGGCACCGCGCCCTCGCGATCACGCAGCAGGTCACCGCATCCCTACGCGCGCAGTGGCTGTCGACGATGCCCGCCTTCATGACGATGGTCGACATCCCGCAGACGATCGCGAACCTCGGCCTCGCGCGCGCCGGTGATCGCGACGCTGCGAAGCTCGCCCTGGCCACGGCGAAACGGACCGCGGCGCGCTCGAAGCACTCGTTCTACGCGGCGACGGCGCTCCGTCTCCAGGCGCAGGCCGAACAGCTGCTCGGTCAGTCACAGTGGAGGCGGACGCTCGATCGCGCGGTGGCACACAACATGACGCGGATCGATCTGCTCGCGATCGCGGCGCTGCGAGGAGAACGGGTCGACCTCGGCCCGCTGGCGCCTGCGGTCGCGTGGAACACCGGCGGCGCAGTTCAATGACCAAGCCGAAGAAGACGAAGACGACGACGAGCTCGAAGCAGCAGCGCCTCTCGCGATCCCTCGGCGAAGGGGGACGCGAGGCCAGATCATCGGCATCCATCTCGATCCACCCACGCTGAGGCGCTATCGCGCGACCCTCGGCGCGTGGCTATGGAACGAGCTCGAGGGCGTGTGGCGCCAAGCTGCGGAACGCCATGCACGATGGCATTTCGCAAGTCACCCAAGATTGGTTTGTGTTCCAAGCCGTTTCCCGCGATCATGGAAACGATGTCTCGCCGGCTGCTCTCGATCGCGACCCTGATCGCGACCGCGAGCCCGGCGACCGCCGGCACGCCGGAACCACCTTGCGATGGCTGCGCCGTCGCGTGGCCCGACACCGACAAGCCCGTTCCACTCCTCGTCGTCCTCCACGGCGATCACGGCACGGCGACGCACTGGTTGTCGCGCTGGCGCGATGCCGCGATCGAGCGTGGGTTCGGCGTGCTGTCCCTGCAGTGCCCGGAGGAGCTCGGGTGCAAGGACGGCGTCTGGTACATGTGGACCGGCGATCCGAAGTGGGTCCACGACCAGATCGATAAGGTCGCGGCGAGCGCTCCGATCGATCGCTCGAAGATCGTCCTCGCCGGCTGGTCGGGCGGCGGCGCATACATCGGGATGCACGTGCGCAGCTGGCAGGGCTTTGCCGGACTGGTGATGCACGGCGGCGCGATGGGCCCGCTGGACGGCCGCTGCGCGAAGCCGACGCCGCCCGTGTATTTTTTCGTCGGCGACAAGAACCAGTACCACTCGACGGCGGTGCTGATTCGCGACTTCCTGATCGATTGTCGCGCACGCGTGAAGTGGGACCTGCTCAAGGGCGGCGATCACGGGGACGAGAACAAGGCGCTCGATCCGGTGAAGGCCGGGCAGATCCTCGACTGGTTCAAGCGGTAGCTTCGATCGGCGGGGCGTCCTCGGCGGTGGGCACCGGCGCGTGCTCGGGCGCCGGTACATGCTCGGGCGCCGGTGCGTCCGCCGCCTCGGGTGCCGATTGCATCGACGGCGAGTCGTGCGCGATCACCAGCGCCTCCGCGATCTCCGGCGTGACACCGGCGCGATCGGCGGCCAGCGCGTAGCGATGACAGTGCTGGAGGTACGCGTGCTCGTGCACGCTGACCAGATCGACCAGCGCGTGCCACAGCCAGCTCGGGGCGTGGAGCGCCTTGCTGCGATGCTTCATCAGCTCGCCGTGCCACCGCCCGCGGGTCGCGGCGTCGAGCTGGCGGCCGTGCGCCCGCCCGAGCACCTTCCCGAGATAGAACGCGACATCGCGACCATCGTCGACCGAGATGTGGTCGAGCTCGACCTTGAGATCCTGCGGCAACAGCTCGCGGATGAACACCGAGCGCCCGAGCAGCTCCGCGTTCGTCATCCGTGCACCGAGGGCTGGCGCCAGGGCCTGCGCGCCACGCACCACGCGCTCGCCATGGGCCAGGCCGGGTGCCTCGCCGCCGACCCACAGGCTGCGCGCCGCGACGGCCTGCTTGAGGTCGAGCAGCGACCGCGTCCGCCGCTGCCCACCGCGCTTACGATCCTCGACGATCTCGACGAGCATGGCGACGCGCCACAGCCCGAGCGAGCTGCATCCCTTCGCCCAGAACGCCGCATCGAGAAACTCGACCCGCGCGGTATCGGCGCGGGCGGCCAGCATCGTCACCAGCTGGCGGACCGGCTCGGTCTTGAGGAGCGCGGCGGTGCCGGCTCGCTCCTCGGCGGCCAGGGGCCAGAACCTGCGACCGTGCGGGATCCTCCGGCTGCTCGCACCCATCCGGTCGCGGAACAGCTGCTTCGTCGTGCGCCGCACCGCGCTCTTCATCACGGGACGGATCGGCGAGGGTAGCTCGTCGATCGTCTCGTCGGTCGACTCGCCGTCGAAGGAGCGCTCGTAGCCCGCGATCAGATCCTCCGTGATCCGCGCCGTGGTCGCGCCCGGGAGATCCGAGCTGCGACAGGCCATCGCGAGCGACAGGGCCAGCCGGAGCAGATCGTGCGCCGGATTACCGACGACGGTCTGATCGAGGTCGCGAAGCTCGACGACCGTGGCGCCATCGTGGTGCCCGATCGGTCCGAGGTTGCCGACGTGACAATCGCCGCAGATCCAGATCGGGGGCCCGACCGGGATCCGGGTCTCCGGCTGCTCTGCGACCCACTGGTAGAAGCGGTCGGTGCTGCCGCGAACATAGGCGTGGGCGGACTGCGCCATCTTGAGCTCGCGCCGCGCATTGAGGACCTCGGTGCGGCGGGCGGGTTCGGGAGGTTTCTTCAAGGCGACGGAGTGCTCATTCACGAACGAAGCCATCGTAGGAGCTCGATTCGAGGGTCGTGTCCCGAGCGGGTTCGCTCGGTCGCACGCTGCGGAGGCGCGAACCGGCACCAACCCCTTGCCTCCGAGTCACGCCTCGCCAATCCTCGGCTCGCATGCCCCACGTGGTGGTGATTGGCGGTGGAATCGGTGGACTCTCGGCCGCGCACGAGCTGGTCGACCGCGGGTTCACCGTCGACGTTTATGAAGCTCGGCCGGACTTCGGCGGAAAAGCACGCTCGCAAGCGCACGGCGTGGCCCCGCCGGGAAGACGGCCGTTGCCCGGCGAGCACGGGTTCCGGTTCTACCCTCGGTTCTACAAGCACATCATCGATACGATGGCGAAGATCCCCGACGGTGCGGGCTTCGTCGTCGATCACCTGCAACCGACCAGCGAAGCGGCGCTCGCGCTGATCGACACCTCCACCTGGTACAAGTTCAACCGCAAGCAGGTCGGCAAGGCTTACAACCTGATCGAGACGCTCGAGCTGTTCTTCCAGGAACTCGACTTCGACGCCGAGGACATCAGCGTCTACGTCTCCAAGCTCCTCGAGTACGCGACCAGCTCCGACGAGCGTCGCGAGGGCGAGTACGAGAACATCTCGTGGTGGGAGTACCTCGACGCCTCAGCGTACTCGGAGGGTTTTGCAAAATCCCAGCGCGGCATCCCGCGGATGATGGTGGCGATGGATCCCGTCGTCGGCTCGGCGCGGACGATCGGGACGATCTCGATGCAGCTGTTCGCCGACTTCGGCGCGACCGGCGGTCACACCGACCGCACGATGGGCGGCCCGACGACGCAGATGTGGATCGATCCGTGGATCGCGCACCTGACCAGCAAGGGTGTCGGCCTGCACCTCGGCGAGACCTGCACGGGCTTGCACGTCGCGGGCGGCAAGATCAGCCACGTCACGTTCTCGGGCGCCGGCACCGTCACCGCCGATTACTACGTGCTCGCGGTGCCGCTCGAGACGGCGATGCAGCTGATCACACCGGCGATGGGCGCGCTCGATCCGGCACTCGACAAGCTTCGCCTCGAGGACGTCGACAAGCTCGCGTCGTGGATGGTCGGCATCCAGTACTTCCTCTACGAGGACGTGCCGATGGTGCGCGGCCACCTGTTCTTCCCCGATGCACCGTGGGCGCTCACCGCGATCAGCCAGCCGCAGTTCTGGCGCCAGCTCGGCCTGTTCCGGAAGACCTACGGCGACGGCAGCGTCGGGGGGTGCATCTCCGTCGACATCAGCGAGTGGAACACGCCCGGGAAGCTGATCCCGAAGACGGCGAAGATGTGCACACCCGACGAGATCGCCGACGAGGTCTGGTACCAGATCAAGTCGGCTGTCAACGGCGCGGGCGAAGGCGGCACGATCCTCACCGACGATCTCCGCCACAGCTATCACCTCGACACCGACCTCGATTACTCGGGTGGGCTCCCCCCGATCAACACCTCGCGCCTGCTCGTGCATCCTCCGGGCTCGTGGCACGTGCGGCCCGAAGCGGGGACTCGTATCCCGAACCTGGTCCTCGCGAGCGACTACGTGAAGACGCACACCAACCTCGCGACCATGGAGGGCGCGAACGAGGCGGCGCGGCGCGCGGTCAACGCGATCCTCGAACGCAGCGGCTCCACCGCGGGCAAGAGCGAGATCTGGCCGCTCGTCGAGACCGGCCGCATCTTCATCGCGATGAAGGCGATCGACCGGCTGCTCTACAAGGCCGGCCGGAAGCACCTGTTCCAGCTCCTCGGCATCAAGCAAGGTGCGCGCGCCGCGTGGTGGCTCCGCAAGCTCTCGAAGCTGAGCGGGCTGGACCGCATCGACGATCACATCGATGCGAAGTTCCGACCGACCAAGATCATCAAGGCGATCTTGGGCTGGTTCGGAATCACTTTGCCTTAGCGATCGCCTCGTCGAGCTTCTTCAGCACGTTCTTGTCGTTGAAGTCTTTCTCGTCGTAGCCCTTCTTGAGAGCTTCGAGCTCGGCCTTGGTCGCGCCGAGACCCTCGAGCGATTCGATCGCGCCGGTGCGCGCCATCCAGTTGGTCTTCTTGTCGGCGACGACGCTGGCGAGCGCCTTCTTGACGTCGGCAGGCTTGAACCACGTGGCCTTTTTCTTCCAGGTGGCGAGCTTTTCGTTCTTCTCGTCGGAGTACTTCTTGAACTCGGACATCACCGTCCACGGTGGGGCATCGGGGCCGTGCGGCGAGGCGAGGCGCTTGACGAACAGCTTGTACGCGGCCTCGCTGGTGGTCTCGTAGAACGGGTATTGGAAGAACATCTCGATCAGGCCCTTCATGCAGGCGCCGTACATCTCCTTGTCTTCCTTTACCGTGAACTTCTCGATCACGGGCAGGATCGCCTTGTTGCCGAGCTTGCCGCCGTACTCGCACGCGGCCTGACGAACCTTGAGCTCCTTGTCGCTGGTCGCGACCTTCGCGAGCTTCTCCGGCCCACCCTTCATGTCCTTGTTCCACGACGACGAGATCGCGTACACGGCCTGCGTGCGGACGTCCTTGTCGGCATGATCGGCACTGTCGATCAGAAACTTCGCGACCTTCGGGTTCCGCCCACCGTCGTTCCACACGGTGCGGATGAACGCCTGGAGGACCTGCGGATCCTTCTCCTTCGCGCCGGCGGCGACGATGATGTCCTGCGACGAGCCGCTGGTGCCGGTGATGCTGCTCATCAGGTTCGCAGCCTTGACGCGAACCGCCGGAGCCGCGTGCGTGATCAGCTTCTCGCCGAGCTTCGACGTCATGCCGAGCATGTCCTTGACCGGGGTCGTGGTCTCCTTCATCGCGTCCTGCAGCGCCTTGACGCCGGCGCACTTGCCGTCGATCTCGTAGCCCTTGAGCTGGCAGTCGGCGAGGCCGAGGATCAGCTTCTCGTACTGCTCGATGGTCAGCGCCGGCTTGGTGCCGGGCTTGGTCGGCTGTGCGGTAGCAGTGGTCGCAGCGAGTGCGATCGCGATCGTAGTCTTCACGAGCTGGTTCAAGGTTCCCTCCACGCCTGTTGTACAGCGAACCACGCGGTCGCCGTCCAGCGTGGAGTCACGTCCATTGCCTCGACGTCATAGATCCGTCCGACCTCGATCGCACTCGTGAGGCGTTTTGCCCAGGCGACGCGAAGCTCCGCCGCGCCTGCGGTCGCCTCGCGACTCGCCGCGATCCAGCCGGCGACCTGCACGTACCTGCCCGCGGGTGCACCCACGCTCGCCGTCGCGATCGGCCCGAGCCCGCGATGGCGAACCCCGATGCGCACCCAACCTCGATCGTTGATCGCGCCGAACGAGGCGGCTGCACCGAGACCGGTCTCGCGCACGTGCGCCTCGATCCTGTGCAGCGGGCCGAACAAGCCACCGAGGCTGCCGCTCCCCGCGCGCGCCTCGAGCTCGGCCGTCCAGCGCACGCCGCGGGCATCGAACGCACCGCGGATGAAGCCGATCGCCGCAGCGCCATTGCCCTCCTCCAACCGCTCGCCGACCACCCCACCACCCGCGTCGAGTCGCGCACCGGTTCGCGCCCACCGCCGTGCGAGGCACCCTTCGACCGCGCCGACGCCAGCCGGATCCACAGTCGCACTCGCACAGCCGATCCAGGTCGTGCCGACCTCGATCGATCCACCGATCAGATGCGGATCGATCACATCATCGAGCTCGACCCCGAGCGCCAGGTGCTTGGTGTTCAAAGCGCCACGCACGCCGGTGCGCGGCCGATCATCGAGCGTCGCGCGATAGCCATCGGCGACATGGCCGAGCTGAGCAGGTGCGAGCCCACCCGCTGCCACCGCGAACCCGTGCGAGGGATCGTGCATCTCGAACAGCCGCAGCGCGCGGATCGCCTTCCAGCCGTCCCAGTCCGACGTGCGCAGCTCGCCATCGAGCCACACCCCCCGCGCGCCGAGCCCGACACGACCGGCACCCCAGCTCGCATCGAGCCGCGCCTCGACCGCGCTGTACGTCGCCTCACCCTGCCCGCCCGCGCCAACCGCACCGCCGACCGTCACCTCGGCGTCAGCGATCGAGGAGAGGCCGAGCAGGAGCATCGCGAGCCGCACCTGTGGATCGTCACGCCGCCTCGTCGTGCGGGCCTGTTTTTAGCGGGTCACGCTCCTAGGTCTCAAGCTCGCGAGATTACAGGGCGTCTGCGCCAACGCGTACAAACCCACTCAAACCGCTCAAATCGGCGATTGCGGGCATGCTGCACGGGTTTGTACGCGTACGCGTAAACGCCCAGTGATCTCGCTACCCTGGAGGGGTGGAGCGTGACCCCAGATCGGGCTTCTGCTTGCTCGCGACCCAACTGGCCCACGGATCCGGCCGCGCCTTGTTCGAGCGGTTCGCTCGCTTGATCAGATAGACGATCGCGCCGCCCGTGATGGCGATCAGCCCGAGGCCGATCAGCAGCAGGCGGTAGCGATACGCGCCGCCCTTCGCGGGTGCCCGCGACGTCCAGAACCCGGAGCGTCCACCCTCACCCGCAGTCTCGAGCGCCTGCCGCTCGCGCATCAGCTCCGTGGGATGCTTCGCGCTGCCGGTCTTGTCGTCCACCCTCTTGATCTCGGCCGCGGGATCCACCGCCGCACCGGTCTCGCTCTCGATCGAGTCCGCGAACCCGGGACTCGTCAATCCGAGCAGCACGATCGCGATCACGACATGGCGCACGCGGGAGCCATAGCACGGCCGTCGAGGAAACGGCCGCGGCAAGAACGCGCGGCTGCATTTATTCGGCGAGCGTGGGCGATCAACGCTTCATCGGGTTCGTCGAGCGCGACTTCTTGATCACGTCGTTCGTGCGCTTCAGGCAGTCCTGCTCGGTCTCTTCGCCCTGTTTGTCGGCGAACACCAGCGGCGTCGCCATCGCCTTGTCGTACTCCTCTTGCGTCAGCCGATCGCGCTTCACCATGATGCCGAGGATCCGGTTGATCTTGTCGGTGGTCCACCGGGTCAGCGTGCCGGCGCAGTACTGCTTGTAGCGCTCCTTCGGCGACGGCAGGATCGTCGAGAAGAACGCGGCCTCGACGGGGTTCAAGTCCTTCGGCGCCTTGTTGAAGAAATGCTTCGACGCAGGGCCGATGCCGTAGAGGCCCGGGCCGTACTCGATCACGTTGAAGTAGATCTCGAGGATCCGATCCTTCTTCAGCACGTTCTCGACGTGCCAGGTCAGGAACAACTCCTGGAGCTTTCGCGCCAGCGTCTTCTCTCGATAGAGCAGCACGTTCTTGACCATCTGCATCGTGATGCTCGACGCGCCGTAGCGGAACGCGCCCGCCTTGAGGTCGTTGACCAGCGCGGTACGGAACTCGGAGGTGATGAAGCCGCGGTGGAAGTAGAACGCCGAGTCCTCGGTCGACATGATCGACTTGACGAGGTACGGCGAGATGTCCTCGAACAGCACGAAGTCTTCGTTGGACTCGCCGACGATGAAGGAGTGCCACTTGCCCTTCTCGATCTCGACGTAGTGCTCGAACTCCCGCTGCAGCCGCTTCGGTGAATCGGCCGGCTCGCTCGTCACCTTGCACTGCTTGATGCCGACGTGACCGCCGAGCACGGTGTCGTCGAGGCGGTCCCAGTCGACGCCGAGCTTGAGGTCGACCTCGAAGGTGCCGCGCAGCTTGTAGCCCGCCATGTACGGCGCCATCTCCGTCGGGATCGCGTCGAGCACGCGCTGGCACTCGATCGGCGGGATCTTGACCTGCATGTCGAGCAGCTGGATCCCGCCCGGCCCGCGGCGCGGGGTTGGCTCGCCCGCCGACCCACCGCTCTTATTATCCGGAAGGGGCATCACGGGCTTGCCCTCGACGACGAGCGCGGACTTGGTCGCCGAGCCGGTGACCGAGAACGGCACCTCGCGCGTCACGAAGTCGCCCTTGGTCAACGCGAGGACACGCTTGCTGCGATCGTAGCTGCCCGCGATCACACCTGATAAGTCGAGATCGTGGACCTCCTTGTCCGCCAGCATCGGATGCCCGACGTTGAGGCCGCTGAGGTGGAACTGGCCGTCGAACGTCGCGCCGTTGCGGTCGAGCACGAGCTTGACCTTGGTATCGATCGACGTGTTCGCGTAGTCGACCACCGGCGTCTTCGCCAGGATCGGCGCGAGCCGGTCGAGCTGGAACTTCTTGGCCTCGAGCTCGATCGACGCGGTCAGCGCGGTGGTGTCGAATGGCCCCTTCGCGGTCCACAGCTCGGCGACACCGCCGTAGCCGCCGGAGAGATCGATCGTGAACAGCCGCGGGTTCTGCGGGTTCGACGTGATCGAGCCCTTGATGCTCGAGAGCGCCAGCCGCGGCCACAGCGCGAGCTCGCCACCCTCGATCTTGAGCATCGGCGGCTGTCCACTGATCTTGTGGATCTCGAGACCCGCCGCCGACGCCTTCGGAGCCGCGATCGTCGTCGCGGTGACATCGCGCATGTGGGCGATCAACGCGCCCGGCTTCCACGTCGCGTCGCCGTCCTGCATCAGCAGCGTCGCGCCAGCCATCGCATCGTCGACGACGACCTTGCCGTGCAGCATCGCGATCGAGGTCGGCATCGAGCTGTCGCCCGAGCCGCCACTGCCGGGCTGCGCCTGTAGCTTCTCGATGATGTCGCGCACGTTGTCGCGGCCGTCGTGATGGCGGCGCAGGTTGACGAGCACGCCGTCGAGCGTGGCGGCGCCGAGCCGGACGCGGCCGATCAGCGAGGGCATCGCCTCGAACTCGAGCTCGATCTTCGCGATGTGGACCAACGGCAACTCGCCATCGTTCGGTCCGCGGATCTCCAGATCCCGGATCGTCGCGTGACCCAGCGAGACCTCGACCGCGCCCATCTTGACGTCGCGCCCGAGCTTCGCGCCGAGCTTCTCGGTGACCTTCTCGCGCACCATGCGCGCACCGACGCGTGGGTAGATCACCAGCAGCCCGACGACGACGACGGTGCACAGCACGCCCATCGCGATCACCGGGATCAGCCAGCGCTTACGGCTACGCTTGACCCGCGTCCCACCCCGGGTCGGCGCACGAACGCGCGAGGGAGGAAGGACGGACTGCATCTGGAGGGCCGGTCATACAACGACTCGGCTCACGCGGGAATTCGATCCGCGTCGGCTCGGGTGGAGCGCCCTTAATTCTCTCTACTTGCAGCTACCTACAGCGAGCACGTGGGCCTCGGCCTTGGCATCGCCGGACTGGTTGACGCTGACGATCACGTAATCGCCCGCCGCCACGGTCACGACCTGCTTGGAGTTGCCCTTGGCCGCGTTGAAGTTGACGTCGAGCCGAAGCTGCGACTTGTTGACGGTCTCGACCAGCGTGATCGACGCGTTGCCCTTCGACAGCTTGATCGCCTGCGCGGTCTTCGGTGTCAGCGACGCCGACTTGGTCGACAGCTGCTTGAAGTCGTTCTGCTTGAGCGACGCGCCCAGCCGCTTCGCGAGCTGCTTGTTGATCGCCGCGTCGACGTCGCCCTTGCCGTGGGTCGCCCAGACCTCGAACACTTCGCACGTCACCGCGGGCGCGGCCGGTTGCTGAACGGGCCGAGGCTTCGGCGTGACCTCCGGCTTGTCGGCGAACGCCGGTGATGCCGCCAACAGCGCGAGCAAGGCGAGTCGCTTCATATGCCCTCCACAGTATCCGCAGGAGTCACGACGATCACCGTGGTGTGACCATCATCGTCTTCGATAGTGAGCACCGTGCTGTTCCCGCCCGGAGTCTCGAGATCTTCGATCACCGGTGCAGGCCGCAACGCCGCGGGCTGAACGTCGATCGCCGTGCTCGGCGCGACCACCTCGGGATCATTGCTGCGCAGCACGATCGCGATCGCCGCGACCGCACCCGCGCTCGCCATGCCCGTGAACACGTGACCGCGATGCCGCTCGAACCACGAGCGGATCCGCGACAGCACGCCGACCGGCTTCTCGACATCGATCGAGCGCGCCACCTCGCGCCACATCGCCTCGAACCGGCGATCCGGGATCGCATCGGCCGACATCTCGAGGTGACCGCGCACGAGGTCGGTCATCCCGCGCAGCGAGTCGACCTTGAGCTGCTGGTCGCCCTCGACCTGATCGAGCTCGAGCTCGCCGTCGGCGTGCTGCATCAGCTCGATATCGTCCTTGGCTTGCGCGCTCATGATTTTCCTCGTACTGCCGGAACCGGGACTTCGACTTCTTCAGGATCTTTTACGCCGAGCTCTTCCAGCAGCTCCTTCGACGGATGCTCGACCAGATCGAGCAGGCGCTTTTGCATGTTTCTGCGGGCGTGGAACAGGCGCGACATGATCGTGCCCTTGCTGCACTCCATCGCCTCGGCCATCTCCTCGTAGGACAGCCCCTCGAGCTCCCGCATCACCAAAACCGCCCGGTGGTTATCCGACAGCTCCTCGAGGGCCTTGTCGATCCGGATCCGGATCTCCTTGTCCTGGAGGGCCCGCCCCGGGTTCCCGCCGAGGATCTTGGGGAGCAGCCCGTCCTCGCCGCCATCCTCCATCCGCGTCTCGTCCAGCTCGACGGGCTTGACCCGGCGGTGCTTGCGGAGGTGGTCGATGGCCAGGTTCATCACGATTCGATACAGCCAGGTGTAGAAGCTGGAGTTGCCTTCGAACTTGTCTAAGTATTTGTGAGCTTTGATGAAAGCGTCCTGAACCACGTCGAGGGCGTCGTCCTGGTGGCGGAGGACACCGTACGCGAGCGCATAGGCGCGGCGGTGATGTCGTTCGAACAGCGTGCGGAACGCATCGCGATCGCCTTTGCGAGCCGCAAGGACCAGCTCGTAGTCATCGACAGCCGTGGAGCGTCCATGTGGAGCCGTGGACGGCTTTTGCCCGGCCTTATTCACGCGTTCACTTTCGCGCATGGTTATAGCCGAATCACGGCTCGGGGTGTCGGAACAGCCCGATAGAGCTATGCTCGGGCAGCCCGTGGGACCGCACGGGAACTAGCCGTGGCACGCGCAGAAACATCGATCTCGGGGTTCTTGGGGCGGGTTCGTGCGCTCTTGCTTCGCCATCATGCGCGTCGCGCCGCGTTCTATGGTCTGGCGTCGCTCGCAGGGCTCGCGGTGATCGTGCCGCTCCTCGGGACGCTCGTCGGTGACAGCCGCACGAGCGCGCTCGCGTTGATCGGCACGGCGGCGCTCGCGGTGGTCGTCATCGTCGCGGCGATCGTCCTGATGGGTGTAGTCATACCGCGCCGCAGGTGGGCGAGTGACAGCGAGGTCGCACGCTGGGTCGGAGAGCGGCACCACCCGATCGCGAGCGATCTGCTGTCGTCGGTCGAGCTCGGCGCCGCGAAGGCGGCTCCCGGCGCGCCGTCGCCCGCGCTCGTCGACGCGCTGCTCGTGGCCACGTCGGAGCGGCTCGAGGATGTCGAGCCTGCACAGCTGCTGCCCACCGACGAGATCAAGCACGCGAAGCGCTGGGCGACCCTCGTGGTCGCGCTCAACCTCGCGATCATCGCGATCGCACCACGCCTCGTGTGGGGCGGTTGGCGAGCTCTGTTCGCGCCACCATCACCGCAGTTCGACGGTGCCTTGGTGTCGTCGGTGCCGCTGGTCGGCGATCTCGAAGCCCAGCTCGAGTTCCCCGCGTACGCGCGCCGCGCTCCGCTCCGGTTGTCCTCGACCTCGGGCGACGTCAAGGGTCTGCCCGGGACCGCGGTCTCGCTCAAGGCGAAGTTGTTGGTCCCGGCGTTCACCGCCGAGCTCGTCGTCGAGAGCGAGCGTGGCGAGTACCTCCGCACGCAGCCCGCGACCGTGATCAACGATCAGCTGTCGACCCGGCTCGTGATCGAGCGGACGTCCCGCTATCGGTTCGCCGTCATCTCGCCCACCGGCGTGCGATCGATCGAAGCCATACCGCGCACGATCGAGGCGGAGCCCGATCAGCCGCCCACGGTGCAGTTGCTCACCCCGGCGGAGCCGCTCGACGTCACCAACCTCCGCCGCGTCGAGCTCGCGTACGCGATCGAGGATGACTTCGGCCTGACCTCCGTCGAGCTGGTGTGGGAAGGCGTCAAGGAACGCGGCAAGAAGGTGATCGCGCTCGGCGAGCGCAGCGAGCTGCTTGGCAAGACGCAGCGCGCGCAGGGCAAGCTGTTGTGGGACATCGCCGAGATCCAGGTCCCGAGCGGCGGCGAGGTTCGCTACTGGATCGAAGCGACGGACAACGACACCGTCGGGGAAGCCAACATCGGTCGCTCGCGCGAGTTTCACCTCCGCGTCGTCAGCGCCCGCGAACGCCACGAGGAGACGCTCGGCCGCCAGCAAGGGGTGGCCGAGAAGATCCTGAAGAACCTCGCTGCACGCTTGATCTTCGCCGACGACAACCAGGCCGCGCGCGACGAGCTCAATCGCCAGATTCGCGAGGTCATCGTCGAGCTCGGCTCCGTGGCCGCGTCGTTCGAGAAGGATCCGCACGCGTCCGAGGCGATGCGCAAGTCACTCGCCAGCATGCGCGATCGCGTCGACAAGCTCGCGAACCTCGAGAGCCGGTGGACGCCAAAGGGCAAGACCGCCCTCAAGGGTGCGTTCACCTCGTTCGATCCGAAGATGATCGGCGAGCTCGAGGACGACACGATCATCCTCGCCGACTGGCTCGACCGCGAGCGGATGGAAGGGCTGCTCGACATCTCCGACGAGATCGCGTCGCACCAAAAACGGCTCGCAGAGCTGATGGCACAGTATCAGCGCACCAAGGACGCGCGCCTGCTCGACGAGATCGAGCGCGAGATGCGGGCGCTGGACAAGGCCTTCGCGGAGCTCGAGCGGCATCGCCAGGGGATGCCCGAGGACGTGCTCGATCAGTACGTCAACCGCAATGCCATGCAACCCCACGAGGGCGGCTCGTGCGTCGACGAGGTCCGCAAGCTCGTGCGCGGCGGGCAGATGGCGCAGGCGCAGAAGAAGCTCGAGTCGTGTCGCTCGCAGCACGATCGCGCCGCGGCGGCGCTCGAGGGCTCGCTCGCGGGGCTGCGCGGCGACAAGTTCGAAGGCGAGCAGAAGAAGCTCGACGAGGTGATGAACGAGCTGTCGGACGTGGCGAAGGACCAGGACGACATCGCCGCCGAAGCGAGCCGGATCTTCGATTCGTACGCGCAGAAGGCAGATGAGATGGCGAAGGAGCACAAGCGCGACGCCGGCAAGAAGGTGGGCGCGCTGGTCGACAAGATCCGGAGAAAGCTGAAGGAGGTCGACGAGGCCGGGCTGACGCCGTTCGCGAAAGAGGAGCTCGATATCGTCGCTCGGCGGCTCGATGACGTCGAGAAGATGGTCGGCGATGGGGACCTCGCCGAGGCGCTCGGCATGGCACAGCAGGCGAAGCAGAGCCTCGACACGATCAGCGGCGAGCTCGAGGCCGCGCTCGAGGACGATCCGAAATCGAAGTGGGCCGAGGCGACCCAGCGCGCGCTCGAGAGCATGCGCAAGACCACGCCGCTCGCGAAGGATCTGATCACGGAGCTGCAGAGCCTCGCCCCCCGCCCAGATCAGATCATGTCGCAAGACGATCTCAAGGCGATGGACCGGCTGCGGCGACGCGAGGCGATGAACCGCGACCGCGCGAAGCGGCTCGGCGAGCGCAGCAAGCAACTCGGACCGGACCTGCCGGGCGATACCGGTGCAGAGCTCGCGAAGAAGCTCGCCGGTGCCGTGCAACAGATGCAATCGGCCGACGAGCGCATGAAGGTCAAGGATCCGTCGGGCACGCGCGAGGCCACCCGGTCGGCGGCGGATGCGCTCGCGAAGGCACGCGATCGTGCGAAGCAGGCGGCGCGCCAGGCGCAGGAAGGTGCGATCGGCGACGAGCCCGTGAAGATTCCGGGCGGCGAGAACTACAAGGCGCCGGATCGATTCCGCGAGGACCTGCTCGAGGCGATGAAGAAGAAGAAGCCCGACGGCTACGACGAGCAGCTCAAGCGCTACTACGAGGACCTGATCAAGTGAGGGCGCTGCTCGCACTCACCGTGGCGTTGCTCGCGACGTCGTCCTCGGCGGCACCCACGCCGCGTCGCGATCGCACGATCAGCGGCGACGTCATCAAGGCAGCGCGGTTCCTCAGCTCGGCACGGCTCGACGATGCACGGGCGCTGCTGAGCGATCTCGAGAAACGCGCGCCCGACTCGCCGGAGGTCAAGTGGCTGCGCGCCGAGCTCGCGTTCCAGTCCGGCAACTACGCCGCGGCGCTCGCGCTGCTCGACAAGCTTCCGGATACCGCGGTCGACGGGCTCGTCGGTCAGACCAAGAAGCTGACGCGGTCCACCCTGGCCGTCGTCGAGACCTTCGTCGACGTCAAGTCGCCGAAGGGCCACTTCGTGATCCGCCATGCGCCGGGACCCGACGCGACGATCGCGATCCTCGCCGGCGAGGTGCTCGACGCCGCGTGGGAGGCCATCGGGGAGGACCTCGGGCTCAAGCCGGCCGATCCGATTCGCGTCGAGCTGCTCGGGGTTCCCGCGGATCTCGCGAAGCTGTCGCCCCTGACCGAGGCCGAGATCGAGACCACCGGGACGATCGCGCTGTCGAAGTACAACAAGCTGATGGTGGTGTCGCCGCGGGCGACGATCTTCGGCTACCCGTGGATGGACACGCTCGCGCACGAGTACACGCACCTGATCGTGTCGCGGATCTCGCAGGACACCGTGCCGGTCTGGCTGCAGGAGGGCCTCGCGCGGTTCGAGCAGATCCGCTGGCGCAGGCCGCCCGGCGTGCAGCTGAGCAACAGCGAGCAAGCCATGCTGCAGGCCGCGCTCAAGAAGGGCCGGCTGATCACGCTCGACGAGATGCACCCGTCGATGGCGAAGCTGCCGTCGCAGGACGCCGCCGCGCTCGCGTACGCCGAGGTCTACAACCTCGTCGGCTGGATCCACGGCAAGGTCGGGTTCCCGGGGATTCGCGAGATCGTCCGCGCGCAGAAAGATGGCGGCAAGAGCGCGCGCCGCGCCGTCTCCGAGATCCTGGAGATGCCGTGGCCGAAGGTCGAGCAGGCGTGGCACGCGAGCCTCAAGCCGGGCACTCCATTCTCCGGACCTGTTCGCGCCGGCCGGCCGATCAAGTTCGGCAAGGGAGGTAGCGGCGACTCCGAGAACATCGGCCTCGACCAGGTCACGCGCACGGGTGTTCGGAAGCACGCGCGGCTCGGCGGCATGCTGCGCGCCCGTGGCGCACTCGAGGCGGCCACGATCGAGTACGAGAAGGCCCTCACGGTCGGGCCGGACCCGTTCGTCGCGGGCAAGTTGGCGCGCACGCTCGTCGAGCTCGGCCGCCACGACCGCGCGATCGAGCTGGCCACGCCCTTGGTCGCCGCCGACGACCACGACGCGGTCGCCGCCGTGACGCTGGGGATTGCCCGCTCGGCCCGCCAGGAGTGGGCGCAGGCCATCACCGCGTTCGAACAAGCCCTGCGAATCAGCCCGTTCGATCCGACCACCCGTTGCGGGCTTGCCGAAGCCTATGGCAAGACCTCTGATGGACGCGCAGTTCGGGAGCGCGCCGCCTGTGACCAGTTGAAGCGATGACCAAGCCCACTCCAGTCCACGGCGAACCCTCGGTTCCGGTTCGTCTCGTCGAAGTGCTCGTCGACGTGAAGGAGACGGACACCGACGTCAATCCCGTCGTGGTTCCGCCGGGGGAGGTCACGAAGACCGATCTCGACGCGGTCAAGGAGCTCGCGCACGCGCACGACCAGATCGTCACCGAGATCAGCAAGCGCATCATCGGCCAGCGCCGCGTGATCGAGCAGCTGCTGGTGGCGCTGTTCGCGCGCGGTCACACGCTGTTCGTCGGCGTGCCCGGGCTCGCGAAGACGCTGCTGATCTCGACGCTCGCCGAGACGTTGAACCTGTCGTTCCAGCGCATCCAGTTCACGCCGGATCTGATGCCGGCCGACATCACGGGCACCGAGGTCCTCGAGGAGGATCAGGCCACCGGTCGCCGGAACTTCCGGTTCATCAAGGGCCCGGTGTTCGCGAACCTCGTGCTCGCCGACGAGATCAACCGCACGCCGCCCAAGACCCAGGCCGCGCTGCTGCAATCGATGCAGGAGTACCGCGTCACCACGGGTGGCACCACGCACGAGTTGCCGCTGCCGTTCCTGGTGTTCGCGACCCAGAACCCGGTGGAGCAGGAAGGTACGTATCCCCTCCCCGAGGCGCAGCTCGATCGCTTCATGTTCCAGGTCGACGTCGACTATCCGAGCGAGAGCGAGGAAGAAGAGATCGTTCGCCAGCAGACCGGCGATCACCGCCCGGAGTTGACACGCGTGTTGTCGCCGCAGCGGATCATGCAGCTCCAGGATCTGGTGCGTCGCGTGCCCGCCGCGGATCACGTGGTGAAGTACGCGGTCGCGCTCGCCCGGTCCACGCGGCCCACCGCGCCGTCGGCACCGGCGTTCATCCGCGATGCCGTGTCGTGGGGTGCCGGGCCGCGCGCCTCGCAGTTCTTGATCCTCGCCGCGAAGGCCCGCGCGATCCTGGATGGTCGATTTGCCGCCTCCACCGACGACGTTCGCGCGCTGGCGCGTCCGACGCTGCAGCATCGCTTGATCCTGAATTATCGAGCCGAGGCCGAGGGTCTGCGCGCCGGCGACCTGGTCGATCGGTTGCTCGCGACCGTGACTCCCTAGGCCATGCCGTCGCTTCCGGAGAAGATCGATCCCGCACAGCTCGCGCGGCTCGGCTCCCTTCCGATCAAGGCGCGCGTGATCGTGGAGGGCGCGCTCTCCGGCATGCATCGCGCGCGTGTCCACGGTGCGTCCGTCGAGTTCGCCGAGCACAAGGAGTATTCGCCCGGCGACGAGCTCCGCCACGTCGACTGGAAGGCGTACGCGAAGCAGGATCGGATCTATGTCAAACAGTTCGAGCAGGAGTCGCAGCTCACCACCTACCTGGTGCTCGACGCGTCCGCTTCGATGCGGTTCGCCGGTGCGGAAACGAACGGGCTAACAACGTCGAAGCTGGAGTACGCGGGGCTGTGCATCGCCGCGATGGCGTACCTGGTGATCCAGCAGCAGGACAAGGTGGGCTTGCTCACGTGCGGCGATCGCAAGATCGAGACGCTGGTGCCGCCCCGCGCGCGGACGTCCCACCTCCATGATCTGCTCGGCGTGCTCGAGGGCGTGATGGCCAAGGGTGGCGTCGGTGACGAATCGCCGGCCGAGGCGCTGACCAAGATCGCGGAGCTGTCGCGCCGTCGCAAGTCCCTCGTGATCCTCGCGAGCGATCTGTTCGATGCCGACGACAAGACGCTGGCCGCCCTCGCCGCGCTGCGCGCGCAGCGCCACGACGTCTCGGTGCTGCACACCCTGGATCCCCACGAGCTGACCTTTCCGTACGACGGGCTGACGCAGTTCGAGTCGCTCGAGAACGACCACAAGATGCTGGTCAACCCGAACGCGATCAAGAAGGAGTACCAGGCGCGGATGGACGAGTTCCTCGCGCGCTGCCGCGGCACCCTGACCACCGCCGGCATCGACTACCACCTCGTGCCGACGGACCACGGGCTCGAGAGGACGCTGCTCGAGCTCCTCGTCGTGCGGTCGCGCCTCGGGCCCTCCCGGAGGGCCGGATGAAGGGAGCGGGCTGAGAGATGGGCTTCCTCGCACCGCTGATGCTGGTCGGCGTGCTCGCGCTCGGCGTGCCGATCGCGATCCACCTGATCGGTCGCCGCCGCGCACGCATCGTCAAGTTCGCCGCTCTCGACTTCCTGCTGGCGACCAAGCGGCGCACCGCCCGGCGGTTCCGGTTGCGCGAGCGCGTGCTGCTGATCGTCCGCGTGGTCGCGTGCGCCGCCTTGGCGTTGGCGCTCGCGAAGCCGTACACGTCGTGCGCTCGCAAGGGCCCCGAGGTCTCGCGCGGCCCGCAAGCGGCGGTGCTCGTCATCGACGATTCGTTCGCCGCGGGCTATCTCGTCGACGGCGAGCCGTGGTTCAAGCGCGCGAGCGTCGAGGCGCGCCGGATCCTGACGCTGCTGGGTCCGGAAGCCGAGATCGCGATCGTCCGTACCGCCGAGGGTGCCGAACATCCGAGCGAGCTGACCCGCGATCACCTGCGCCTCCGCGATCAACTGATCGCGCTCGAGCCCAGCGCGCGCCCCGCGGATACCGGGCGTGCCCTCGCACGCGCGGCGCAGCTGCTGTCCGCGTCGAGTCACTCGCGCAAGACGGTTTACCTGATCTCGCTGCTCGCGAAGCAAGGGCTACGCGAAGGCGAAGCCCCCTGGGGCAAGGAGGGGCCCACGCTCGCGGTGCTCGATCTGCGCCCTGCCACCACCCCCAACCTCGCCGTCACCAACTTCCAGTTCGCCGCCGAGCTCGGCACCGGCAGTCGCGGCGTGGCGTTCGATGCCGAGATCGGAAACTTCAGCGACGCGAAGGCCACCGTCGAGGCTTCGCTCACGATCGCCGATCGCGTGGTCGCTCGCGGCAACCTCGAGGTGCCGGCACACGCGAGGCGCACGAAGCGGTTCCACGCGGTGCTGCCCGCCGGCACGCGTGCCACCGACGCGATGGTCTCGATCACACCCGATGCGTTGCCGATCGACGATCGCCGGTGGGTGCGCGCATCGCTGCGCGATCAGGTGCGCGTGCTCCTGGTCAACGGCGATCCGCGGACCGTGCGCGTCGATGACGAGCTGTTCTACCTCGAGGCCGCGCTGCGCCCCGGCGATCGCGAGGACAGCGGCACGCAGGTCCGCGCGATCACCGCCGAAGGACTCGCGGGGATCGAGCCACGCGCGCGTGGCAAGGCCGGCTTCATCGATCTAGAGGAGCTCGATGTCGTCGTGATGGCGAACGTCCCTGCCCTGCCCGCCGAGCGCGTCGCGGTGCTCGCCGCGTGGGTGCGCGGCGGTGGGGGCATCCTCGTCGCGCCCGGCGACCAGGTCGATCCCGCTGCTTACGACCGCACGATGCTGCCGCTGCTGCCGCAGAGCCTGCGCGATCCGATCGACACCACGTGGGGCGCGACCGCGCAGGATCGCGACAGCCGCGCGCTGCACCTCGTGAAGTGGGAGGCCGATCACCCGGTGTTCGCGGCGTTCAGCAAGGCCGGCGACGGCCTGTCCGACGCGAAGTTCTTCAAGATCAGCTTGCTCGGTCCCACCACCGACACCGCCGATCGCAAGGTGCTCGCGCGGTTCACCAACGGTGCGGCGGCGCTCGTCGAGGCGTCGATCGGCACCGGTCGATCGCTGCTGTTGACGTCGACGCTCGATCGCGACTGGAACGATCTCCCGCTGCACACCGGCTTCCTGCCGCTGATCCAGCAAGCGGTTCGCCACCTCGCACGCAAGCATGCGTTCGGCGGCGGGGAGAACGAGCACCTGATCGGCGGCTCGGTGTCGCTGCCGACAAGCGATCTCAAGAAGCTCGAGATCCGCGGCCCCGACAACCTCGGCGCGAGCTTCGAAGGCGATCGCCTGACCGGCCGCACCAGCGTGCGCTACACGAAGACCGAGCGCCCCGGCGTCTATCACGTCGTGGGCACGGATCTGACGTCGGCGACGCTCGAGCGCGACGAGCTCGGCTTCGTGGTCAACCTCGACCCGCGCGGCTCGGATCTGACCATGGCACCCGCATCGGCGCTACCGGCCTCGGGGACGTCGAACAACGGCGACGCCGGCGAGCAGACGCGACGGATCGAGCTGTGGCACGCGCTCGCCGCCGCGCTGCTCTTGCTGCTCCTCGTCGAAGGCCTGCTGGTCTCGCGAAACTAACCGCTACCACGAACGCCGCCGTCACCCATCGCTGGGTTGGGCTGCCGGCTGGTGCCGCGACTTGCCGAACGTCCCGAGGGCCACGAACACGCTGACCAGCACGACCACGCCGGCGAGATTGAGGAGCGCGTCGCTCCACACCACGCCTTCGACCCCGTGCTTCTCGTGGAACCGCGTGTCGACCAGCGTGACCCAGGTGATCGCGCCGTTGCCGGCGGCCACGAACAGCGTGTATTGCGTCGAGGCCGCCTTGCCGGCGTTGCCGATGGTCTCGAGCACCGTGGCGGTAAACGACGCGTAGCAGAAGCCGGTGATCAGCTGGTAGGTCAGGGCCCCGGCGAAGAACGTGGTCTCCGTGCGCGGTGACAGCCCCATCACGATGGCACATGCGGCGGTCAACACCGCCGACAGGAGGTACATCGCGCGGCGGTTCGTGCGATCGCACAACCATCCGCCGACGTACGCGCCGATCGCCGTCAAGGCGATCCCGAGCGACCCGGTGACCAGCACCAACACGTCGGAGACTCGCTCCGAAACGGCCTGGTCGGTCAGGATCTCGGTGACGACCGTCTTCGCCTCGGCGAGCTCGGTGAGCAGCATGCGGGCCGCGACCTCGACCGACGTCGGATCCGGCACCACCTCGACGACCTCGCTCCTCACGTAGTCGACGCCCATCGCATTGAAGTACTGGCTGAGTGCTGCGGTGCCGACCGGCGAGAGAAACAGCAGAATACCGGTGATCCCCATCTTGCTGAACAGCACCTCGCCGACATCGCGCAGCGTCCCGCGGAAGACCTCTGCCGGAGCGCGTCGCTCCCGCTTCGGCTCGACGATCGCGAGCACCGCGAACGATGGGAGGATCATCATGGCCGCGAGCACGAGCCCGATGATCCACGGCGCGAAGTGGTGCCCGGTCATATAGACCGCGATCGATGCGGAGATCCCGCCGCCACACAGATTGCCGATGTTGAGTGCACCGCTCGCCTTGCCTCGGAGGTGATCCGGCATCGTGGTCGCGAGCAGGCCGCCGTTGCACGCCCCGACGAGGCCAGAGATCATCTGCCCCGCGAACGCGAACGCGAGGAACAGCTCGATGTGCTCGGGGAGAGGGGTCACGCACGCGGCGAAGATGCAGGCCGCTCCGACCGCGGTGACGATCATCAGCCAGTACTTGCGGCGCGGACCGATGTCCACGATCGGTGCGTACAGGAACTGCACGAACGTCGGCACCATCAGCAGCGTGAAATACCAGCCGATGTTCCCGACATCGACCCCGGCTTCGCGGGTCAGGTACGTCATCACCGCGCTCGAGAACGAGCCGACGACCCCGTAGGGCATGCCGGTCAGTGCGAACAACCAAGGGTGTGGATGTTTCTGCGCGGCCATGCGGCGCCGATGATGCCACCGCGGTTCGAGCCTCGGGGTCAACCGGTGATGAATACGCGAAGGCACGCCACCCGATTCACACGCCGGCGGCGTCGGCGGGGACCTTGGTCACGCACCGCGGGTCCTGGTTAGTCGCGCGGCCGACGGCCGAAGTCGTGCGAGTGAATGCCGAGGTAGAACCCGGCCATCCACGCCGTTTGATCGCCGAGCGTGACACCACTGATCGCGCCGAGTGAGAGCCGCTGGGTGAGCCAGAAGTCCGCGCGCACGCGGGGCTCGGCGATCAGGCGACTGACCTCGCCATCGGGGCCACCATAGCGAAGCCAGCGTTGACCGGCCGCGAGCTCGACGGCGAAGTTCACGCCGGGCAGCGCGCGCCGGAGGCCGAACAAGCCGTAGACACCGGCGGCGGTGGAGCTGTCTCCTTCGAGCACGCCGGTCTCGACCTCACCGCCGGCGTACGTGCCGTAGCCCGAGGCCATCGTGAAGCCGATGTTGACGAGCTTCGCCTCCTGCGCGGCGAGCTCCTTGGTGGGTGACGGATTCGTCACCGCGCGGAACGACCTGGAATCGCCGACGGGCGTGGCGGAGTGGTGCCGCGAGGTCGCGCCGACCGTGAGCCGAGCCGGCGGATCGTAGACGCGCCTGACACACCCCGACCACGCGATCACCAACCCCACAGCTGCGACGGACTTCACGCCGTGATGGTAGCGCACGCACCGCACGCGCCACAGGCAAACTACGGCGAGCCGCGGAGCTGGTCGGCGAGCGCTCGATGCTCGGCGTTCCCGACGATGTCGCGTGCCGGGCGTGGCACCGCCTGCTCGGCGAACCGGCGCTTCATCGCTCGCACGCGGGCCGCGGCGTCACCGACGCGGGCGCGGAACTCGCTCGACCGCTCGAGCTCCGTGCGGAGAGCGGCCTCGACGGAGTCCTGCGTCGCCTCGTGGTTGCACAGCAGCAGCACGTCGCAGCCGGCGTTGATCGCCGCGATCGCCGACGCCGCCGGATCGCTGATCGCCTTCATGTCGAGATCGTCGGACACGATCACGCCGCGGTAGCCGAGGCGCTCGCGGAGCAAGCCGGTGATCGCCTTGTGCGAGAGCGTGGCCGGCACGCCGGGCTCGATCGCTGGGAACACCACGTGCGCGGTCATGATCATCGGCAGACCGGCAGCGGCCGCACGCGCGAACGGCACCAGCTCGACCGCGTCCATCCGCTCCATCGCGTGCTCGACGCGCGGCAACTCGAGGTGGCTGTCGGTGGCGGTGTCGCCGTGCCCGGGGAAGTGCTTGCCGCAGGCGAGGATGCCGGCCTGCTCGAGGCCCCGCGCGAAGGCGAGGGCACGCCGCGCGACGGTCTCGGGATCGGTGCCGAAGGCACGGTCGCCGATGATCGGGTTCGCCGGGTTGGTGTGGATGTCGAGCACCGGCGCGAAGTCGATATCGAAGCCGAGCGCGTGGAGCTCGCGCCCCATCGCCAACCCGACCTGCTCGGAGAGCGCTTGGTCTCCGTCGGGGTGGCGATCGTGCATGCGCATCGGCGGCCACACCGTCGCCGGGGCGCGGACGCGCTGGACGACGCCGCCTTCTTGATCCACCGCGATCAGGCACGGCGTGCCATCGGGCGCGGAGGCGTGAAGCTCGGCGGTCAACGCGAGCAGGGACTCGAGATCGGTGTGGCCGTTGCCGCCCTCGAGGTTGCGCTTGAACACGATCGTCGTGCCGCAGCGGCCCGCGGCGATCTTGTCCAGTAGCGTGCGACTCGCACGGGTGCCGTGAAAGCCGATCCACAACAGCTGCCCTAGATCGAGAACGGCGTCGGACACCCCCAGACACTAGCCCGACTCAGGGCTGCGTGCAGGCCATCACGTTGTCGTCGGCGAGGCAGACCGAGCTTTGCTCGTCGAGCCGGATCGCGAAGCTGAGTTGGGAGACGGCTCCATCGGGATGCAGGATCCCGAGGAAGATCCCTCCGACGACGTCGCCGCCGCCCGCAGTCAGCGTGTCCTCCGACTCGGCGCGGATGTCGAGCTTGTCGACGACGCCGGTCAGCTTGTCGGTGAACTGGTTCTGGTCGGGCAACGAGATCGTGATGCGGAACGGATCGTTGGCGCGCTCGAGGACCACGACCGCGCAGCCGCCCTGGCAGCCCTCGAGCAGGACGTGGCTCGCGAACGCCGGCGTGCATGGCGTGACCGGACCGCCTCCTGGGTCGGGATTCGTGAAGCTGATCAGGCACTGCGCGCACGGGCCGTTCGCACACGCGCACGCCGGATCGGGTGCACAGGTGACGGCGTTGTTCGCGTCGGGGCGATCGTCGCAGATGCCGACGCCGGTGGTCATCCCGCACGAGGTCGCCACGTCACATGTCACCAGCTCCTGCGCGCGGAAGTCGCAGTCGTAGTCCATGCCATCGCACGTCTCGTCGGCGCCGGCGTGGAACTCGCCGCGAAGATCGTCGCAGTCGCCGGAGGCAGCCTCGACGCCGTCGCAGTCGAGATCGAGAGCGCGCTCGCGCGCATCCGTCGCGTCGGGATCGGTCCTGCGATCCGGTAGCAGCAGGCGCAGCTGGGTGGCGCCCGGACGCCAGGCGATGCCGCTGCGTACGCCTCCGCAGTCGACGCTGACCACTTCGTTGCGCGCGACGCCATCGTCACCCGCCGGGGCCATCGCGGTCATCGTCACCGCGAACCGCAGCAGCTGATCCTCGGCGATCTCGACGGGCGCCGGCATGCCGTTGTCCATCACGGCCCCGATCGCGGTGATCTGATCCTGCTCGTCGAAGCCGATCAGGATCGGGATCAGTGCGCCCTCGGGGATGTCGAGGTTCGGCTCGAGCCTGACCGCGAAGCCGTCGAGCGAGCCGACATTGGCAACCTCGCCGGTGATCGCCCGCTGGCGGTAGTAGCGCACCGGCTCGGACGCGAGGTCGGTCGGCGCGACCCGCTGAGCGTCGACATCGTCGATCGCCCGTGGCTCCGCGCTCGCGAGGATGATCTCGACGCGGGACGCGGTCGCGCCCTCGGGCGCCTCGACGACGAGCAAGGCACCCTCCTCGGTTCCCCCACACGCCCCGACGACCAGCATGACGATGGACCACCTCATCGCGCCGGACGACTGCATCGATCGTGCGCGCCGCGATCGACTCGATCCCCGTGATCCCACACGTCTCGCCGCCAACGGCGTTGGCGTTCCAGGGGGATGCACGCCGCGATTGTCTCGGACTACAGCGGCCTACTTCTGGAACGGTTGGCCTTCGCCGGCGAGCTCGAGCCGCGTCGGAGCCCCCGTCGCGGTGTACACGACGACGGTGCGGACGGTCGGGAAGTCGAACGACAGCACGATCTCGCGACGGCCATCGCCATCGACATCGACCACCCCCATCACATGGAGCGAGACGATCTGTTTCGGGTCGGCGCGCTTGCCTGGTTCGGGCGGCGGCGAGAGCTGGACGTCGTAGACCTCGAAGGATGGCTTGCACGCGGCACCCGCCGTCGGTGCGGCCGTCCATTCTTCGGCCGGACTGCGAACACCGTCGAGCACGCCGGAGAGTGGGAACGACTCGATCACGCCGTCGCCGTCGATGTCGACCGCGAGGGTATCGCCGGACAGGCACGCGCCGCCGGTGACGTAGGCCGGGATCGGTGGGGGATCGTCGGATCTCCCGAGCTCGCCGACCGCGAGTCCACAGCCGCTGACCGCGGCCGTGCACTTCGGATCCTCGACGCGCTGTCCACCGCCACCGTCGGACGTGCAGGGCAACGCACCGACGTACGTTCCGGACGCGACGCTCTGCTGCAGACCGATCTCGGCGAGGCCAACCGTGTCGAACGTCCCGGCGACCTTGCCGTCGAGGCCGAACACCGCGAACCGTGGGACGCCGCCCCGCTCGATCACGTCCTGGACCTCCTGTGGGCGATCGTTCCAGGTCACGGTACGCATGACCAGTGGTGCCACCGCCGGGCGGCCGCCGGCACCGGTCGGACACATCTCGCCGAGCATCACCTGCCGACCGCCCTTCACCGGCTTGGGCATTCGCTCCATTCGGGTCACCGGACCGGGTTCTGGGCCCACGCCGGGTGGTTTGATCTGCGGTCCGCAGGCCGTGAGGACCAACATCGCGCCGAGCCAGGCAACGTTGGCGGCAGACTCACGGTCAGTAGGCATCGGTGTGACCATATCAGGCTGGATCTCGACCGCGCCAATCGGCAATTCGTTGCCCACCGCGTTTGACCCAGCCGAAACGCCCTGTCTATAGTCCGCCGGCTCTGGCGTTGCCCAATTCCCTCGTGCTTTCTATGCCTTATTCAATTCGACGAACCGTATTACTGGGCATCCCGCTCCTCATTTCTGGTCTCGACTCCACTCCGGCCTTCGCGCAGATCGCGCCTGGCGGGTTGGGTGGCCCGACGCAGCCGTCGGGAGACGACAAGAAAGAGGGCGTGGCCGAGGCCGCTCCCAAGACGCCCGGTCTGCTCCCCACCACGCCTGCGCTGCCCGCGCCGAAGAGCCGCCGCAAGCGCTGGAAGCTGTTCGAGATGGACGGCTACTTCCGGATGCGGACGGACTGGTTCAAGAACTTCCATCAGGGGTTCATCGACAACCCCGCCGTCGGTGGTGCGCCGTTCCCGCGCGCGCTCGACTGCCTGTCGCTCGTCGGCGGTGCCGGCTGCGACAAGGAGTTGTCGTCCACCAACATGCGGCTCCGGCTCGAGCCGACGATCAACATCGACGAGACCACCTCGATCCACGTCCAGGCGGACGTGCTCGATAACCTGGTGCTCGGATCGACGCCGTTCAACGAGGCGTACAACGGCCAGTACTCGAACCAGAGCGGCTCGACGAACCTGCCGCCGCTCGGCGCGTTCGGCAACCCGGGCAGCGGCGGCAACACGCAAGGTCCGCCGACCGCCGGCCTCAACAGCGATCGCGACTCGATCCAGATCAAGCGCGCGTGGGCCGAGGTCGCGTTGCCGCTCGGTATCCTCAAGGCCGGCCGTCAGCCGAACCACTGGGGGATGGGCGTGCTGTTCAACGGCGGCGGCCACGATCCGATCGCCGGCACGTACGACTACGACGGCGACTACGGTGACACCGTCGATCGCGTCAGCTTCTCCGCGATCATCCCGGGCACCTCACTCCGCGCGATGGTCGCCTCGGACTGGGGCGCGACGCGCCTGGTGTCGAGCCAGGTCGCCACGGCGAACCGTGGCCACGAGCAGCATCCGTGGGATCTCGACGACGGCGACGACTCCAACGCGTGGACCCTCGTGCTGTCGCGGATGGACACGCCCACCGAGTTCAAGGAGAAGGTCGACCGCGGCGATCTCGCGCTCAACTACGGCGTCTACTTCGAATACAAGACGCAGGACTGGGACCTCGATCTGTCCGGCTACGAGCTCGGCGCCGACTTCGACGCCGCGACCAACTACCACGCGCGCGACTACAAGACGTACACGCCCAGCCTGTGGGGCAAGCTCGGCGTCGGCAAGGTCCAACTCGAAGCCGAGCTCGTCGCACAGCTCGGCAAGGTCGGTCGGCTCGACGAGTACGACTTCCCCGCGGTCAGCGGCCAGAACGCGGCGAACATCCGCAAGTTCGGCGGCACCACGCGGTTCACGTACAAGGGGCTCGAGGGCAAGCTCCGGCTCGGGGTCGAGGGCGGCTTCGCCACCGGTGATCAGCACGACAACCTGATCCCCGGCAACATCAACATCGCCTTCGCAAATCTGCTGGGCGACAAGAGCGACAACAAGCTCACGCAGTTCATGTTCAATCGCGAGTACAAGGTCGACATGATCTTGTGGCGCCACCTGATCGGCGCCGTGACCAACGCGGGCTACGCGAAGCCGTTCATCGGCTACGACCTCACCAAGTCGATCGCGTTCAAGGTCTCGAACATCACCTCGTTCGCGCTCAAGCCGGTCGCGACGCCGGGCAACAGCAAGATGTACGGTACCGAGTTCGACTCCGAGCTCTACTACCAGGCGGGCGGTCTCTACCTCGGCTTCTCGTACGGCGTGCTGTTCCCGTTCTCGGCGCTCAACCACCCGGGTGTCGATGCAGCCGGGACCTCGTTCGGCTTCTCCGACGACCCGGTGATCGGGATCAACACCGGTAACGCGACCACGTCGCACACGATCCAATCGCGCCTCGTCCTCTCGTTCTGAGACCAGAGGCCCGGCAAACGGGCCCTCGCGCTACTCAGCGACACTCATCGACACTCATCGTCGACCGTGCTGCCGCAGCTCGCACAGAGCGTGATGCACCGGGAAATTCCGGCGCTGGTCGAGCGTTCGAAGGCAACTTCGAACCGCACCGTCTCGACGAGGCGGCGGATCCCGAAGGCGAGCCGGCCGATCACCCAGAGCTGGTAGCTCGACCCGATGATGATCGTGCAGACCGCGACGCGTGCGGACAGACTCGTGACCTCGACCGGTCCGGGACCGATCAGGGCCGTGACGATCGTGAGGCCGATCAGTCCGAGCCACAACCGTGAGGGCGGGCCGAGCGACAGCGCGTGGTGCGTGAACTGGACGGAGGTGTAGATCTCGGTCGACATCGAGGTCGCCAGCACCGCACCGTCGTACCTGCGAAGCCGCTGACGAACAGCGGAAACATCGCCGATGCCACCCCCTTGGATCGCGAACCACAGATACGCCTTGCGGCCGCGGTCGACGAGAAACACGGCGAGATACAGAATGCTGATCGATACGAGCCCGGCGACCGCGAAAGCCGCACCGAACGCGCTGACACCGGTGACGTGATGTCCGAGGTCTGGTGAGGGAGTGGTACCCACATCAGTCAGGATTCGCCTCGACGAGTAACCGCACGTGCATCACCTCTTTACGAAGAGACCCGATCCCTGCGAAAACGTTACTGTGGGGTTTCGCTACCGCCTGTTGTTTGTCTCTCTGTTCGTCCTCGGCGCTTGCGACGTTCGCGAGTACGCGCTGGGCGGCGGTCGTGGCCCCGATGACGGCGGCTTGCCCAGCGACGGCGACGGCGGCGGCGGCGGTGATGGTGGTGGTGGCGGCGATGGCGGTGGTGGCGACGGCGGTGGTGGCGACGGTGGCAATTGCATC
Organism: Deltaproteobacteria bacterium; assembly: GCA_031385555.1. Taxonomy (GTDB): domain Bacteria; phylum Myxococcota_A; class Polyangia; order Haliangiales; family Haliangiaceae; genus JABFXX01. The sequence goes on along the minus strand of JANNBP010000303.1, from coordinate 64,636 downwards.
CCCGCGCTCGAGCGCTGCGATCAGCAAGACAACGATTGCGACACCAAGATCGACGAGGGCTTCGATCTACAGAACGATCCAGCGAACTGTGGGAGCTGCGGCAAGAAGTGCGTGCTTCAGGGAGCGGCGGGAACCTGTGGCAGCGGGGCGTGCGTGTTCGTCTGTTTGCCGAACCGCTTCGATCTCGACAACGATCTCGGAGCTCCGGGATCGAACGGCTGCGAATACGGCCCCTGCACGCCGACCGGGGCCGAGACGTGCAACTTCATCGACGATGACTGCAATGGCCTAGTCGACGACAACGTCCCCGGGCTCGATAACGACCCGGCGAACTGCGGTGCGTGCTTCAACCAGTGTCTGTTCGTCAACGTCGAACAAGCGGTGTGCAACACCGGCGTCTGTGGCTTCACCGCGTGCAACGACACCGACAACGACGGCGTGCCCGACTTCGCCGACCTGATCGATCCTCCCAAGGGTTGTGAATATGAGTGCCCGGTCAGCCCACCGCTCGCGCAGGAGGAGTGCAACGGAGTCGACGATGATTGCGATGGCGTCGTCGACGAGGCGCCGATTGCCGGGCTCGGGAGCGCCTGCTACCCGTCGAATACCGAGGGCTGCACCCTCAACAACGGCGTCTTCACCTGTCAGGGCGTCTGCCAGGCGGGAACGTTGTCGTGCGTGTTCGGCGTGCCGGTGTGCGATGCGTTCGTGACGCCGGGCGTGGAGGCCTGCGACGCCGTCGACCAGGACTGCGATGGGCTGCCACGCAACGGCTTCGACACCCAGAACGATCCCAACTTCTGTGGCAATTCATGTACCGACTGCAACCTCCCGAACGCGATCCAGAGCTGCGTGGCTGGGGGGTGCAAGGTCGGGGGATGTGTCGGCGGGTTCGAGAATCCGAACGGGCTCGACGCCGACGGATGCGAGTACGCCTGCACCAAGACAGGGGCTGAGGTGTGCGACGGCAAGGACAACGACTGTGACACGCGGATCGACGAGAACCTCGCGGCCCCAGCGGGACTCGACTGCAGAAAGCCCGGCAGTCCGTGTGCGAACGTGACGCCGGTCTGCTCGACGTGCGGCGGCGTCACCACGTTCCGATGCGACTACAGCGGTGTCCCCGGTGCCGAGACCGATGCGTGCGGCGCACTCGTCCTCCAGGAGACCCGGTGCGATGGCAAGGACAACGACTGCGATACGCTCGTCGACGAGGCGTACTCGGTGAACACGGCGTGTGACGATGGGCAGCTCGGCGCGTGCCATGGGACCGGCGCGTTCGAGTGCAATGCCACTCAAGACGACGTGGTGTGCAAGATCACCGACCCCGGGAACCTCGCGACCGCAGAGCTGTGCAACGACGTCGACGACGATTGCGACGGCGATCTCGACGAAGACGCGCCGAACGACCTCGTCGGCATCGATCGAAACGGCGACGCGATCATCGACTTCTTCGTGTTCACCCACGAGGCGTCTCGCCCGGGAGCAACCGCCACCAACGCCGGCTCCGCCGAACACCGCGCATGCTCGACCGAAGGTGTGGTGCCCTGGAGCTCGGTCCCACTCGCCGAGGCGCAGGCCGCGTGTGCCGCGGCGGGCCCCGGCTTCCACGTCTGCACCGCGAACGAGTGGCAACGCAGCTGCGCCGGTCCGCTCGGGTTGGCTTACCCCTATGGCAACACGTACCAACCCGGCGCCTGCAACGGCAAGGACTACGACAGAGACTGCACGGTCCCCGATTCGTTCGAGGCGGTGCTCCCGACGGGCCACGACTTCGAGTGTCCACTGCCCAACGACGGGATCCCCAATACCTGCTTGAGCGCGGAAGGCGCGCTCGACCTCAGCGGCAACCTCAAGGAGTGGACCTCCACCGAGACGCCGCCTGGCTCGGGCTTCTTCGAGGTGCGCGGTGGCGCGTTCAATAACGTCGCTACGGCGCTGACCTGTTCGAACAACTTCCTGACCATCGAGGCCACGACGGCGTTCCCGACCATCGGGTTCCGCTGCTGTGTGAATGGACCATGACCCACGCCGATCTCATCTCCAGCCGCAAACGCGCACGGGCCCGGCGCTCGGTCTATCTCGCCGGGTTGCTCGCTTGTTTGATCGCGGGCGTCGCCTGGGGCGACAGCGTCGTCCAGTTCATGACGGCGAAGAGCCTGCCCGATGCCACGGTCGCGGTGATCGATCCCGAGTCCGGGACGTCGGGCGGCACCGTCGGCAGCGACGTCAACATCGCGGTCGGCGACATCATCCTGTTCCGCTTCGCGGTCGCCTCCGCGCCGGCCTCGGGCTCGACGGCGATGCGCGGCATCCAGTCATACGTCACCGAGTACATCCCACCTGGCACCGAGCTGGTCGGCGCCCGCCTGATCGACGCCGCCGGCAATACGATCGAACCGCGACCGGCCGGTCTCGCGCTCAACGGCTGCGGCGGCGGCTCGAGCTGCAACTCGGCACCGCCCGGCCTGCAGACCGGCTCGATCGCGCAGGTCTACGCCGATACCGGCATCTTCTTCACCACCCTCGCACGGCCCGGGTCGCCGGTTCCGGTCAACCAGTTCTTGACGCTCGACAACGGCATCCCGATGAATCCCGATCCTGCGGGCATCGATCCGTCGGTCGTGCAGATCCTCAACGATCTGAGCGCACCGTGGAACGCGCACAACACCTGGGACAACGATCAGCTCAAGGCGTTCGGCCAGTCGACCAGCTCGCCCTCGAACGGTGACGGCAACACGCCGCAGGGCTACGGCTCGCCGGTCGCGGGTCCGCAGACCCACTATGCGTTCGAGGTCAACGCCAACGGCACGCTGACCAACGTGGTCGGGCCGTGGCAACGCGTCAAGTATCCGGGCTCGCAGATCGGCACCGGCGTCGGCAACATCGGCGCGACCAGCAACTTCACGCGGGTCGGCGTCGAGACCCCCACCGGCTTCGATCTCACCCCGGCCACACCGCGAACGGCCCAGGCGGTCCGCTTCGCGCTCGGCGAGGCGCAGGTCGGCGAGATCCGCTTCGTCGAGGTGGCGCTCCGGGTCACGGCCGTGCCGATCGATCCGACGTTCGGCACCAGCGCCGGCAACGTCGACTGCGGCGAGACCTTCGGCGGCGACATCTCGTCGAAGTCCGCCAACACCGGCGGCAACACCAACCCGTGGCCGACCTTCGTGCCGCATCCGCAGTGCGTGTTCCTCCGTCTCAAGTTCGACCTCACCGCCGATCGGGCCATCGCGTCGGGTGGCCAGTTGATCAACTACACGGTGTTCGGCAAGAACCTGTCGGTCGCCAACGAGACCAACGCACGGGTGGTGGTGAAGTTCATCTCGTCGGACCAGGCCCTGATCTCGACGGTCCCGGCGCCGACCTCGACCGCGCCCTGCCCGGCTCCCGACACCAACCGGACCTGCCTCACGTTCAACCGCGGCACCCTCGCGCCCTCGGCCGAGTTCACCGTCAAGGTCACGCTGGATGCCAGCGGCACCGGCAAGCGCACCAACGTCGTGTTGGCGCAGTACCTGTCCGACGAGCTGACCGCGATCGACCCCGCCGGCTACACCACCACGGCAATGACGGTGGTGTCGGCGACGCAGCTGCCGCGGCTGACGCTCGCGAACGTCCCCGACGTCACGACCACGTTCGCCGCTGCCGGATCCAGCAACTGGGAGATCGCCGGCACGGTCACCAACGATGGCAATTCCAACTGGACGTCGGACAGCTTCACGATCGTGTTGCCGGCCGCGACCTTCGGGCTCCGCAACGCCGCCGGCACGACCGCGAACCAGATCACCGTCGGCGGCGTCAACTTCAACTGCACGACCACCGGCATCGAGCGGGTGTGCAACCGCAGCGACACGTACGTCGCTGGGCAGTCGCGCACGATCGGGTTCAGGCTCGTGGTCCCCGCCGGGCAAGCGACGGGTCTCTACACGGTCGGCATCAAGACGTTCGGCGACCAGTTCGAGACCTTCGTTCCCAAGGCGGTGGTCGTGCCGGTGGGGGCGGTTCGCACGCAGAAGCCGATCCTCGCCTGCCCGATCGCGGCCACGCAGCCGGCGATCACCGGCACCAGCGAGGGCAACGCCAGCGTCAGGCTGCTCTTCAACCTGCTCGCACGCGGTACTGCCACCGCGAACGGCACCGGGGCGTGGTCGACGTCGAACTACGCCTCGTTCGGCGAGCTCTACGCCGGCCTCGAGGTCCGCGGCACGGCGCAGCTCGCCGGCGAGCTCGAGAGCGAGCTGTCGGTCCCCTGTACCGTGAGCGCGAGCCGCGCGTGCTCCGACGGCTTCGACAACGACGGTGATGGGCTGATCGACTTTCCGAGCGATCCGGGCTGCTCCTCGCCGACCGACAACTCCGAGTCGAACGATCCGCAGTGCTCGGATCGGATCGATAACAACGGCGACGGTCGGATCGACTGGCCGGCCGACCCGAGCTGCAACGACGCGCTCGACAACACCGAGAACGGTGTCCCCGCATGCCGGGATGGGATCGATGACGACCTCGACTTGCTGACCGACCTCGCCGATCCCGATTGCAACGGCGACCCCAACGGGGTCTCCGAGTCGACCCTGCAGGTGTGCCAGAACCGCCGCGATGACGACGCCGATGCGCTCGTCGACTTCACGCCCGACACCGGCTGTCACGCCGCGTTCGACACCAGCGAGTTCGACGGTGGCATCACGCCGATCGGCCTTCCGCCACGTCTCCTGGTCGTGTTCGACACCTCGGGCTCGATGAACTTCAACACCTGCACGGACAACTTCACGGGCGGCGACGGCTCCGAGGACTTCCCGGGAGCGGACGTCTCGTGCAATGCGTTGCGGACCACCTTCGGTTGCAAGCCGGCGTGCTCCGATGGCGTCGACAACGATGGCGACACCGGTATCGACTTCCCGGCGGATCCCGGATGCTCGAACGCCGATGACAATGACGAGACCGCCACGTCGAGCAAGCCGCCCGCGGCCCTGACGCTGTGCGACAACGGCCTCCCCGACGACAGCCGGCTGTTCCAGGTCAAGGCGGGCATCACCCAAGTGGTCGCCAACTTCGGCGAGGTCGATTGGGGCCTGATGCGCTTTCAACAGCGCCCCGGCGACTTCCAGCCACCCACGACCAGCGCCGGCGGCCCATCGGGTGGCTGGCAGGGCGGTGGGGCGGCACCCTGCCAGAGCTTCAACGCCGGTGAGCTCCTGGTGTCATTCTCGTTCGACAACCCGAACACGATCATCGACTTCCTCGACGGCAAGACGAACTACGAGACGGTCCCACCGCCGGCGCTCGACGAGGAGCTTCGCGGCACCGGAACCACGCCGATCGCGGGCTCTCTGCAATCGGCGAAGACGTACGTCGCCGGCGTCAAGGCCACCGACCCACGGACGTGCCGTCCGTACCGCATCGTCTTGGTGACGGATGGCCTCGAGACCTGCGGTGGCGATCCGGTGGCCACGGCCGCCAGCTCGTTCGCCGCCGGGCTCCCGGTCGTGGTGATCGGCTTCTCCACCGGCAACGTGGTCGCGCGCAACTCGCTCAACGCGATCGCCCGCGCGGGCAGTGGCAATACGAGCGACGCGATCTTCGTCGACGACCAGCAAGCGCTGGCCGCCGCGTTCAGCGCGATCGTCAACGAGACGCTGGTGTTCGAGAAGTGCAACGGCCTCGACGATGATTGCGACGGCTCGACCGATGAGGACTTCGTCCCGCCGCTCGGCAACACCTGCAACAACAAGCAGCTCGGGGTGTGCGCCCGCGACGGTGCGTTCCAGTGCACCGCCGACGGGACCGGCACGTTCTGCAACGCACCCACCGTCAGCCCACCCTGTGCCAACGAGACCTGCGCGCCTTGCAATGCCCAGGACGACGACTGCGATGGCAAGATCGACGAGGGGCTGACCTGCTCGTGTCAGACACTCGAGCTGTGTAACGGGATCGACGACGATTGCGACGGGATCGTCGATGAGGATTCGGTCGGCATCGACGTGGCGTGCGGCAGTGATATCGGCGTGTGTGCGCCGGGTACCGTCCAGTGCGTGGACCCGGACGGCAACGTGCTGACGCCCAACTCCGAGCTCCAATGCATTGGAGGCATCGGTCCCGCGGCGAACGATGCATGCGATGGTCTCGATAACGACTGCGATACGCGAGTCGACGAGGATCCGGGCCCGCGCTGCTATGACTTCGCCGACGGCGGTTGCGTGCCAAACGGCAGCGGAGGCTTCAACTGCCAGGGGACCTGTAGCTCGGGTGTCCGAGCGTGCACGAACGGGAGCCCCGGCGCCTGCGTCAACGACCGCGGTGCGCAGGCCGAGATCTGCGACGGACTGGACAACAGCTGCAACGGCATCGTCGACGATCCTTGGAAGCCCGACGTCAACGGAAACCCACTCGGCGGTGCGTGTACCAACGGCCAACTCGGCGTGTGCCGCGACGACGGCCAGTTCGTGTGCAACGCGCTCGATCCGGCAAGCCCGGCGCTGGTGTGTAACGCCGCCCCGATCTCGCCCGGCACCGAGGTGTGCAACAGCCTCGACGACGACTGTGATGGCGGTGTCGACGAAGGCGACGGCACCACCCCGGCGCCGCCCGATGGGCTCGGTGCTCCGGTGGGCAACAGCTGCGGCACCAACGGGTGCTCTGTCGGCACGGTCCAGTGCATCGACCACGATGCGAACGTGCTGACCCCGAACGAGCTGCAGTGCGTGACGGCCACCACCGGAGGCTCCGAGGTCTGCGATGGGCTCGACAATGATTGCGACACCATCATCGATGAGGGCATCCCGGGCGTCGGCGTCGACTGCTATCCGAGCGGCCAACCGGGATGCACGCCGAACGGCACCGGTGGCTTCGACTGCCTCGGCATCTGCCGGCCGGGCTCGGTGGTCTGCACGCCACCCATCACGGCCTGTTCCGGAGCCGTCGGGCCGGCCCCGGTCGACGACTGCAACGGCCTCGACGACGACTGCGACGGGAACGTCGACGAAGGCGCGACCTGCCCGGGCACGAACACGAGCTGTCTCGGCGGGCAGTGCGTGTTCCCGTGCGCGCCCACCGAGTTCCCGTGTCCGTTCGGGTTCTACTGCCAGGACACGCCGACGGGGAAGTTCTGTACCCCGGATCCATGTGCCGACGTGAACTGTCCTGTGGGCTTCGAGTGCGAGGTCGGAGTCGGCACCTGCAAGGACCTGTGCGAGGGCGTCCTCTGCAACCCAGGTGAGACGTGCACGAGTGGCGTGTGCCTCGACTGCTTCGAGCTCGGTTGCGCTGCCAATCAGGTCTGCGTGCTCAATCCCGACGGGGTGGGCGAATGCAGGCCGGACCCCTGCGCCGGCGTCGAGTGCGACGACGGCACGTTCTGCAACAACGGCGCGTGCGTGCCCTTCGACCTCTGCGCGAACGTCGACTGTGCCGATCAGCAGGTGTGCGATCCGACCACCGGCCTGTGCGTCGGTTCGCAGTGTGCGGGCGTGTTCTGCCCGCAGGGGGAAGTGTGCCGGCCGTCAGATGGCGAGTGCATCGCAGATCCGTGCACCAACGTGACCTGCCCCGACGACAAGCGCTGCGAGATCCTGCTCGACGGCACTGCGAGCTGTGTGGGGGAGACCACGGTCTTGATCACCGCCGCAGGCGGAGGAGGGTGCTCGTCTAGCCCGGATGGCACGGGGAGCTTGTGGATGATCGGCGTCGTGGCGCTGTGGTTCCGTCGGCGGCGCGACAAGCGCCTGACACAGGAGTGCTAGATCGTCGCTACGATCCGTGAACGCCGGCGCGTTGGGTTCCGCAGTGCCGCCGGCATCTCGGGCGACCTGCGTGCTCGTGAACGCGGTGGCGGCAGTCCCGGGGATGCCCGGCTGGTTTCCTCCTCGACGAGGCGGCCGCGCTGGCGAGTTGCCAAGCCGTCGCAAACGCGCAAGGTCCAACGAGGTCCAGCCCATTCCGCTCGCTCACGTCGTGCAACACGACCGCGGCAACCGACGCGAGCACGGCCGTGAACGATGCTCCGTAGCGCTCCGTGACGACGACGGTCGTGCTGTCCTCGTGATAGGTGGGACCTGCACCTGGAAGCTGGCCGAGCAGGAGCTCGCGATCATGCGGCTGCTGGCCCCGTTGTCCCGCACCTTACTGCGCGCGAACAAGATCCGCGGGCCGATGCCGCCGTACGGGACGATCCGAACCATCGACGTCAGCCGGTACATGCCGACGATCATGGAGACTCGCGAGCAATCGACCAAGATCGGTGTTGGAATTCCGCTCGGCGCCGAGCTGGTCCTCGGCCCCGGCCGCGCGATCGGAGAGCTCCTGCTCCAGTACGGCACGCTCGATCACGTCGCGACCGGCGATTCCACCGAGGCGATCAGCGGTAGCGTCGGATACCGATTCGCGTTCTGAGTTACGATCTGAGGATGCCGCGCTCGCTCACGCTCCCGAAGACGCTGGTGGTCGCGGTGATCGGTGCAGCGTCACTCGTAGGATGTGAGGATGACGACGACCCGCCGCAGCAATGCGACATCGAGGGTATCTGCCCCGCGGACGGTCGGGTCTGCCTCGACGAGCAAACCGCCGAGGCGTGCTGCCCGGTGTGTCCGGCAGATGGGCTCGAGTGTCCAGCGGGGTGCATCCTCGAATTCCCACCGGTTTGATGACCTCACGGTCGCTCGGTCGAGCGGCGAGAGTCTGAAGGAACTGGAGGAACTGGAGGAACTGGAGCGATGCGATTCGCCGGGCGAGCTCCGCGAGATCGTGTCTCGCACGGACCGTGTGATTGCCCGAGGATTGAACGCAGACACGGAGAGCACCGAGGTCGGCCGTTCGCAGGTGGCCCGAGGAGCATCGGACAGATCTCCCGATCCGATCCTCCTCTGAGTCCTCCGTACCCTCTGCGTTCCACCCTCTGAGCCCGACGATACAAACCGAGCTCAACCCCGGCGCGAGCTCCGCGAGACGCACGGGCCGTGTGATTGCCCGAGGATTGAACGCAGAGGACACGGTGAGCACGGAGGTCGGCCCTTCGCAGGTCCGAGGAGCATCGGACTGGTCTCCCGATCTGCTCCTCCTCTTCGTCCTCCGTGCCCTCTGTGTTCCACCCTCTGAGCCCGACGATACAAACGGAGCTCCGGCGCGAGCTCCGCGAGATCGTGTCTCGCACGGGCCGTGTGATTGCCCGAGGATTGAACGCAGAGGACACGGAGAGCACGGGGTGTCAAACGCCCTTCGCAGGTCCGAGCAGCATCGGACTGATACCCCGATCTGCTCCTCCTCTTCGTCCTCCGTGCCCTCTACGTTCTTCCCTCTGAGCCCAATACACACCGAACCCAACCCGGCGCGAGCTCCGCGAGATCACGGCTCGCTCTGCGTTCAATCTGCTGTGCGGTGCACGGTTGCAGATGGCGGCGAGGGCGGACGACGTCGGGCCACGGGTCGTCGAGCCAGGGGCACTAGAGCGACGCGATCGCCGTCTGCAGGCGATCGACCGCGACCAGCTCGAGCTCGGGATGCGCCCCACCCGCACGCTGCAACCGCGCCATGTTCTGCGTGGGGACCAGCGCACGCCGGAAGCCGAGCCGAGCGGACTCCGCGAGCCGCTGCTCGCACAGCGGGACCGCGCGGATCTCTCCGGCGAGCCCGACCTCTCCGAACATCACGGTATGTGGATCGAGCGCGCGACCACGCGCCGAGGACGCGATCGCACACGCGATCCCGAGATCGATCGCCGGCTCCGCGAGCCGCAGCCCCCCGGCGACGTTGACGAACACGTCGCGATCGAGCACGTCACAGGCCGCGCGCTGCGCGAGCACCGCGAGCAGCAGCGCCACGCGATTGCTATCGACGCCCACCGCCGTGCGCCGCCCGACTCCGGCGGACGCCGGGGCGACCAGCGCCTGGATCTCGACGAGCAAGGGCCGGGCACCGTCCGCCGACGCGACGACCACCGAACCGGGCGCTCCGATCGGCCGTTCCGCGAGCAGATGCGCCGACGGGTTCTGCACCTCGGCCATCCCGGCACCGCGCATCTCGAACACGCCGATCTCCTGCGTCGAGCCAAAGCGATTCTTGTGCGCGCGCAGGATCCGATACGGCCCACCATCGCCCTCGAGCTGGAGCACGACATCGACGAGGTGCTCGAGCGTCTTCGGACCTGCGAGGCCACCATCCTTGGTGACGTGCCCGACGATGATCGTGGGGACTCCCGTGGTCTTCGCGTACTGCATCAGCCGGCTCGCACACTCGCGCACCTGCGCGAGCGAGCCCGGGATCGAATCGATCGAGGGCGTGTATGCCGTCTGGATCGAGTCGATCGCGAGGATCGTGGGGCGCTCCGCATGCGCGTGCTGGATCACCTTGTCGACGTCCGTCTCTGCGACCACGCAGAGCCTCGCGGTCGCCGCACCGACCCGCCGTGCACGCATCGCCGTCTGGGCGACGCTCTCTTCGCCCGTCGCATACAAGATCTTCCCGCCGGTAACCGGACTGGGCCCGGGCCCGAGGTTGGCTCGCCCGCCAACCGCCGCGCGCGGTCCCCTATCCGGACTGGGCCTATCTTCGGCCAGACCCGCGAGCGCCTGGATCAGCAGCGTGGACTTGCCGACGCCCGGATCACCGCCGAGCAGCACGAAGCTGCCGGCCACCAGGCCGCCGCCGAGCACGCGATCGAGCTCGCCGATCCGCGTCGACAAGCGGTCGTCCGCCGAGATCTCACCGACCTCGGTGATCGGCGCCGGCGCCGAGCCATCGCTGAGCCCCAGCGTCCCGGGGGCTCGCCCGGCCGCACGCGATCCCTCGCGCGCCTCGGTGAACTCCACCATCGTCGACCAGGCCTGACACTGCGGGCACTTCCCGACCCACTTCAGCTCGGTGTGACCGCACGCGGTGCACCCGTACGAGGTGCGATCGATGCGCTTGGGTTTCGCCACGCGCCACTCGTACCACCCTGGTCTGACGTTCAGGTGATCAGCTGAGCCGCTCGCGCACGCGGCCCAGCTTCTCGCGCAACCGGTTCGCCAGCTCGCCCCGTCCGAGCTCGGTCGCGCGATCGACACCGACGCCTAGCCAGCGCACCGCGTGGCTCACCGAGCCCGCCGCGAGGAACGCGCGACTCGCGGACAGCGCCACCGCCACGTCCCCGCGGTCCTCGTCGTGGCGCCGCTGGAACAGCGCCTCGGCCTCGTCGAGCTTGCCGACGGCGACGTAGAAGTCGGCGAGCCCGTCGCGCGCCGCGCCGATCCGCTCGTGTGCACGCGGGAGATCCGCGAGATCCGCGAGCGCCCGCGAGTACGCCGCCACGAAGTCTTCGTACACGCGCACGGTCAGCTCGATGTCGGTCTTGCCGAGCTCGACGAGCAACTCGAGGAACGGTGCGTAGAACACCAGCGGATCGATCGCGTGCGCGAGCACACCCATCACCTGCGCGAGATCGATCACCCCGCCTTCGTGCGCCGCGGCGGCGAGGATCACCGCCTCGATCGCCAGCGGCGAACCGGCGAACCTCGCGCGCGCCTCCTCGATCCCCAGTTCGCGCACGACCTCCGAGACGCGCTCCGCACGCGCCACGTGCTCGGTGACCTCGCGCCAGTCGAGGATCGTGTTGTTCGGCGGCTGTGGTACTCCGACGAACTCGTCGGCGACGAAGTGGTCGCCCCAGGTCTTGCCACCCGCCATCAGGGCCTCGCGGGCAATCGCGATCTCGTCGGCGGTGAGCCAGCTGATCCGCATGTCGACCAAGACCACGTTACCATCCCGGGTCGGGTTCACCCAGCGTGCGCGTTCCGGGTGTGCGCGCGGCCTACGCGGGACTACTTCTTCGGCGTCGGCGTCGGCGTCGGCTTCGGCGTCGGCACTTTATCGGGACCCTTCTTGGGGCCGCCCCCGATCGAGCCGAGCTCGTCCTTCACGCGCTTCTCGGCCTCGGTATCCTTGCCCTTGTTGAGCTCGAGATACTTCTGGAACGCGGCGATCGCCTTGTCGTTGTTGCGCAGTTGCTTGTGCACGAACCCGAGGTCAAACCACGCGTCAGCGTTTCCCGGATCGAGGCCGACCGACTTCTCGTACTCGCCCGCGGCCTCCTCGAACATCTCCTTGCGCCGATACACGGTCGCGAGGTTGAAGTGGAAGCCGGGATCGTTCGGCGACAGCTCGACCGCCTTCTGGAACGACTTCACCGCATCGTCGTTGCGCTTCGCATGGCGATACGCGACGCCGAGGTTGTTGAAGTAGCCACCGTCCGTCGGCTTGAGCTTCACCGCCATCTCGAGATCGGCGATCGCACCCGCGGTGTCGCCCTTCTGCCGCTTCACGGTGCCGAGGTTCGAGCGAATCTGCGCGTCCTTCGGATCGATGTCCGCCGCCGTCTTGAGCGCGGAGAGCGCCTGATCGAGCTGCTTGTTGCGGTAGTACGCCATCCCCAGGTTCTCCCAGAGGTTCTTGTCCTTCTTGATGACGGCGGTCGCCATCTCGTAGGCCTTTACCGCCTTCGGGATGTCCTGCTTCCCCTTGTAGAGATTGCCGAGGGACGACCACGCCATCCCGTGCCTGGGGTTCGCGGCGACCGCGTCCTCGAGCTTCTTGATCGCGTCGTCGATCTTGCCCTCTTGCTTCAACGCGAGGCCCTGCTTGTAGAGGGCGTCGCTGTTCTCCGCGTAGGCGGTCGAGGAAGCCAGCGTCAGAGCAAGCAACAGGTGAGTGAACGACGAGCGCATCCGGTGTCCTCCAGGGCTGGCGGTCAGCCTACCAGATAGTGACGTGGCGCCCCCCACGGTTACTCAACGCGAAGTTTTCCCGACGTCGCCCTCACGCGGCAAAACACCCCGCCCCCGGAAACCAGCGTCGACGTGCGGCCTTCCGCGGCACGCTGCATCCTCTGTTGCGCGACCGATCATGCGTTCAACCAACGCCTGTTCGATAACTCGCCAGCCCGCGAAGGCACGCCAACCTTCGCCGGAGAGTGGCCACGCCCACGCGAGATCGACGCACGCACGCTCGCTCGCTCGCTCGTCCGGACGAAAAACGGGCGCACGCGGTAGCGCACGCCCGTCTCGGTGCGAAGCCAGCTCGCTCAGGCCATCGCGCCCGACTCGGCATCCGGCTCGGCCTTGGCCGCGAGCGCCTTCGGTGCCACGACCACCTCGATCACCGACTTGGTCGCCATCTCGCCCATCTCGATCTCTGCCAGCGCCTCGCCGCTCGCCGCGACATCGCTCGACAGCTCCTCGAGCTGCTTGCTGTTCGCCGAGCTCCGCGCCGCCTCGAGTCCGGTCGCCGCGAGCTGGAACTTCTCGAGCGCCGCGACGTGGTTGTGCATGCGCGCCACCAACCGCTCCTTGCCCTTCGCGATGTGCTCGCGATAGCGATGCTGGTCGTCGAGGGCCGCGCGCGCGGCCTGGTACTGCGCCTTCGCCTCGGGATCGGTGGTCAGCGCGAGCTTGCCATCGAGCTCGCTCATCCGCCGCGCGAGCTCCGCATCATCGACGCCCGCCACCTTGAGCTCGGCGCTCTTCGCTCCGACCTCGAGGGTCTTCAGCACGCCGTCGCGCACGAGGCTCTTGCCACCCTCGTCCGCCAGGTCTTCCTTCGCCATCTTCCAGATCGCCAGCGAGCGATCACACAGTGCCTTGACCTCGGCATCGAGCCCGACCGGCAAGCCCTTCACCGCCGCGGCCACCGGGTCACTCGACATCCCGAGATGTCGCGGCAACAGCGCGAACACCCCGACCATGCCCATCGACGCCGCGCTGATCCCGCCGAGCAGCCACGCCGGCACCTTCGCCGTCTCGCGCGCCGTCGCGAACCGCATCACGCACCACATGCCGACCAGCGCCACGAACGCGGTCAGCATCACCGTCACCGCGCCCTTCACGCCGCGCGGTCCACCGATCGCCAGGCCCAGCGCCAGCACGCTCGCGGCCACCACGAAGGCTGCGGTCTGCGGGATCCCCGCGGCCCACGCCATCGTCGTCGCGAACAACGGAGCCACCGCCACACCTGCCGCGGCGAGCCGCAGCTTCGCGTTGCCATACCCCCACGCCGCCCCCATCGCCATGCCCGCCACACCGCCGATCAGCGGCGCGAGCGGAGTCACCGAATGCAGCGCAACTCCAGTGACGAACGCACCGCCGACCATGCCGGCGGCTGCGCGATGAAACGATGCGTGGTCTTGGAACCGAATGTCCATGAAGTCTTTCAACGCCTGTCGAGGGGGCGTCGATCTACAGACTTCGAACGAACCACAGAGTTTCGCCTGAGCTCCAAGGTATTTGAATCGCTGTGTAAGCGGTTCGTGACACGGCTGGAGCTGCGCTTTTGATCATCTGCTGGTTGGTGTCCCCTGGTTTCGCCGCGACAAGATGTGGGTCCCCGCCCGAACGACAGCCCGGGGTCGAGAACTGGAACCCGCCGAACCTCCCCCTTTGTGCCCTCCGTGACCTCTGTGGTCAAACCCGGCAATGCATCGACGAAATTCAATCAGGTCGACAGCTACCGGGGCACACGTCCTTCCTGCACGCAGACGCAGAACGAACAACGACGAAGCACGGACGCGCTACTGCGTTCGAGTGTGAAGCAGGCGTAGTGCAGCACACCCCGAAAAAACGAAAACCCCGCCGAAGCGGGGTGGTCAACCTCTGTGGTTGATCCTTAGAACGTCACGCGGAAGCCAAGCTGCACGCTGCGCGGCGACTGCCGTGCGTTGAGCTTGCCGAAGTTCTGGTTCTTGAACGGCGTCGAGTTCGATTCCTGGGTCGTGTTCGGATCGAGGATCTTGACGTGGTCGAGGTCCGCCTTGTCGCCGCCGACGATCGGGATCGCCGAGTCGAGCGTGTACTCCTCGTCGATGTCGAGCTCCTCCTGCGCGTTGAGCAGGTTGAACACGCGGACGAAGCCTTCGATCTTCGTGTTCTTGTTCACCTGGTAGCCGTAGCTCAGGTGGACATCCGACTCGAACGTGACCGGAGACCGCTCGATCGCACCACGGGGCAGCAAGTACGACTCCTGGTCACCGTAGATGGGGTGGGCAGCGAGCGCGTTGTGGGCGATGCCCGAGATCGCGCGGAAGCTGATACCCGTCGTGACGAGACCGGCCTTCTTGAGGTCGAACTGATAGAAGCCATCGATCTTGACGTTGTGAGGACGGTCGAGACCCATGTTGCCGTAGCGGTTCGCCATCAGGTCCGGAAGGTCATAGAGCGACGTCAGGTTCGGGTCGAGCTGACCGGTCTCCGTCGAGAACAGACCGGGGTAGTTACCCTTCGACACCGAGTAGGTGTACGAGGCCTGGACCAGCGACTTCTTGGTCGGGCGCTGGATGATCGTGAGCTGGACCGCGTCGTAGTTGCGGACCGGCTTGTCGAACTTGCTGACCGACCGGAGCTGACGCGAGCGATCATCCTGGAGGATCGCGAGCGACTGCTGGCTACCGTTGCAGGTGGCGCTCGGGGCTTCCATGAAGTCCGCGCATCCACTCTGCGCCAGGAGGCGAGCCGACTCGGCGGCCAGATCGTCTGCCGCGCCGCTGAAGTCGCCACCCGGGTTCGTGATCATGTAGTTGTTGCCGCCGTCCGTCGAGACGTCCTCGATGACCGTCGGCAACGACCGGTGGATGTAGCTGAGACCCATCTTGAGATCGGGGATCAGCTCGTACTCCGCACCGAGGATGACTTCCTGCGTGTACTGACCCTTCATCCCAGGCGAGACGAACGTCGAGCCCTCGCCGAGGATCCGCAGCTGCGCGCGATCCGGGCACTGCTGGAGGATCGGACCGAGGTCGCTGCCGTTGAAGTCAACGTCGCAGTTCGGGTCGTAGCCGGTCTCGGTCGGCAACCGACGGGCCGGGTTGACGCGCTGGAAGTTTGTGATCTCGCCACCGAAGCCGCGGACGTTGAGGTCCATCGGAACGGCTTCGTAGAAGCGGCCAAAGTGGCCGTACACCTTCGACTTACCTTCTTGGGTCGGGTCGTAGATGAAGCCGAGGCGCGGTGCGAGCTGGTTCCTGAGCTCGTAGGCCTTGTCCGGGACGATCTCGCCCTGCGGCGTCACGGTGCCCTGGAGTGCCTTGGCGACGAAGCCCGTCTGCTGCTCCCAGCGGAGGCCAAGGTTGATCGTCAGGTTCGGACGAATCTGCCAGCTGTCCTGGAGGAACGCTGCGGCGCCGTGGTTGACGGTGTCGGCGAGCGTTCCCTGCGACGTCTCACAGATCGCCTGACCACCGGCACAGACCAGCTGACCGAGCGGCAGCGTCGACGCGAAGTCAGGATCCATCTTCTCGTCTTCGCTGAGCTGGCGAACCGTCACGAGCGCTTCCTGAAGGGTCCAGCGACCCGGACGCTCCATGTCCGGGGTTCCGTCACCATCGGTGTCGACCGGGATGTTGCCACCGCGCTGATAGAACTGATTGCCCGTGAGGTGCTTGTCGGAGGCGTACGTCGCACGCTCGACATCGATGCCGGCCTTGAACGTGTGATAGCCGGCGAGCTTCACGCGCTGCGTGACCGCGGCAACGAACGAGGCACGGTCGTTGGTGCGGTTCTCGAGCGTTCCCAGGCCCTGGCTCTGATAGCCAACGACCGGGCAGTTCGTGATGTTCGGATACGGATCGTTCGGGTCGGCGTCGTTGCAACCATCGATGTTGCCGCGCTCGATCGACGAGAAGTCGAACAGCGAGCGCTCGAACTGGAACTGCATTCCAGCCTGCTCCTGCACGTCGTTCTTCGCGAGCGAGTTGCGGTAGCCACGGTGGAAGCCGAGGACAGCGTCGACCTGCGTCTTGCCGTCGTTGAACTTCGACGTCCACTTACCCGAGAGATCGTAAGCGCCGTCCTCGCGCCGGATCACACCGGTGTCCGGGTTTCGGACTTGCGTCCCGAGTGCGAGATCACCAGAGCGCGGGTTGCCGAAGGCGGAGACCTGGAACTGGTGGTTCTGGTTGATCGCGCCGTTCACCTTCGCGGTGAAGAAGTACGTCGTCAGGTTCTGGACCAGATCCGTGTCGGTGACGCGCTCGTGGATCGTGAACCCGGTGTTCGGATCGACATCCGGGACACCATCTTGATCCTGGTCAGTCTGGCGCTGGACCAGGCGATTGATCGCGGTCTTCGCCTGCGACGGGTTGAAGCCGACGTGGAACCACAGCTTCTTCGGGATGATCGGACCGCCAACCTCGGCGCCCACGTCGTAGGCGTAGTCGAGGTTGGTCGCGGTGTCGATCGAGTTACCTTCGCGCTGGATCGTCTTCGCACCGGCGGCCAGGGCCCCCGGCGTGAAGTAGCCGAACACCGAGCCGCGGAACTGATCCGAGCCCGACTTGGTGACGACGTTGACGATGCCGCCCGTCGCGCGACCGAACTCGGCGTTGTAGCCGCCGGTGATGATCTCGGTCTCCGAGATGAACTCGTTCGGGAGGTTGGTGGAGACGCCACCGAACCCGGTGTCCGTCGTGTTGATACCCTCGACGACGTAGATGTTCTCCGCCGAGGTGGCACCGGCGAGCGACACGCCGAACTGATCCGACTGCGAGCCCGCAGCCGATCCGAGCACGCCCGCGAACGTGCGACCGGTCGGGATGTTACGGGTGTAGTCGTCGGTGACCGTGAAGCCGGTCTTCGTCGATCCTTGATCGATGATCGGCACCGAGCCCTTCAGTTCGATGATCTCGCCCGGTCCGGCCTTGCCAGCCGCCACCGCGCTATCGACGGTGACGTTGACGACGGCTTCCTTGCCGAGCTGCACGAGGACGTTCGGACGGCTGAAGGGCTGGTTGTTGTAATAGATGGTGAGGGTGTAGAGGCCGGGCGGCAGCGAGTTGATGAAGTACTGCCCAGTCTCGTCCGTGATCACCACCTGCTCGCCGACGAGGGCGGGCGACGTGGCGACGACGGTCGCGCCGATCGCCGGCTCGCCGGTCGACTTGTCCTTGAGGACACCACGGAGGCTACCGACCGTGGCGCCGGACTGCGCCTTGGCAACGGTCGGGTTGGCTAGATGAGCGCCGCTGAGGACACCCAGTGCGAGGAACGCTTGGAAAAGCTGTTTGCGCATGATGGGTCCCTTCAGAGCGTCGCAGTGTTGGTGTTGAAGCAAAGCGTGAAGTCAGCTGCCGCCGGGAGCGCACCCGCGCCACCTGCGAGGTCGGCGACTGCGTTGTCGGCGGTGAACGTGATCGAGTAGAAGCTCTCTGCTTCCCATGCGAGGTCCGCACCGGCGGTGTTGAGCGAGAGCTCGACCACCCCATCTCCACCATCGATCACCTTGGCCGCGTTCGCGACCGCGGTCCCCGCATCGGAGCAATCCGCCGTCGTGTGCTTCGTGATCACGACTTCGTCCGCGCTGATCGAGGCTGGATCGATGAAGGCGTTGAACTGCAGCGAGACCGGCGCTTCCGGCACGATCACGGCTGGCATCGCGCCATCCCCTGCGGGCTGCGGCGACGTATCGGTGAGCGCGAGCCCCGCGATCGTGAAGCCGTACTCACCACCACCACCGCGCTGATCGGACGGCACGGCCACGCCGCCCTTGTCGACCACGTTGTCCTTGATCTCGACCGTGCACTCCGAGCCCGTCGCGATCGCGGAGCGATCGAGTGGGGCGATGAACAGCGAAGGCCCCAGGGGCCACGTCACGCTGTTACCGCTCGGCGAGTAGTAGCCGTCGTAGGCGACCTCGGTCCCGCCGCAGGTCACGATCACCGGCTGGGTGTTCAGCAACGAGCCCGTGAACTGGCCGGTCTCGGCCATCGTCGCGGGGTCGAGGATCGGGAGCAGCTCTTCGATGTTGGGATCGAGGAGCTCGTCGAACATGATGCGGACGTACCAGCCACCCGATCCCGAACCGCCTTGCGCGAGATCCGTCGGCACGGCGTCGGTGACCGGCGGTGCCGGCACCGAGAGGTCATCGGCGTCACAGATGATGACGCCCCCGATGGGGGTTCCGACGAAGCCGGGACGCTTGTCGTCGTTCGGCTTGCAGAAGACGGCCGACTCGAGGAACAAGTCCGTCGAGTCGTTCATCACGAGGACCGATAGGACCTCTGGATCACCTTCCGGTCGAAGGTCGGTGGTGGCAACAGGATCGTCGCAAGCCGCTAGCGTTGCTAGCGCGACAGCGATGACTCCAGTCCGCAGACGCGGAACATTGGCGAGCATAGAGTGAGCCTCCCGAATTAAGTTTTCCGAGGAAATCCTCATCGGGCCGCACAACCCTTTGAAGACGAACGGAGTCATCGCCCATTCGTGACCCAAACGCAAGTCGTCACCAAGTGTTCACGTGATTGGATCACATAGGGTGCGACTGGGTTCGCGAACACGAAGCATCACCTGAGACGGAGTCAGTCCGATGTGACTACCAGGCACATCCTGACAGAGCGCGGCAGTCACAGCATCGGTGAAGTCCAATCGTTGGACCTCCAGCCAGTTGCCTCGATCAGGCGTTAGGACGCTTGCCGTTCGTCGGCGCAGCGGGCGCGGGCGCCACAGCCTTGGCGGCCGTCGGTGCCGGCGTGGGTGCAACGACCGGCTTCGCCGCGACGGTGGTGGGCTTGCTGCCCTTCGCATCATCGATCACCCCGACCGGAGTGGCGGGCTCGACCACGTCGATGCCGATCCGGCGGACGTTGTGATGCGCGAGCACCTTCGCTTCGATCGTGTTGTACGTCTCCGGGTGATCGATCAAGAACTGCTTCGCGTTCTCGCGACCCTGACCGATGCGCTCGCCGTTGAACGAGAACCAGGCACCGCTCTTGTCGATGATGTTCGCTTCGGACGCGAGATCGACCAGATCGCCTTCGCGCGACACGCCCTGTCCATAAAGGATGTCGAACTCGACCTCCTTGAAGGGAGGCGCGAGCTTGTTCTTCACGACCTTGACGCGCGTGCGGTTACCGATCACGTCCTCGTCCTTCTTGATCGCGCCGATCCGGCGGATGTCGAGGCGGACCGAGGCGTAGAACTTGAGTGCGTTACCGCCGCTGGTGGTCTCCGGCGAGCCGAACATCACACCGATCTTCATGCGGATCTGGTTGATGAAGATGACCATCGTACGCGACTTCGAGATCGCGGCAGTCAGCTTGCGGAGCGCCTGGCTCATCAGGCGGGCCTGCAACCCGACGTGGGTATCACCCATCTCGCCCTCGAGCTCGGCCTTCGGCGTCAGCGCGGCGACCGAGTCGATCACGATCACGTCGATCGCGTTCGAGCGCACCAGCATATCCGCGATCTCGAGCGCCTGCTCGCCGAAATCCGGCTGGCTGACCAGCAGCTCCTCGGTCTTGACGCCGAGCTTCTTGGCGTACCCGACATCGAGCGCGTGCTCGGCATCGATGAACGCGCAGACGCCGCCGCGCTTCTGCGCCTCGGCGATGATGTGGAGCGTCAGCGTGGTCTTACCGCTCGACTCCGGGCCGTAGATCTCGACGATGCGACCGCGCGGCAGGCCACCGATCCCGAGCGCGAGATCGAGACCGAGCGAGCCGGTGGGGACGACGTGGACCTCGCGGTCCAGCGGATCCTTACCGAGCCGCATGATCGATCCCTTGCCGAACTGCTTGTCGATCGCGCCGAGCGCGATCTCGATGGCCTTGTCTCGAGCCTGGGTGCCCGCTGCGGTGGGCGACGAGGTCTGGACGAGGCTGGTGCCGCCGCTGATATCGCTCTTGTTGCTGGTCATATTGGCCATCTGAAAACTTTCTCCCTTAGTCAGCTGTCGTGTCCGCGCGGCCATCCGTCATCGGTGTCTCGTTCGACGGGCTCGCCTGGTGTGCCCAGTGGTAGCGCTCCCGTCTGACGTTTTACCGACTCCGGACCCTGCGAAACGGCCGTTTTGAACGCTGCTCGATGCACGTCTCGATAGACCGAACCGGTCGACTTTGTTTCGCTTTCGACCAGGGTGATCGCTTCGATTCGACTATCACCGAACATTTGTTCAGCTAGGGGTAACACGACCTCCTTGAGCGAGGAAAGTTTCGCGGAAACTTCTTTCACGCGACCGATCGTCACGTGCGGGTGGAACGGTGTTCGATCGCCATAGCCGAGCCGCTCCATCGCAGTACCGACCCGCTCCGCGAGTGCCGCCAGCTCGCCGGTCTGGTCCTCGACGCCCGCCCAGATCACCCGGGGCTGGTCGAGCGCGGGGAACGCGCCGAGCCGCGAGGTCTTGAGCTTGAAGTCCTTCGTTCCACGTGCGGCCTGGTCGAGCGCGTCCGTGATCGCCGTGATCGCATCGACCCGTGTGTGGCCGAGGAAACACAGCGTCACGTGATAGGAAACCGGCGCGGTCCATCTCACGTCGAACCCGGCGTCGCGCGCGCGCCTCGCCAGCGTCTCGGCCGCGCTCGCGAGCGCATTGGCCGTCGGCACCGAGACGCGCACCGCGACGAACAACCGTTTGAGCTCGGGGGGCGTCCTCGCCGGAGTGACCTCGCTGGACTCGCTCATCTTTTCTTCACCATGCTCGCCGACGATGCGTCGCTGAAGATCCAGTGGGCCCGGGTGCGCTCCGCGTCGGAGTCCCCGGGGAGGGCGACCGCGGCGTCGATCAAGGCGAGCGCCCACCACGCCGCGAGCAACCGCACCTGATCGCGCGTGCTCGGCCACGAGAGCTTTCGCGTCACGCTCCGCCCGTCTCTACAGGCGAGTCCGATCCACACCGTGCCGACCGGCTTCTCGGGCGTCCCGCCGTCGGGGCCGGCGATGCCGGAGATCGCGACCGCGTAGTCGCTGTCGAACCGATCTCTCGCGCCCAGCGCCATCTCGCGGACCGTCTCCTCGGACACCGCGCCATGCGCGACCAGGGTCTCGTGGGAGACGCCGAGCTGCCGCTCCTTCTCGTCGTTGGTGTAGACGATCGCGCCGCCGAGGAACGCCGCCGAGCTGCCCGGCATCCGCGTCAGCATCTCGCCGACCAGCCCGCCGGTGCACGACTCCGCCGTCACGCACGATTGTCCCGCCGCGAGCAACCGCCGCATAGCGCGCTCGACGATCGACTCGTCGCCCGTCGAGTAGAGCTGTGGTGCGAGCCGCTGGCGGATCCCCTCGTCGAGCGTCGCGAGCCGTGCATCGGCGACGGCTTGATCGCGATCGCGGCACACCAGCTTGACCAGCGTCTCGGGGAACTTCACCTGGTAGTGGATCGTGGTCCCGGGGACGCTGTCGACGAGCCCGCGGCAGGCCTCCGAGATCTGCGATTCGCCGCGACCGAACACGCGGTAGATCCGGCGCGCGATCTTCTCCCCATCCGGTCGCGCATCGCGGAGCTCGGTCAGCCGGGCGCGCAGCCCCCCTCCGGACCCGCGCCCATCGACGATGGCGTAGAGCTCGCGGGGCACCCCCGGCATGCAGATCACCGGGATCCCGCCGATCGGGACCTCGAAGCATGGGGCCAGGCCGACCGGATTTTCGTGGACGCGAGATCCCGTGGGGACCCGGACCTGGCGGAGCTGGATGGGGGTGACCGAGACTCGGCCGGCGAACCAGGCCTCCATCCGCGCCCGCGACGGGCCGTCGATCACCGGCTCCACCCCCGCCAGCCGGGCCAACACGTCGACCGTCAGGTCGTCCTCGGTCGGTCCCAGGCCGCCAGAGCACAGCACCAGATCGGCGCGGGTGACCGCCTGAGTGACCGCAGCGGCCAGATCGGCCTCTTCGTCGTTACAGGAGGTCATCCAGCGGGTGGTGATTCCCAGGTCCCAGAGCAGGGCTGCCAGATACGACGAGTTGGTGTCCACGATCTCGCCGCGGCACAGCTCGTCTCCGATCGTCAAGATCTCGGCGCGCATCGCGAACGAACCTTACTCCCAGCAAGGTTCGTGAGGAACACCGGGCGCTTCGGTTGACGTGCGATTCGAAGGCCACCTATGATTTCCAGCGCGCCGGGGTTTCGCGCGCATGTCCATGAAGATCCGCTACGCCGCAAAAACTGACGTGGGCATGAAGCGGACCCACAACGAGGACTATTTCTCGCTGATCGAAGACGAGCAGCTGTTTCTCGTCGCAGACGGCATGGGTGGTCACGCCTCCGGTGAGGTCGCATCGAAGATGGCGGCCGAAACGATCGGCGAGTTCTATCAACGTACCCGCGAGGACGAGGACGCGACCTGGCCCTACAAGATGGACCGCTCGCTCTCCTATATCGAGAACCGGCTGGTCTGCGGCGTCAAGCTCGCCAACCTCCGCATCTTCGAGACCTCGAACCGGGATCTTCGCTACAAGGGCATGGGCACCACGATCGTGTCGACCCTGGTGTCGGGTGACAAGATCTACATCGGGCACGTCGGTGACTCGCGCGTCTATCGCGTCCGCGAAGGCGGCATCGCCCAGCTGACGCGCGACCACTCGCTCCTCGAGGACTACAAGGAAGCGAAGCCGGACATGACCGAGGAGGAGGAGCGGAACTTCCCCCACAAGAACGTGATCACGCGCGCCCTCGGCATGCGCGAGACCGTCCAGGTCGATATCCGCAGCCACCAGATCAAGAGCGGCGACGTCTACATTCTGTGTTCCGATGGACTGTCGGGCATGATCACCGACGATCAGATCGGCCAGATCGCCTCGAACGCTAAGAGCCTCGAGCGCGCGGTCGCCGAGCTGGTCGACGCCGCGAACCGCAACGGCGGCACCGACAACGTCACGACACTGCTGTTGCAGTGTCTCGCCGCCTGATCGACTACGCTCGGCTCGTGCCGAAGTATCGAGTCGAAGCCGGCAAGTTGACCGTCAAGGCGCGGTCGAAGATCCATGACACCACGACGGTGTGGACCAAGGTCACAGGTTCCGTCGACGCTGACGCCGAGACCCTTGCAACCAAGGGAGCGACGGCGGTGTTCACCATAGACATGACCTCGTTCGACGCCGGCGACTGGCTGAAGAACCGCAAGCTCAAGAGCGACTTCGAGATGGACAAGCATCCGACGGCGACGTTCGAGCTCCGCGCGGTGCGCGATGTCGTGCGCGACGGCCCGACGTTCACCGCCACCGCCGAGGGCGCCATCAAGTGGCGGGGCAAGGAAGTCCTGGTCGAGCTGAAGGGGAGAGGTAAGCTCGACGACAACAACGTGCAGGCCTCGGCGACGTTCGAGCTCGACATCAAGCGGCTCGGCCTCGTCGCCCCTCGTATCCTGATGATCAAGGTCGAGGACGAAGTCTCGATCGAAGTGTCGGTCACGGGGCCCAGTCTCGGCGTGGCCTCGTGACCGGCAGGAAGCTGCTCGGCGCGATTGGCGTGATCGCGTCGATCGGTGGCATCGCCACGCTCGCCGTGATCCTGGGGACCGGCGCGTGCGGCAACAAAGAGCCGGAGTTCGCCGGGATCGGCAAGTATCGGTTCGGGCACACCACACGCGGCGACATCAAGGATGGCGTCTGCCAGCCGACGACGATCGACGATGGCAAGCGGCAGTCGATGTGGTGCTTCGCCCTGCCCGCCTACAAGATCGCGAATCGCGTCGCCGAGATCGAGCTCTACTTCGACGGCACGACGAACGAAGCGCCGCTGATCGAGATCCAGCTCAAGGTGCGTGGCTGTCTCGAGCAGGATCTCGAGACCTGGCTGCGCACGTCGTTCGGGCCGCCGATCGAGCAGAGGCCGAAGCGGCTCTACTACAAGAACTCGTTCCTGTGGGCCGCGGCCCTGATCCCGAGCGATCCCGGTCGCTGTCGCGTTCACCTGCTGCCCAACAGCGAGCAGGGTCAGATCGCGAAGGTCAAGCAGCTGTGATCCTCGCGCTGCCGATCACGCTGTGATCCGGTACGATGGCGCTAGACCGGTCAGTATCCCTCGATGCGTACCGCTGTGCGCGGCGGGATCCCGCGGTCGCAGATGGCGGTGTCCGGGCAATGATCGCGAAGGGCGTCGTAGATCTCGGTGGGATACGGCTGGATGACGAGCCCGCCGGGTTCGAGCCGCCACCTGCGTTCGAACCATCCAGTGATCGCCGAGCCACGCTCGAGATCCACGGCCGCGCTACACCGCGGCACCCCGTCGAGCTGCAATCCGCACAGGTACAGATCACTTCCCCCGCACCGCTCGCCACCGCACGAGTGGTCACGCCCGAGCGTCACGACGAGCTCGGAGTCACCACCCGCGACGACATCGGCCAGCTGTAGCGAACCTCCATGCGAGACCGTGCCCCGTACCGGCCTGCCGCAATGAGCATCGTTGGCCCGCCATCCGAACCAACCGGCGGTCGTGCGCACCGCGAGTAGGCACGAGCGCTCGTCATCTTGATCCTCGACGATCGGGATGACCTGCACGCTCGACCAGCGGCCGGTTCGTAGCAGCGCCGGCGGCAGCGGATCGAGCGCTTCCCCGGTGAAGGGATGCACGTCGAGCACGCACACCGGTCGGGCGACGGCTTCAGGACCGCTCTCGCTGTGATCTGGTCCGTCTGGATCGGGCTCGCGGTCCACAGGGTTGATTGACGCAGCCAGGGGCAGCTCCGCACAGATCGCGGCGAGACTCGCGCGAGGTCCCATGAAGCGTGGTGCGCGTGGATCGCGAGCGGCGGGGAGCGCTCGGTCAGGGAGCGGCTTGGGTACCTCGGAGCTCGGCGATGGCGCGCTGCAGCCCGTCAGCCCACAGCAAGCCCCGACCAGGATCATTCGACGGTTCATCTTCACTCCGGTAGTTGAATGCAGCGCGGCGAGCTGCGTCGGCGTGCAGCCAACGCACACTGGCTCTGCGTGTTCGGTAGCTCGAACGGCTAGCGGCTCGTTTGGTTGACCTGCGCGTAGCTCTCGATAGCCGCGAGATCGAGCAGCTCCGCCACGCGGTAGACCTCACCGTCATCGCTCGGGGGAGCAATCGAGATTGTCGCGGTGTGGTCTCCGAGCCGGATCGTGAGATCCACCTGCGTGGTGACACAGCTCGACGGATCGACCGGCTCGCCCAGAGACGTCGGACCGCAGCGACGCGAGCGCGCGAGCTCGGCGAAGCGCCCGTGGTAGTCGACGTTGACGACGTCGCTCGCACCCCTGGTTGGTTTGTTCCAACCTGCGGCCAAGCCGCTGGCTCGAAGTTCGAGGCTCGGCGTGCTGATCCAGATCGTGGTCGTCTGGTTGGCAACCGAGGCAGGGAGGAAGTGCAGAGGTGCGTAGACCGCCATGAACCCGGAGCGATCGACCATCACGACCGGATAGCCGCCGTGGAGCTGTGCGGGGAGCTGCGCCGGGAGCTTGGTGCCGTTGTCTTGCGGGCGTTGCTCGGAGGAGCACGCGAACACGACCACCAGCACCAACACCAACACCAACACCCACACCAACACCAACACGCCAAAGGTCCACCTCACAGCACACACATCGTCATCGCCATCGTCTTCGTAACGCGTGAATCGAATGTGAATTCATTCGACGTCGAGCTGTTACAAGCGACCGGGGCGCGAGCCGCCCACGCGCCTCAGTTCGTCGACGCAAAGTCGGCGTCGAACTGGGTCTTGATGATCGCCGCCTGCGTGGGCTCGAAGATCAGCGCACCGACCTCGCGATTCCGCGTCAGCGACGTCGCCGAGTAGTTCTCCGAGCCGACGAACGCGACGCCGTCCGCGATGATCAGCTTCGCGTGGAGAAAGAACCCCGACGCGGCGTGGGTCTCGATGCCCTTGCTCTTGAAGAACGGGATCGTGTCCTGATCGTCACTGCCGGCGTCGAGGATCACGCGGACCGTGACACCGCGCTCCTTGGCCGCGACGATCGCATCGCGCACGCCCATCTCCGAGACGTAGAGCGCTTCGACCTCGAGCGTCGAGGTGGCGCCGTCGATCAGCTCGATGATGCGTGCCTTCGAGTTGTTCGGCGACACGATCAACCGCGTGCAGCTGAGATCCGCTGCGACCGCTTCCTCGCCGCCGCCGATCGCCCAGTCCATGTTGAAGATCGCTTTGATGTCTTTGACGTCGTCGGGATCTTTGTCGATGAAGCCGTAGTTGCGCTCCTGATCCATCGCGTCGACGTTGAAGTTCGCGGACATCACGAGCGCGCGATCGCCATCGGCGATCAGGTACTTCGCGTGCGAGAAGCTGTAGATCGCGGGCGCGTTGCGAACGGGGACGTTGGCGCCCATGAGCCCGTTGCGCGTGGAGGTGTTGCCGTCGTGATCGGGATCGAGGAGCACGCGGACGTCGACGCCGCGCTGGTGCGCCGCGATGATCCGCTGCCGGATCGAATTGACGGTGAACAGGTACATCTGGACGTCGAGCGACGACTGCGCGCCGTCGATGAAGCCCGTGATGCGTGCCTCGAGGCCGGCCGGTGCCACGAACGCCTGCGGCTCGACCATCCGCGGATGGATCGCCGAGCACTTCGGATCGACGCTCGAGCCATCGGTCGGCGGCGTGTCATCGCCTTGGTCGGCGGTGCGCGTACAGGCCACCAGCGACAGTGCGATCAACGCATACGACTTCATGGCCGCGGACTATGCCCGACCGCTCTCGCCGCCTGCAAAGCAAATTCACTGTCCGGACGCGATGTTAGGTTCGCAAGCACGCTCACGTGCCGCAACCTCGAGGTTGCTACCGCTTGCCTTGTTCTTTTGGACACGTGCCGTCGACGGTGCCGGCGGCCTTCGGGCACAAGCCGTAGAGCTCGTGGCGATGCCGGATCACGGTGAAGTTGCCGAGCCGCTGCGCGATGTTCTCCTGCAGGCGCTCGATCTCGTCGTCCTCGAACTCGAGGATGAGGCCGCACTTCATGCAGATCAGGTGATCGTGATGATCGCCGACCACCTCGTAGCGCGCCTGCCCGTCGCCGAACTGACGCTCGATCGCGAGCCCGCTGTCCACCAGCAGCTTGAGCGTGCGGTAGACGGTGGCGTAGCCGACGCGGGGCTGGCGCTTGCGGACCTTGCTCAGTAGCTCGTCGATCGAGACGTGATCGCGCGTGCGCAGGAACTGCTCGACGATGGCCTCGCGCTGCGCGGTCACGTTGAGGCGGCGATCCTGGATATAGGTGCGCCAGCGTTCCTTCAGCTCACCGACATCGTCGGGCCGAAATTCCTGGCGACCGTCCCCTGACATGGCTTTCAGCTTCCCCGCAAGTAGTGGGTGCGTCAAGCGTTCCGGCGGGAGCGGCTTTTCATTTTCGGACGATCTCGCTCCCAACATCAGTCCCGTCCGCTACAACCAGGCCCATGGCGGACCCCGAATCCATGGGCTTCGACCCGCTGATCACCCGGCTGCGAGAGGTCGTGCAGCGGCTCGAGTCCGGCGAGCTCACGCTCGAGCAATCGCTCGAGATCTACGAGGAAGGGGTGCAGCTCGCACGCAAGGGCCAGCAGTTGCTCGCCGCCGCCGAGAAGCGCGTGGAGATCCTGGTCTCTGCATCGGGTGGGGTCGAAGTCGCGCCGTTCGATCCGAAGTCCACCGAGCCTGGTCCATGACGGCCACGCTCGCACCGAGCGGCGCGCCCGCAGCGCTCACGAAGTTCCTCGACGACGTACGCGTCGCTGTCGACGCCGACCTCGCGAAGCGCCTCGCACCTCCCGCCGATGATCCGGGGAAGCTGATCGAGGCGATGCACTACGCCGCGACCGGCCCGGGCAAGCGCCTGCGGCCGGCCGTGGTGATCGCAGCCGCCGAAGCGTGCGGCGGAACGCGCGCGCAAGCGATGCCCGCCGCGGCGGCGATCGAGATGCTGCACGCGTACACGCTGGTCCACGACGATCTGCCTGCGATGGACGACGACGACGAGCGCCGCGGTCGGCCCACCGTCCACGTCGAGTTCGGCGAGGCGATCGCCATCCTCGCGGGCGACGGCCTGCTGACGCAGGCGTTCGGTACGCTCGCCGAGCTCGGATCGCCGGCGGCGATCAGCGTGCTCGCGCGGCGCGCCGGCTCGCTCGAATTGCTTGGTGGTCAAGCGATCGATCTGACGCGACCACCGACGTCGTTCCACGCGATCGAGAAGCTGCATGCGGCCAAGACCGGCGCCCTGTTCGCGGCCGCGGCCGAGCTCGGCGCGATCGCGGCCGGTGCCGACGCGATGACCTGCGCGAGCCTCGGGCGCTACGGGATGGCGATCGGCATCGCGTTCCAGCACGCCGACGATCGCGATGACGCGGAGTTCGTCGAGCACGCGGAGACCGCCGCGCAACGGATTCGTGCGCTGTCGGACGAAGCGCACGCGATCGCCGGCATGTTCGGTGAGCACGGCGCCACGCTCGCTGCGATCGCGAGCTGGTTTGCTTCGAAGTCGTGAATCATCGGCGGCAGTTCGTGCGTTAGGATGCGACGGCCATGGTGGATGACTGGGACGAGGATACGACCGCGACCAACCTCGCCGAGATGCTCCCCGACGTCGGGTCGATCACCCCGCGGCGCGATCGCCCGTGTCTCACCGTGTTGACCGGCGCGTGCACGGGCACGATCTACAAGCTCGCGCAGGGCTCGCACATCATCGGCCGCAAGGAGAACACCGAGCTACGGATCACCGACGACGGCATCTCGCGATCGCACGCGAAGGTGCGGTGCGAGGGCGACCTCGTGTTCGTCGAGGACATGGGCAGCCGCAACGGCACGTACGTCAACGGGCGGTTGATCAACGAGGCGACGCCGCTGCACGACGGCGACAAGCTCCAGGTCGGGCGCACCACCGTGATCCGGTACGCGCTCAACGACGAGCTCGACGAGTCGTTCGCCGACAACTTGCTGTCGAGCGCGCTGCGCGATCCGCTGACCAAGCTGTTCAACAAGCGCTACCTGATGGACCGGCTCGACAGCGAGCTCAAGTTCGCGCATCGCCACGAGACGGCGGTGTCGATCCTGATGCTCGATCTCGATCACTTCAAGCGCATCAACGACAGCTACGGCCACCTCGCCGGGGATGCGGTGCTGCTCCACCTCGCGCAGATCCTGGTGAAGGCCGTGCGCAACGAGGATGTGGTGGCGCGGTTCGGTGGCGAGGAGATCGTGATCATCCTGCGCTCGATCTCGCTCGAGCTCGCGGTGACGCTCGGCGAGCGGCTGCGTCGAACGGTCGAGAAGCAGGTCGTCGCGCACCAGGACCGCGCGATCGAAGTGACGGTGTCGATCGGCGTGGCCGGGTTCCCGTCGACGCGTGCGGACACGGTCGATCAGCTGCTCGATGCCGCCGACAAGGCGCTCTACCGAGCAAAACACGCAGGCCGCAACAACGTGAGTCGCTGAAACAAAGCGACACGCGTTCGGCAAGTCATCGAGATCTCGGCGAGAGCTGCCGCGAACACTGCCAGAACGGCAGGACCTGCCAGCGTTCGTGACAATCATCCCGTGGGGTTAGCGGGCGGTCCGTGCTTTGCTCTACCCACAGTCATGAAGCAGCTCGCAACCCTCGCCCTGATCGTCGCGCTCGGCGCCTGCAAGTCCGCCTCGGACACCAAGGCGTCCAAGACGTCATCGGAGGCCTCCGGTGAGTCCGAGCAGACCGCGTACAACGGTCGCTCGGGCAAGATCGACCTGCCATCGACCAAGCCGGGCGGACCGAAGCTGCCGGAGGGTGCCCGAGGCGACCGCACCGATCCCGGTGACCGCGCGGAGCGGATGAAGAAGTACGACACCGACGGTGATGGCCAGCTGTCCGAGACCGAGCTCGAGGCGATGCGCGATGCGCGCCGCGCGAAGATGATGGAGCGGCTCGACACCGACGGCGACGGCAAGATCTCCGACGCCGAGCGCGAAGCGGCGGATGCGGAGCGCGAGGCCGAGCGGGCCAAGCGCGACGAGGAGCGCCTCAAGCGCCAGGACACCGACGGCGACGGCAAGGTCTCCGAGGCCGAGCGCAGCGCGGCCCAGACCGCGCGTGCCCAGGACATGCACGATCGGTTCGACACCGACGGCGACGGCAAGCTGACCACCGCCGAGCTCGCAGCTGCGCGCCGGTTCCGCGGCGACGCCACCAAGGCCGATGCCAACGGCGACGGCGTGATCAGCGCCGACGAGCTGGCCACGTCGATGGAGGCAAACCGAGGTAGCGGCGGCTTCCGCGGTCGTCCCGGCGGCTACCAGCCCCGCTAGGAGGCTGTGATCGCGCTTCGGCGCTTACCCTCCGAGAGACAGCCCCTCTAGATCATCCTCCGTCCGCTCACTTCGCTTTCGTTCGGTTCGGACGAGCCCGCCTCGACGAGGAATTTGTCCTGAACGATCGCCGTTGCTACGGTCGACGTCATGGCTGGATCGTCGAGGCTTTTAGCGCTGTTCGTGGGTAGTGCGCTCGCTGCCTGCGGCGGTGGCTGCGGTGGCGATGACGGTCAAAAGAAGCCGACCCTCCCACATGCACCCGATGCCGTGGTGGCGGTCGGATCTGGTTCGGGGTCCGGCAGTGCCGGCGCGGGATCTGGATCCGCGGCGCCGCTCGCACCGGCTCCGCTGTCGGAGTCGATGGCGGATCCGTACTTCGCCACCGGCGACGCCGCGGAAGGCCGCCGGCTGTTCGGGCTCGAGCAGTGGAAGGACAGCAAGAGCGCGTTCGACAAGGCGCGTGGTGCTGCCACCGGTCCCGACGCGGCGCGAATCGATCTGATGCTCGGCCTCGTCGCCGCGCGGCTCGGCGATCACGCGGGCAGCGCGACGCACTTCGTCGCGGCGCTGCCGCAGCTCCCCGTGCTCGCCGACTATCTGCACTATCACGCGGCGCGCTCGCACTACTTCGCGCACGACATGACCAAGGCGACAGAGCACGCGACGGCGGTGCCGCGCGACTCGATCCACGGCGCCGATGCCGAGCTGCTGCTCGCGGACATCCTGCGCGGGACCAACGATCACGCGAAGGTCGTCAGCTTCTACAAGGACTACCTGGCGCGGCGGCCTGGCGGTCCGCGCAAGAGTGAGAGTCGGTTCCGGATCGCGGAGGGGCTCGAGGCGAGCAAGGGCGACGCGAAGGAGATCGTCGCGTTGTATCGCCAGGTCTGGATCGAGGATCCGTTGTCGTCGTGGGCGAAGCGCTCCGAGGAGCGGCTCAAGGTGCTCGACCCCAAGAACTACGACACGCTGACCGCGGCCGAGTACATCGCGCGCGGCAAGGTGCTGTTCGAAGGCCAGCGCAACCCGGAGTCGGAGGCCGCGTTCGACGCGGCGCTTGCCGACAAGGCGATCTCCGCGGCCGACAAGTGCGTCGCCGCGTATCACAAGGCGCAGAGCCGGTTCA
Source organism: Deltaproteobacteria bacterium (assembly GCA_031385555.1). Taxonomy (GTDB): domain Bacteria; phylum Myxococcota_A; class Polyangia; order Haliangiales; family Haliangiaceae; genus JABFXX01. Next base: position 32,555 of record JANNBP010000303.1, on the reverse strand, counting down.
AAGCGCGCGATCGCCGCAGCGCCGCGCCGATGTTCGATGCCGCCGCCGAGGCGTGCAAGGCGGCGAGCAACACCGACCTCCAGATCAAGAGCATGTATCAAGCCGGTCGGTCGTACGCCTGGTACGACCACGTCACGGCGACGAAGAAGTACCAGGAGGCGCAGGCGATCGACCCGACGCACAGCTACTCCGACGACGCGATGTTGCGCGAAGCCGAGGAGTGGGCGTCGCGCAGCGATCCGAAGCAGGTCGAGGCGGTGCTGTCCGCGCTGCCCACCAAGTTCCCGAAGGGCGACAACGTCGCCGAGGCGATGTGGCGTTTGGGATGGCAGGCGTGGACGGCAAAACAGTACGACGACGCGATCAAGTGGTGGAAGAAGCAGATCGAGCTGGTCCCCCGCGACGACAACTACTACGGCGAGGGCCAGGCGCAGTACTGGCTCGGCCGCGCCTACAAAGCGAAGGGCAAGGGCAAGGACGCGATCGCCGCGTGGGAGCAATGCATCCGCACCTACCCCGCCGCGTACTACGCACTGCTCGCGCTCAACCGGTTGAAGGAGACCGACGCCAAGGCCTACGAGGCCATCGTCACCGAGATCTCGGCGGATCCGAAAGGCTTCGATTCAAAGGCACCCGCGTTCACCTTCAAGCCGCGCGTCGAGTACGCGTCGCCGAACTTCGTCCGCGCGATCGAGTTCCTCAAGCTCGGGCTCGGGGACTCCGCCGAAGCCGAGCTCCGCAAGGTCGGCCTCGCCGCGCCGAGCGACAAGAAGCGCGTCACCGACGACGACAAGATCGAGAAGCTGTGGGCGATGGTGTTCTTGTTCGACAAGGCGAAGCGCCACGAGGCCGCGCACTGGCCGCTGCGCTGGCACATCCTCGACTACCGGACGCAGTGGCCGGTGGGTGCGAACCGCGCGCGCTGGTTGATCGGCTATCCACTCGCGTATCAGGAGCTGCTCGCGCGGCACGCGAAGTCGAACGACGTGCCCTTCGCGATGCAGATCGCGATCGTCCGCGAGGAGAGCGCGTTCGATCCGCTGCTCGAGAGCACCGCGAATGCCGTCGGCCTGACGCAGATGATCCCGCCCACGGCGAAGGACTTCTCGAAGGGCACCGGCATCGATCCGACACGCGAGAACCTGCGCGACCCCGAGAAGAACGTCACGATCGGCGGCAAGTTCCTCGGCTACCTCTACAAGACGTTTGATCGGTTCACCACGCTCGTGCCGCCCAGCTACAACGGCGGGCCCGCGTACCTCAAGCGCGTGCTCAAGCTGCGCGGCACGCTCGACTCCGACGAGTTCATCGAGGCGATCCAGGCCGACGAGGCCCGCAACTATACCAAGCGCGTGGTCGGCACGTTCTTCACGTACAGCTGGCTCTACGAGAAGACGGTTCCCGTGATGCCGCTCGCGATCCCGAAGAAGGTCGTGCCGAAGTGAGGGCACTCGGTGGTCCAGGCCTCGTCGACGCGGCTCGAGTGCCCGGAGCTCCCTCGTTCCACCTCGTTCGACCAATCGCCACAGCTTTCGATGCCGGCCTCGCCCAACACCGCGATAGCGGCGAGTGGCCGACCCATCTCCCTATTTGTGGGTAGTCGATCGGTTGGCGGACCTCGGCGCGGTGTCATGTGCGAGCGCGTGTCTGGTCAACCGATCCTTGGCGAAGGTTGGCGGGAGTTGGCGCGTTGGCGACCCTCTGGAGCACGTGCGATCGCTGCACCGTTGTCAGCGCCCCTCGCGTCGCACGACGAGCACGCACGGGCAGGATCTTGGTCAGAGGGTCGCCAACACGCCAACCCTCGCCAACCTTCGCCAAGGCTCGAATGATCGAGGACGGGCTCGCGTGAAGATCGCGCGGCTGAACGGGAGCAATCGTCCGAGTAGTCGATCAGTTGGCGGACCTCGGCGCGGTGTCATGCATGCCAGCGAGCGCGTGTCTGATCAACCGATCCTTGGCGGGAGTTGGCGCGTTGGAGGTGATCTGCTCCCGCCTGCGACCCGCGCTATTTCGGCGGCATTCGCAACGAGCCGTCGAGCCGGATCGTCTCGCCGTTGAGATAGCCGAGCTCGACGATCGACACGACCAGCGAGCCGTACTCCGCCGGATCGCCGAGCCGCTTGGGGAACACGACGTCGGCTGCGAGCGCCGCGCGCTTGTCCTCGGGCAGCGCTCCGAGCATCGGCGTATCGAAGATGCCGGGTGCGATCGTGCAGACGCGAATGCCGACCGGGGCGAGGTCGCGCGCGGCAGGCAGGGTCATCCCGACGACGCCGGCCTTCGACGACGCGTAGGCGATCTGGCCGATCTGCCCGTCATAGGCCGCGACCGACGCGGTGTTGACGATCACGCCGCGCTCGCCATTGATCGGATCCGCCTTCGAGATCGCCGCCGCCGCGAGGCGCAGGACGTTGAACGTGCCGATCAAGTTGATGCCGACGACGGTCTTGAACAGATCGAGATCGTGCGGCTTGCCGGTCTTGTCGAGCGTGCGGGACGCCCAGCCGACCCCGGCGCACGACACCGCGACACGCAGGGTGCCGAGCGTGGCGGCCTCCGCGATCGCGGCCTCGATCTGCGCCGGTTCGGTGACATCGGCCTTCACGTACTTCGCATCCAGCTCGGCCGCGAGCGCCGCGCCTTTCGCTTCATCGCGATCGACGATCACCGCCTTCGCACCGCGCGCGACCAGCGCACGCACCGTCGCTGCACCGAGCCCGGAGGCTCCACCCGTGACGAGAGCAACACTACCTGCGAGCTGCATGCCCGCAGGCTAGCTCACATGTTGTCGCAGATCGTCCCGAGGAACGGGTAGATGCCGAGGTCGCTGAAGATCACGGCGGAGTTGGCGTCGACGTCGAGCGTGATCAGCTCGGTTCGCTTCTCGCCGCGGATCCACGCCATCTTCTGGACATCGGCGCGGCGGTCGAGCCGCAGGTCGCCGGTCTTCGTCGAGAACACCTCGCCCGCAGTGTCGCTCGCGACGTCGGAGAGCGGCAGCAACTTCATCGCGCCCTTCTTGCCGACGTAGACGCGAAAGCTCTTGCCGCCGAACGCGGTGCTCAGCCGATCGACGTAGTAGTACGTGCCGCTATCGTCGCGCGCGAGCATGTGGGCTCGCCGCTGGAGGAACTCGGTCATCAAGGTGTGCTTGTCGAGCACGGACTTGGCCTTGTCGCCGGTCAGCTGCGTGAGCGGAACGACCGGTTGATCGCCGCACGCCTTCGAGTACGAGCCATCGGCCTTGTGCTGGAAGTAGGCTGGTCGGATGCCGGGGATCCGCGGCGCCCAGACCGACACGTCCCACGCCGCATTGTCGTGACTGCGCGCGACCACGCGTTGCTCGTAGAGCGGTTTTCCCGGCTGGCCGAACCAGACCTGCGCAGGCGCCTTGTCGCCGAACTTGGGTGGCCTGACCACGTACAGGTTGTTGCCCCCGTCGGCAAACACCAGCAGCTCGTCGCGAAACGCCTTGCTGTCGACCTTCTGAGGAGAGGGCTCGGCGTGCGCGATTCCTGCCCAGGCAAGCACCAGCACCACGGCACGTAGGCGGCTCATCGGGCTAGTATACGATCGCTAAGATGCCGAATTCATCGGCGAGGTGGGTCGTCGACGTGGGCACCGTGATCGCGGAGACCTACAAGGTCGAGGCGCTGATCGGCGCCGGAGGCATGGGCTCGGTCTTCCTCGCCAGCCATGCGCGGCTGCCGGGCAAGCGGGTCGCGATCAAGCTCCTGCACGCCGGTCTCGAGGACAGCGACGCGCTCGCGCGGTTCAAGCGCGAAGCCGAGATCGCCTCGCGGCTCGGGCACCCGAACATCGTCGGCGTCCACGACTTCAACGTCCTGCCCGATGGCACGCCGTACCTGGTCCTCGAGTACCTGCAGGGCGAATCGCTCGGTGCCCGCCTCAAGGCCGGCCCGCTCCCACTCGAAGCGGTGTTCTCGTTCGCGCGTCAGATCGGTTCGGCGGTCGCCGCCGCGCATCGCGAAGGCATCGTCCACCGGGATCTCAAGCCGGCGAATATCTTCCTCGTCCCGACGGAGATCGACGGCAAGCTCGTCGACATCGCGAAGGTCCTCGACTTCGGCATCTCCAAGATGCGCGGCTCGACGACGGTCAAGACACTCGAGTTCACGCTGCTCGGGACGCCGCAGTACATGGCCCCCGAGCAGGCGAAGGGCGATCACGACAACGTCGACGGGCGCGCCGACATCTTCGCGCTCGGCTCGATCGTCTACGAGATGCTCGCCGGCCATCCGGCGTTCTCGGGCGCCAACATCCCGGAGGTCTGCTTCAAGGTGGTCTACGAGGAGCCGACGCTGCTCGTCGAGGAAGCGCCGGCCACGCCGACGCATGTCATCGCTGCCGTGCAGAAGGCGATGGCGAAGGAGCCCGCCGACCGGTTCGACTCGATCGACCTGTTCGTCGAGGCGTTGACGGGTCGCACGCTCGCGCAGATCACGAAGATCGGGATCTCGATCGCGCCGCCCCCATTCAGCGACGGGCCGCCGAGCGATGCGTTCGCGCCGACGGTGGGCTCGGGCGAGCTCGGCATCGCCGTGTCGACACCGAGCCCGCGGTTGCCGACGCCGCTCCCGATCTCGGAGAACCTCATCACCCCGCAGGACGTCACGCTGGCCTCGATCCCGCCGACGCCGGTCCCCACGCCGATCGTCCAACCGAAGCGCTCACTCGCGCCGCTGATCGGCGTCGCGCTCGCGAGCGCGGCGATCGGTGCGCTGGTGATCTATCTCGTCACGCGCAGTGGTGGAGCCGAGATTCGCACGCCGGATGCGAAGGTGATCGCCCTCGTCCCACCTGCCGATAGTGCACCGGTGATCGCCGATGCGATCGAGCCCGACGCGGCGGTGATCGTCGATGCCGCGGTGATCGTCAACCCACCGCGCGACGCGGGTCGCGTCCCCGCGGTCGATCCGAGCGGCACCAACGCCACCACCGGGCCGCAGGGTCCCGCGCTGTCGTCCTCGGCGAAGGCCCTCGCCTCGCGTGACTTCGTTACCGCCGATCGACTCGCCGGTGAGGTGATCGTGTCCGACGACGCGACCTCGGTGCAACGCGCGCACGCTCGTGCGATCCGCGCCACGGTCGCCTGCCTCGCGAGGTTCAACGAGGAACAAGCGGCGCTCCACCTCAAGGCGATTCCCGCCGGCTTCCGCGGGTTCCGCAAGCAGGCGCTCGACGCCTGCCACGCCGCCGGCTACCTCGAGGCGTTCACCGAATAGGGGCGGTCCGGGCGGTCCCTACTCGGTGCTCGCGCCTTTGTTGCTTACCTCTCCAGGGACCGCCCCTATGGATCATCTTCGGATCATCTTCCGTCCGCCCCTGACTTCGCTCTCCCGCCGTCGCTCGCCTGCGGGCACCGCCGGGCTTCGTTCGGTTTGGACCTAGTGCCTCACGACGAGGATCCGCCGCACGCCGACGCCCTCGCCACTCACCGTCAGGTCGAGCAAGTTGCTACCGCCGCGAAGCACGTCGGCGACCTCCATCCCAGCCTCGAGATCGCTGCCGACGTGCCGATCCCCGACGGTCACGATCCGTTCGCCGGCGCCGAGCCGCACGAGCGACGCGATGGTGGTCGCGGACAGATGGGGCGCGACGTCGATCACCGTGACCTGGTTGGTCTCGAGTGGCCGAGGTGCGATCGAGACGATCGCGTGCGTCTCGAGCACCTCCACGGACTCCGGGGGTGAGTGCACGCCGGCGAGGAGGAACAGGCAGGCTCCGAGGAGCCCGAGCGTCAGCGAACGAAACACCAGCATGCACGGGGCTGGTGCAACGCGGCTGCCAGCCACGTGGTCGCAAATCTCTCGGGTTAGCGGCGCGGCACCGTGGCTGCGCTGCCAGCTTGGCACTACTTCTTGATCTGCTGCGCCAGGTAGTTCTGCTCGCCGACCTGACGGATCAGCTCGAGCTGGGTCTCGAGCCAGTCCGTGTGGACCTCCTCGGAGACCAGGATCTTGGTCAGCAGGTCCTCGGTCGCGTTGTCGCCGAGCTCGCGCGAGGTCTTGATGCCCGAGTTCAAGAACGCGATCGCGGAGTACTCGAGCTCGCGATCGCTCTCGAACTGCTCCTTGACGGTCTGCCCGACGTGCAGCTTGCCGTAGCGCTGGAGGTTCGGGACGCCGTCGAGGAACAGGATACGCGTGATCACCAGATCGGCGTGGCGCATCTCGTCGATCGACTCCTCGCGGATCTTCGCGGCGAGCCGGTCATACCCCCAGTTCTCACACATCTTCGCGTGGACGTAATACTGGTTGATCGCCGTCAGCTCGTTGGTCAGGAGCTGGTTGAGGAGCGTAAGCACCTCGTCATTGCCCTTCATCTCGATCTCCTCGTTACCGAGAAGACTTTAGAGAGACGAGATCGGAGGCACAATCACGGGCACAGGTATTCGAGCCCTTGGCGGTGAGTCGATCCCGGAGCTCGTCGAGGCAGGCGCCGCATCCGGTCCCGGCTCCGCACCTGCGGCCGATCTCCTCGACGGTCTGCGCGCCTTCGTCGATCACCGCGTCGATGTCACGGTCCGAGCGGGGATGGCAGAGGCAGACCAGCACTGAAATTGATAATGCTTTTCAAACCCAGCGCCGTCAAGAGGGTCTGTGGATCCTTGCAAAGATCTGTAAGATTGCGGTCTTCCACATGAAGCTCGTGATGGCGATCGCACTTCTTGCCTCGTTGGGCTGCGAAAAACCCCAGGAAGGCCCTGCTCCAGACCCGATCCCGGCCCCGAGTCACGATGGGGTTCAGCTCCTCTCGCTCGGGAGTGAGGGGAAGCGGGTGCTGACATACCGGCTCCGCAAGGGTACGCGGACGGCGATGGAGATGGCCATGACCATGGATCTCGATGCCGGCCGCTCGATGAAGATGCCGACGATCGTGATGACCGTGGAGATCGCGGTCGAGGATGTGCTGCCCGGCGGGGCGGCGAAGGTCAAGACCCGCGTCATCGAGACGAAGGTGCTCGACCGTCCCGGCGCGACGCTCGATGCCGCCGCGCTGCAACCCGTGACGCAGGCGATCACCGGCCTCGGTTACACGTTCACGCTGTCGCCGGAGGGCTCGCTGTCGGACGGCAAGGTCATTGGGACCGCACCCGGAGACCTCCAGGCGCAGCTCGGGCAGATGACGCGAGCAATCGAACAGGTGGCGATGCGGCTGCCACCCGTACCGGTCGGGGTCGGGGCGCGATGGAGCGCGAAGAAGACGGTCCACCAGAACGGGATCGAGCTGACGACGGTGACCACCACCCAGCTCACCGCGATCGATGGCGACACGTTCTCGTTCACCAGCCAGACCACGCTGGCGGCACCGAATCAGCAACTGGTGCAGCAGGGGATGACGATGGACATCAAGGATCTCGGCGGCGGTGGCACCGGCAAAGGGCGCATCGATCTGACGACGATGGCGATGCGCGGCGACCTGACGTCGGAGTTCCGCGGCACGCTGACGGGGACGATGAGCGCGGCCGGTCAGGCCACGCCGATGAACGTGACGATGCAGCTGACGCTGAAGTGATCAGCGAATGCGATCGTTGACCAGCACGCGGAGGTGCTGCGCATCGAACGGCTTCTCGATCCGCTGATTCGGCACGCGGTCGAGGAACTGGCGCGCGGTGGGAGTGAAGGCACCGCCGGTGAGGAACACGATGCGCGACGCCTGATCGCGATCGATCTGCTCGATCCGGTCGTGCAGCTCCATCCCGGTCATCTGCGGCATCATCAGATCGCACAGGATCAGATCGAAGCGTTCGTTGCTCTGGATCCGGTGCAGCGCCTCGATCGCGCGGGTCGCGGTGACCACGTCGTGCTCGCGCGAGAGCAGCCGGCGGACCGTGGCGGTGATGATCGCTTCGTCATCGATGACCATCACCCGGGCGCGGCGCGTGGCATTCGCGGGGGCGGTGCTCGAGGATAGATCGGTCTCGGTGACGACCGCCATCGGCAGGATCACGTGCACGGTGGTGCCGCGCCCGAGCTCGCTATCGATCCGCAGCTCGCCGCCGATGGTGGTGACGATGCGGTGCGAGATCGAGAGGCCGAGGCCGGTGCCCACGCCCTGCGGCTTGGTGGTGAAGAATGGCGTGAACAGATGGCGGATGGTGTCCATCGTCATGCCGACGCCCGAATCGGCGACGTCGATCACCACGTTCGAACCCTCGACGCGCGTCGCGATCCGGATCTGATTCTTCGATGCGTTGCCCTCGGGGATCGCCTGCGCTGCATTGACGATCAGGTTGAGGAACACCTGGCCGAGCCGCGACTCCGAGCCGCAAACCGCCGGGATCGAATCGCCATACTCTTTGACCAGCCGCGCGCGATGCTTGATCTCGTTCCACGCCATGCGCAGCGTCGAGTCGAGCATCTGGTGGACATCGACGGCGCTGTCCTTGGTCTCTTCGTGCCGCGAGAAGATCTTGAGGTCACGAACGATGTGCTTGACGCGATCCGCGGCGGTGCGGGCGTCCTCGAGCATCTCGTTGACCTCCTTGAGCGCAGCGCGATCCTGGAAGTCGGCGAGCTCTGCGATCGCGAGATCCAGGTTCGCGATCACCGCCGCGAGAGGGTTGTTGATCTCGTGTGCGACCCCCGCGGCCAGCATGCCGATCGACGCCATGCGATCGGAGATCATCAGCTGCTCTTGCGAGGCGCGCTCGTGCGACATGTCGCGGAACACCGCGACCGCACCGTCGACGCCGGCCTCGTCCTCGAGGGGACGTGCACTGATACTCATCCACGCGCCGATATCGTCGGGTCCGCGCCGGACGAACTGCTCCTGGCGCTCGACCACCTTGCCGCGCAACGCTTGCGCGAGTGGCCGATCCTCGGGCGCGACCGGCGTGACGCGATCGGACAGATAGAACCCGGTCTCGGTCCAACACTTCGTGGTGGGATCGATCTTGAGTAGCGCCGGCGCCGCCGAGTTCCACGCGAGCAGCTGACCCTGGTCGCCCGCCACGATCACCGCATCGGGGACGCTATCGAGCACGCTGCGGAGCAACCGCTCGGACCGCTCGATCTCGCGCGCTTGACGCACGACCTCGACATCGGCTTCGCGCTGGCGTACCCGCACCGCGACCTCGCGCAGCTCGCGATCGATCGTGGGCACGAGCCGCGCGAGCTTGCCCTTCGACATGAAGTCGTGGACGCCAGCTTTGAGGGCGTCGACCGCGATGTCCTCACCGATCGTGCCCGACACGATCACGAACGGCAGATCGAGCTTCGCGTCGCGCACCATCGAGAACGCCTCGAGCCCGGAGAACTCGGGCATCGACCAGTCCGAGATCACGACATCCCACGGCTCCGTGAGCGCGGAGGCCATTTCATCACGCGAGCACACCTGACAATGCTCGATCTCGTAGGTGCGCTTGAGCTCGCGCAACAACAGGAACGCATCCTCATCGGAGTCCTCCACCACCAACAGCCGCAACTTCCGTTTCATGCGCTCCTTGGAACTGCGTCAGCTTCGCCGACTTCCTGCATGCAGTAGAGGTTTCTCACGCCTGGTCTCGCGACCACGAGGAACACTGGGGTAGCCCCCCACCATTACCCTGGCCCACCAGGGAAACACTCAGACGGCAAGAACACGATCCCGTTCGGCCCACCTCACGGAGCGCAGAGTGCGCCGAATTTCCGGCACGTACCGCCTGAAACGTCATCACAGGTGCGATGCAGGTTGTCCGACGGATCGAGCATGCACTTACTCGCGGGGACACACGCGGCGCCCCACCCCTGACACACCCCCTCGCCGCCCTTGGCGCAGACCTTATAAGAGCGCGAGCTCGCGTCGTACATGCAGTTGCCATCAGGCATACACGCACCGCCGAAGTGGAAACAGGTTCCGGCACCCCCCGACAAGCACGTGAAGTACTGCGCCACGCCAGGGTGATAGGCGCAGGTGAACGCCGGACAGCCAACATCCTTGAGCACGCCTGGTCCACCGGTACTGGTAGTGGTCCCACCCCCGGTCTTGGTCACCGAAGAAGATCCAGAGCCGCCGTCCGCTGGCTTTTTCACCTCTGGCGGATTGCCACAGGCTGCCGCCAGGAACATGAGGGCGATCACGATACGCACGAGCAACGTTATAGCGCGGCAGGGCTTCGAATGCCCGGGCCAGCCGATCTGGGTGTAGCGTCGCGTCCATGGTTCGCGGCGCGTTGCTCGCTGCCCTCGCGGCGTGTGGAAGCTCGACGAGCCTGCCCGTCGACGCGCGCTGCAATCCACTCGGCGCGGGTGCCTGCCTCGCCCCCTGGCCGAGCTCGGCGTTCGAAGTCGATGATCCCGCCACGGTGACCGGGCGGCGGCTCGCGATTCCAGAGGACGCGATCCCGCGCGGCGTTCGTGCGGAAGCGATCGATCCCAGGTTGTGGAACGCGCTCGACGGCTTCTCGCCGACCAGCCCGATCGTCGTCGAGTTCCCCGGTGGCGTGTCGGACCTCGGGCTACCGGCCGCCGACAACATGGACCCGTCGCTCGCGAGGGACAGCCCGACGGTAATTTTGGATCTGACCACCACGCAGCGCGTCGCGCACTGGGCCGAGCTCGGCGACGACGACACCACGCTCGTGCTGCATCCCGCTGCGCGGCTCGAGCTCGGGCATCGCTACGCGGTGGCGATCACCTCGCGGGTGGTGGCGAGTGATGGCAGCGACCTCCCGATCTCGCCGGGGTTCCGGGCGTTGCTGAGCGACCGCCGCACGGATCATGCGCTGCTCGAGGCGATGCGAGGCCGGATCGATGAAGTGTTCGATGCATTCGACGAGGCGGGCGTCACCGAGGATCTCGTCCTCGCGTGGGACTTCACCGTCGCGTCGGAGGCGTCGCTACACGCGGATCTCGTCACCGCCCGCGAGCGCGTGATCGAAACGCTCGCGACGCATCCGAGCTTGTTCAAGGTGACCGAGACCGAGACCGCCCAGGTCCGGACGCTCACCGGCACGCTCGATGCCCCGCTCGCGCTATCGAATGGAGGCGAGCCACGCGTGAACACGCGCCTCGTCCGCGATGAAGCCGGGCAGCCGGCGATCCAGGGGTTGTATCGGGTCCCGTTCGCCGCGGTGATCCCGAAATGCGCGACCGCGCGTGCCCCCGTCGTGCTGTGGGGCCATGCACCGTTTCGCGATGGGAGTGACACGCTCGGTGTCGAGGCGACACAGCTCGCGTCGGCGTTGTGCGCCGTCCTCGTCGGTCTCGAGCTGCGGGGCCGATCGTCGTCGGATGTTCCGGCGGTCGAGCGCGCGATCGCGGATCTCGGCAATGCCGGCGAGCTCGACGTGATCGTACAAGGCGTGGTCGATCACGCGACGCTGATCCGCGCGCTCCCGGCGATCCTCGGGGCGACGCCCACGCAGATTTTCTACGCGGGTCCGAGTGCTGCGATCGCGGCGCTACCGGAGCTCGCCCGGGCGGCGATCGTCGATCCGGTCGAGCCCCGCAGCCTGTTCGTTCCCGCCTTCCAGGCGTACACGCCGATCGATGCGGTGATCGTGCGCGCACTCGTCGAGTCGCGTTGGGATCGCGTCCAACCGACGGCGCTGCCGCATCCCGTGCTCGTGCAAGCGCGGGCGGGGGAAACGACCAGCTGGCTCGCGCGCACGTTCGCGCTGCCGCTCGTCGATCCCGCGTCGACGCCCTGGGGCGTGAGGACCGTGCGCGCACCTCACACAGGTTCAGGTGTGGTGCTCGATCTTCGCCTCGCGACACTCCGCGAGTTCTTCACCAGTGGTCAGATCGCGAGCGGGCCGCCGATGTAGGACACGGCTGCCGCAAACTCCCACATCGACAACAACCACGCGGGTTTGCGATCGTGGGGAATCTCGACACCACGACGGAATCCACCACGTGTTCAGGGGTGATCGCACGGTCCAGGCCTTGCTCGGAGTGCTGCCTATGCGATCGATCCCGACTCTCCTCGCCATCCTCGGACTGGCAGCCTGCGGCACCGACTCCGTGTCGGATGACGACGATGACGACGATGACGTCCCGACCCAGGTGACCTGGTATCGGGACGTCGCGCCGATCCTGTCCGAGCACTGCATGAGCTGCCACCAGGAAGGGGGCATCGCGCCGTTCACGTTGACCGAGTACGAGAGCGCCGTGGAGATGTCGAGCGTGGCGCTCGACGCGATCCAGCGTGGCGTGATGCCGCCGTTCGACGCGCGCGAAGAAGCCGATTGTACGCCGCGGTTCGGCTGGGTCGATGATCCGCGGCTGTCGAACACCGAGCGCGAGACGCTCGAGAAGTGGGTCGAGCAAGGTCACCCGCTCGGCGAAGAGATCGCGATCCCCGGGATCCCGGTCACGAACCTCACGAATGCCTCGATGCGGCTGACGCCGGTGGAAGGGTTCGTGACCAGCGGCGATCGCGATCAGTTCATCTGCTACGTGCTCGATCCAGGCAACACGCAGCTGCAATGGCTCACCGGGCTGCAGGTGCTACCCGATGTCACCGAGGTCGTGCACCACGCGGTGATCACCGAGGTCGCGCCGGGTCAGGCGCAGGACGACTTGGTCGCGCGCGCGGGGGGCATCGGCAAGCCGTTCGATTGCGGGACGGCCTCGACGCCGTCGGACTTCGTGGTGCACATCTGGACGCCGGGCAATCAGCCGATGTCGACCTCCGACGAGATCGCGGTGCCGATCGTCGCCGGCGCGAAGCTGGTGATGCAGGTCCACTACCACCCCGCCGGCGTCGCGCACACCGCCGACAAGACCGCCGTCGATCTGCGGTTCTCGGACACGTGGCCGACGCGGATGTACTTCGTGACGTCGTTCGGCAACTTCGATCAAGCGCCAAACTTGCTCCCCGGCCCGGGTGACACCGGTGGCACGCCGCAGTTCATGATCCCGAAGAACGTCCAGGAGCACCCCGAGCACATGCGCGTCACGATCCCCGCGCTCGGCGATCTGACGGACGTGCGGCTGTTCTCCGCGAACCCGCACATGCACCTCGTCGGCACCCACATCTCGAGCACGATCGAACGTCCGGCGGCGCGCGGCAGCGATCCGCAGACCGAGTGCCTCGCGAACGGCGGCTGGAACTTCGACTGGCAGCGCACCTATCAGTACGACGCGCCGCTCGACAAGCTGCCGAGCGTGGCCGAGGGCGACATCGTCGACATCAAGTGCACGTGGGACAACACGATCGAGAACCCGTTCGTCCAGCGCATGCTCGCGGACTCGGGCCTGCCGCCCACCCCGATCGACATTTCCCTCGGCGAACAGACCACGAACGAGATGTGTCTCGAGATCTTTGGTCTCTCGATCCCGGCGCCCGCGCCCCCCGCGAAGGCGCAGCCCCGCCCGACCACGATCGAGTTTCCGTCCGCGCTCGCGCAGATGCGGGTCAACCCGAACATGCTGAAGTAATCGGTGGGGCGACGGCGGGAGCTGCCGTCCCATCCAGCCATGCGGCTTGTCTGGTTGATGTGTCTCGTCGGGTGTAGCCAGGGCGGCGACTGGACCAAGGCCCGCGAGGTCTACTGCGACGCCGTCGGCACGCAGCACCACCTGATCGAGGGGCGGTTCGGCTCGACCTTGGCGGTGGCCGCGGCGGTCAGCAAGCACGAGAGCTTCGAGGACGTCGCCACCGCCGTCCGACGGTTCTCGACCTGCGAGCTGATCTACGCCGAGCTCGAGGGCACACGGCTCGCGATGCGAGCGTTCGAGGATGGTGCGCGAGGCCTGATCGAAGGACGCGCCGGTGACGGGTTCGCCGAGCTCGATCTCAGGTTCGACCCGTTGACCGCTCGGCTCGCGATCATGGAGGCGTGTCGAGCCGGAGACCGCGCGCAGACCGAGAAGCTCGTCGGTGCGCTCCGCGAGACCTCGCTGCAACGGATCCAGCAGTCGATCGACGCCTGCAACCGCTAAGACATCGCGGCCAGCACCCGCAGCATCGTCGCGAGCTCTCGCGTGATCGCACTCGGCTTCGCGATGCCGGAGTGACCGTAGAGACCGGTGACGTGCACGCGACCATCGGTCAGCGCGGCACCGAGGGCGTGGGCGTGCTCGAACGGGATGACGTCATCGTCGACGCCGTGCACGAGATCGACGCGGCACCGGATCCGCGCGAGGTAGGGACGCGGATCGAGCTCGCGATCATCGAACCGCGACAACGCCTCGAGCGCCCACGGTGCGGAGCCGTCGCGCGCGCCGACCCCGAGCAGGAAGTGCTCGCGGAGCTGCGCCGGCAGGGTCGCGGCGAGCTGCTCGGCGATCGGGAGGAACTTCTCCCGGGCCTTGAGCTCGGGCCGCCCCCACGTCGCCTTGACGAAGCGGCGCCAGCCCTCGATCAGCTCGGCGGGATCCGGCGTGTCGAGCAGGTGCGCGAGGTTGATCAGCACGGCGGGTTGGTTGAGCGGGTCGCGCGCCGTCCTGCGGCCGTTCGAGAGCTCGCCGGTCAGACAGAACTTCATCATCTCGCGAAAATCGTAGTAGCCGCCGAACACGACCAGGCGCTCGACCAGCTCGGGATGCTCGGCGGCGAGGGAGAACGCGAGCAACGAGCCGAACGAGATCGAGAACACGACGGGCTTCTGATCGGACCAGCGTGGGAGCGCCTGCGCGACGCCGAGGAACTCGCGCTTGGCCTGCGCGTTCGGGGTCAGTGCGAGATAGGCTGGCACGTACGGCGCGATCACGAGGTGGCCGGCGCGCGCGAGGATCCGGCAGAACCGATCGAGCCGCGGGTCGTCGGCGCCCGCATAGTGCAGTCCCTGCGCGATCAGGAACGTCCTGCGTGGTTTGTTGGCGGGATGGAACAAGCGCACGCGGATGCCCTCGACGTGGTCGTCGGTGATGCCGACGTCGGGCGCACGTTTCGGATCGGCCCACGGTCCGAGCCAGCGCGCGAGTGTGAGCGTCGTTTTCACGGGGTTCGGGACGATGGTCCCGAGATCGATTGTACTGACGCATTGCGACAGACGATTCGGGCAGGGCCGGTTTTGCACTCCCCCCGAGGTCGGGTGCTAACGTGCGCCGCACATGCAACAGGTCGTAACCCAGGTGCTTTCACTGGCGCATCAGGCCGTGAAGGAGTCGCATCGCGACCGGCTCGAGTCCTATATCCGCAACTACTGCCGCGCGATTCCGCCGGAGGTGTTGTCGGAGGTCGAGCCGCAGAAGCTGCTCGCGTTCGTCATGGATCGGTTCGCGTTCCTCGAAGAGGACTGGAACCGCACGGTCAAGGTCGCGATCCACGACGCCGAGAACCCGCTGACGCTGGAAGAGGCGCCGTCGACGGTGATCGAGACGCGCCTGCCTGACTGCGGCTTCATCATCCGCACCATCAAGTCGTTCCTGCGGCAGATGGGGATCAAGGCGAACTTCGTGCTCCACCCGATCCACGGCGTGATCCACGACCACGGTCAGATCACCGGCATCGATCAGAATCGTGGGACCAAGTACTCGCAGGTCTATCTCCAGGTCTCGCAGATCCCCGCCGACAAGCGCGCGGCGCTGTGCAAGGACCTCGAGCAGCGGCTCGAGCTCACGCTGCAGGTCAACCGCGATCGCTGGGACATGATGGCGAAGCTCAACGAGGCGCGCACGTACGTGTGCGTGGTCTCGGATCGCGATCCGGCGTCGCCGAGCCCGCGCGAGTCGCAATCGATCCCGCGCGAGCTGATCGAGCGTGCGAAGTCCGACAAGCCGAGGACGCAGGCCGAGGACGAGGCCGACGAGGCCGTGCAGCTGATCGACTTCCTGAAGGACGACAACTTCGTCCTGCTCGGCTACGCGTGGTTCCCAGCGGGGAAGCCGGGCAACGGCCACACTGGGCAGGGGGCGGACAAAGGCCTGGGTCTGTTCGCCACGGTGGACCGCAAGCACCTCGAGGAGGTGGTCGGCGAGATCGTGGCGTCGCGGCGCACGCGCGAAGAGGTCTACTCGTTCTATCGCACCGACTTCATCACCACGGTGCGGTCGGTCGCGCAGGTTCGCTACTTCGGCATCTGCGAGCGCGGCCCCGATGGCGCGGCCCTCGGCGAGCACGTGTTCATCGGTCAGCTGTCGACCAAGGCACTCAAGCTGGCGAACCGCCGCGTGCCGGTGGTGGGCAAGCGGATCAAAGACGTGATGGCGAAGTCCGAGGATCAGCCGGGCAGCTACGCGTACACCAAGAGCGTCGCGATCCTCGACTCGCTCCCGATCGAGGACTTGTTCTACTGGTCGATCGACGAGATCCGCGCGCACGCGAGCGAGTTCCGGCTCGCCGAGTCGCGCGATCACGCGAAGGTGCTCGTGTGGCGCCGCCCCAACGGTCGCCGGGTGACCTGCGTGTGCATCGTGCCGCGCATGCACTTCTCGGAGGCGTTGCGCGAGGAGCTCTCGCAGGAGATCCGCAAGTTCCTCGGCGTGCCCGCGCTGCGCGAGTACCGCCAGGAGACCGACGAGGAATCGCCGATCCGCCTGCACTTCACGGTCGGCAAGTACCGCCCGAAGGTGACGGATGCGGATCTCGAGACGCTCACCGATCGGCTCGAAGCGCTGCTCGAGAGCTGGGACGATCAGTTGCGAAGCCTGGTGTTCAAGAACTATCGCGGCACGCAGAAGGCGACCGACAAGTCATCGCGTTATCTGCAGACCACCGCGTCGGCGCAGGAGATCTGGTCGCGCTCGGGCGCACGGTTCCCCGAGTCGTACAAGAACATGTTGTCGCCGGAGATCGCGCTGCTCGATATCCGCGCGATCGAGAAGCTCGACGAGAGCGACGCGCTGTCGGCCACGCTCGTGGTGATCGGCGAGGCCGATCAGCGGCACACCTCGCTGCGGATCATCTCGAAGAAGGAGCTGTTGCTCAACGACGTGGTGCCAGTGCTGCACCGGATGGCGCTGCGCACGACGTCGCGGCTTGCAGAACGGTTGATCGGACCTGGCCCCGACGTCTACATCACGACGTTCGAGGTCACCGGTGCGGACGGTCGCAAGATCGAGGACGAGTCGTCCCTCGCGCGGCTCGGCACGATCGTGCAGCGTGTGCTCGGCGGCCATCTCGCCGACGACAAGTTGCTCGGGCTCGGCTACCTCGCGAACCTCGACTGGAAGCAGATCGATCTCCTGATCACGTACCGGAACTACTTCACGCAGGTGTTCCAGGGCTTCGGCATGCAGTCGGTCGACGACACGCTGCTCAAGCATCCGGCGTTCGCGTCGCTGCTGGTCGACTACTTCGAGACCAAGTTCTCGACGGAGCGGAAGGAATCGACGGCAGAACGCACCGAGAAGCTGTTGCCGCCGATCGCGGCGAAGTACGAGGAGGGGTTGGAGAAGGTCACGGTGATCGCCGAGGACTTGATCCTTCGCTACTTCATCGACCTGCTCGAGGCGACGCGGCGCACGAACTACTACCGGCCCGGTCGTGGCGACACGATCTCGATCAAGATCGAGAGCGCGCTCGTCGAGCACATGCCGCGGCCCTGCCCGGTGTTCGAGATCTACGTCCATGCGCCCGGCGTCGAGGGCATCCACCTTCGCGGCGGCATGGTCGCGCGTGGTGGGTTGCGGCACTCGGATCGCCCCGACGATTTCCGGACGGAGGTCTTGGGGCTGCAGCGTACGCAGGCGCTCAAGAACGTCATCATCGTGCCGCAGGGTGCGAAGGGTGGCTTCGTCACGAGGAAGCACAGCCCGACGCGGGAAGAAGCGCGCGCGCAGTACCAGGTGTTCATCGCGGCGCTGCTCGACATCACCGACAACTACGTCGGCTCGCAGGTGGTGCCACCGCCCGGCGTGCTGCGCTACGATGACGACGACCCGTATCTGGTGGTCGCTGCCGACAAGGGTACGGCGCACCTATCGGACACCGCGAACGGGATCAGCCAGCAGTACAAGTTCTGGCTCGACGACGCGTTCGCCTCCGGCGGCTCCGCCGGCTACGACCACAAGGTCATGGGCATCACCTCCCGTGGTGGCTGGGTCAACGTCGAGCGACACTTCCGCGAGATCGGCGTGGATATCCGCAAGACCTCGATCAAGGTCGCGGGCGTCGGTGACATGAGCGGCGACGTGTTCGGCAACGGCATGTTGCTCAACGACAAGCTCAAGCTGCTCGCGGCGTTCAACCACAAGCACGTGTTCATCGATCCCGAGCCGGACACGGCGGTGAGCTATGCCGAGCGCCGGCGGATGTTCGACACGCCGGGCACGCAGTGGAGCGACTACAAGAGGGAAGCGATCAGCAAGGGTGGAGGAGTGTTCGAGCGTGCCGCGAAGGAGATCGCGCTCTCGCCCGAAGCGAAGAAGCTGCTCGGGATCACCGCGAAGACGGTGGCCGGACCGGACCTCTTGAGGGCGATCCTGGCGCTCGAGGTCGATCTGATGTGGTTCGGAGGCATCGGGACATACGTCAAGGCGTCGACCGAGACGCATGGCGAGGTGGGCGACAAGGTGAATGACTCCGTTCGCATCAACGCGAGCGAGCTCAAGGCGAAGGTGATCGGTGAAGGTGCCAACCTCGCGATCACGCAGCGGGCGCGCACCGAGTACTTGATGAACGGCGGGCGCGGCAACACCGACGCGATCGACAACTCGGCCGGCGTGGACTGCAGCGATCACGAGGTCAACCTCAAGATCCTGCTGTCACCGCTGATGACCACGGGTGCGATGACGCGCGAAGCGCGCGACACGTTCCTGCGCGAGCTCGAACCCGATGTCGGCGCGGCCTGCCAGATGGACAACTATCTGCAGGGCGCGTTGCTCTCGATGGAAGCGATCCGCAGCAAGCGGCAGCCGTCGCACTTCGTGGACCTGCTGGGATACCTCGACAAGCATGGCCTCGATCGCACGGCGGAGCGGATGCCCACCGACGAGGAGCTCAGCGCGTGGTTGTCGGCTGGCAAGGGCTTGCCGCGCAACCTGCTGGCGGTGCTCGTCGCGCACACCAAGATGGATCTCTACAACCGGGTGCTGCACTCGCGGATCCCGGACTTGCCGCTGTTCCAGCCATTCCTGTTCTCCTACTTCCCTGACAAGGCGGCCACGGTCCATGCCGGACTGGTGACGAAGCACCACCTGCGCCGCGAGATCATCGCGACGGTGGTGACCAACGCGATCATCAACCAGGCCGGCTGCACCCTGCTGGTGCAGCTCGCGAAGGAGACCAATCTCCCGCTCGAAGAGCTGGTGGTTCGCTACTTCATCTGCGACGAGCTGCTCGAGGGTCGCAAGCTACGCGCCTCGATCCACGGTGCCGACTACAAGGTGTCGTCGGCCGACCAGTACGCGGCGCTGATGGCGTGCGAAGACATCCACCGCAGCCTGCTCCGCTGGTGGCTGTGGAACGATGGTGTGTTCAAGCTCTCCGCCGACGACGTCGCCAGGACCAAGCCCGAGCTCGACAAGGCGCGGGCTGCGCTGGTGTCGTCGCTCGACGGCCCGGCGAAGCTCGCGGTCGAAGCGCGTGCCCAGGAGCTCGTGCAGCGTGGGTTCGCGGCCGAGGCCGCGACCACGCTGTCGCACGCGCCGCTGCTCCGCGAAGCCTTCGCGCTGCTCGCCGCCGCCAAGTCGGCGAAGCTGCAGCTGCCCGATGCGGCGCCGCTGTTCCACAAGGCAGGCAAGCAGCTCCACCTCGATGCCGTCGAAGATGTGTTGCTCAGCCAGCTGCCGAGCAACGTCTGGGAGCGTCGCTTCCTGACCTCGCTCGAGCGCGAGTCGGCCGCGATCCGCCAACGCGCGGTCGGCAAGCTCGCGTCGAACCCGCAGCTCCCGGAGCAGCAAAAGGAGTGGCTCGATCGGATCGGCGACTCGCTGCGCATGGTCAAGCAACTCGGTGCGCACGGGCTGGTACCGCTGTTCCTGATCCTCGAGGACTACCGCCAGCACACCTAGCGAGCGTGGATGAGCGTCGCCGGCGCGAATGCGTCACGAGCGACCGTCTCGCCGGTGAGGTGATGAGCCGCTCCGTGCGGCGGATCCACTCCGGGTGTTCCGCTCCGCGCTCCGGGTGATCCGCTCCGAGGTTGCGTCACGTTACTCCGGGTGACCCGCTCCGAGGTTGCGTCACGCGTGACTCTCGCTCCGGGTGATCCGCTCCGAGGTTGCTCCGGGTGATCCGCTCCGAGGTGCATTTGGATGTGTGTCCGCCCGCAGTGAGTTGAGTCAACGTTGTCCGTGTCCGACGGAATGCGGACATCATGTCCAGCCGGCGGACGAACGGCGTCACAAGCGCCTGAAAACGCACACACGGAACAACGGCAAGGACCGTGCAGTCTTTGACTGCGTGTCGTTGCCACGTCCGGTCTACCCAGGCTCACTCTGCCTGATCACGCGCCGTTGTACGCACCGACAATTCTTGCTGCGACCGGATCCAGAGACAGTCAACGCGTTCATCTATTGCTTGGCCATCGCGGCGCACCGTCACGAGATCGACATCCTCGATGTCATCCAGATGTCGAATCATCTGCACGACGTGATCTTCGACCGTCATGGGAATGCGCCCGCCTTCTACGCGGACTTTCATCGGCTGTTGGCAAAATGCGTGAACGTGATCCGATGCCGCTGGGAGAACTTCTTCTCGAGTGAGCAAACGAGCGTGGTGCGAATCGAGACCATGGTGGACTTGATCGACCGGCTCGTTTACGTCGCTACAAATCCCATCAAAGCCGGTCTGGTGGCACGCGTTGACGATTGGCCGGGTGTGAGTGGTTTTAGATCACTGTTGAGCGGCAAGCCATTGCATGCGACTCGGCCCAAATACTTCTTCAGCGAAGACGGCGTGATGCCCGACGAAGTGACGCTCTACATGACGTGGCCGGCCGAGCTGAGCGACCGCGACGAGGTACTCGCTGAGGTGGAGGCACGCGTCGCGCAGGTCGAGCGAGACAAGGCAGCTGAGCTAAAGCGAGTTGGACGACGTGTGCTCGGACGTCGCGCGGTCATTCATCAGTCATGGAGCGGGGCCCCTACCACGTACGAGCCGCGAAGGCAGACGCAACGAACGATCGCTGCACGTTGCAAGTGGACGCTCTTCGAGGCGCTCCAACGAAAGCGCGACTTCATCGCCGGCTACCGCAAAGCACGTAGCGCTCTGCTTTCGGGAATACCAATCCCATTTCCCCACGGAACCTACTGGTTGCGGCGCTTTGCCGGCGTCGAGGTGGGGCTTTCGCAAATTTTGAACTAGAGCGAGGACTGGGCTTTCGCGGACCCTACGGTTCGTGTCGTCGCGGCGTGGTCGAACATAAGCCAACCAGGATCAACCTCACTCAACCGAATTCCAACAACGGGTCGTTGGCACCGCAGCTCCACAACCGCAACCTCGGTGCGGATCTCGCACGGATCTCGCAACCTCGGTGCGGATCTCGCAGATCTCGGATCTCGCAGATCTCGCAACCTCGGATCTCGCAACCTCGGTGCGGATCTCGTCCGCGCGCGGATCTCGTCCGCGCGGATCTCGTCCGCGACCAGGCAACCTCGTGCGAACCCGGTCGCGCCAGGTGTCGCACCGCTCGAAATCGACTAGGGTGCCGCGTGGCCGAGTCCGTCGATCCCAAGCTAGCTGCACACGTGGTCGAGGGCGGCCGGTTGCGCGCGACGTTGCTGGAGCTGTGGCAGCGCACGCGGATGGATTGGGGGTTCGTCACCGATCGGCTGTCGACGACGTTCCGCAAGGAGAGCTGGATCGGTGCGCACGAGCGACGGTTTCTGAGCGAGGTGTTGTACGGGATGGTGCGGCACCTGCGGCGGATCGATGCCGCGCTCGATCGCGGTGCGCGCGGCAAGGGGAAGCGGGCACCGAGGGACCTCGAGCGGTTGCTCGCATTGTTGTTGCTGGAGAAGGCGATCACGCCTGCGCAAGCGGCGAAGCTGGAGGCCGAGCGCGACTGGAATCAGGTCGCAACGATCGATGAAGCGATCGCAGGCGAGCGCGATCTGGTGGCGCGAATTGGATTGGCAGCGTCGCTCCCGGACTGGCTCGCGAAGCGACTGGTTGCCGACTGGGGTGACCGCGCCGAGGCGCTCGCGCTGTCACTCAACCATCGCGCACCGATGACCGTTCGCGTGAACACGCTGATCGCCGATCGCGAAACACTCGCCGGCGAGCTGGCGCGCGAGCACAACATCGCGAGCCATCCGGGCACGTACGGCGACACCGCGATGATCCTCGATACGCGGATCAACCTGTTCGCCACGCCGGCGTTCAAGCGGGGCGCGATGGAGGCGCAGGACGAGGGCAGTCAGCTGCTCGCCGAGCTCGCGACCGCGAACCTCGCGAATGCGAAGCCCCTGATCGTCGACCTGTGTGCGGGTGCCGGCGGCAAGACGCTGGCGATCGCGGCGAGGCTCGCGAACCGAGGACGGATCGTGTCGACCGATATCGACAACGCGAAGCTCGACGAGCTGCGCAAACGGGCACGCCGCGCGACGGTGTCGAACGCACGGGCGATGCATCTGCCTGATGGCGCGTGGCCACGCGAGCTCGAGGATCTGCGGGGCAAGGCCGACGTCGTGCTCGTCGATGCACCGTGCTCGGGCATCGGCGCGCTGCGCCGCAATCCCGAGGCGCGCTGGCGGTTGCGCGAGACCGACCTCGCAGATTTCGCGAAGCGCCAGCAGAGCATCCTCCGCGATGCCACCGCGCTCCTCGCACCCGGGGGGCGGCTGGTGTACGCCACGTGCACCCTGTTACGGGACGAGAACCAGGACGTCGTCGAAGCCGTCCTCGCTGCGAAGCCCGAGCTCTCGCGCGTGCCCCTGACGAGCGTGCTCGGAGACCGAGCCGCGACCTTCGAAACCAACGGGAACTTCGTCACCGCCCCGGATGTCCACGGTACCGATGGCTTCTTTGCATCGGTGCTGGCAAGCGCCGCGGTCACTTCCGGGTAGCCGGTGTGCTTAGATCAGCCGATGCGGCTCGCGTGGCTGATCGCTTGTTCGGCTTGCTGGACCGGCTCGACAACAGTCACGGAGGTCAACGCACTCGGGACATCACGGACGTGTGAGGTCCGCGATTCGGACATCATCCTCTCGGGATCGGCGAGGCTGTCGGTCTTTGGGCAGACGTTCGCGGAGCAGGTCGGAGAGCTCATACGGTTCGAGGTCGTGTTTCGTGAGTCAGTCGGCCACGTGAAGCTCGAGAACCACTCGTTCGTCCTCGAGGGCGATCTGGATCTCGGTCAGCTCACGCTGCGCCCCCGCGATGCGGAGCTGCGCGACGGGTGGATCGAGATCCGCAGTGCCGTGGCCAAGACAGCGACCGAAGATGCCCTGCGGATCGAGGTCGAGCTCCCGGAGGGTCTCCAGCCGAAAGCGGTGCCGTTCACGCTGCCGTGTCGCGGGCTGACGTTTGCCAAACCACCGGATCCGATCGAGACGAGCGATCTCGACGTGGTGGAGGTGCCGATCCAGACGCAGCTCAGGCCACGGCCCGATGGTCCTGCGGTCGCACGCGTGATCGGACAGGTCGATCCGGATGACCGAGCCAAGGGACCGCACGCACTCGAGGCGTTCGTGCTCGAGCGGCGCGGCTCGATGACGAAGGTCCGCTTCGAAGGATCGAACCCGGTGATCGCGTGGGTGAGCTCGCTCGCGTTGCGCACGCCGACGGGCAGCGCGCGCGGCGGGTTCGGGTTCGGGCGAACCGGCACCGGTCGGAGCCCGGTGTCATGCAGACGCGATGTGTCGATCTACGTGCGCGTCGACGGGCGCGTGATTCGCGTCGGACGCGTCAAGAAGGAGCTCCAGTTCTATCTCAACGCCGGTGACGACGAGCTCGAGATCGATCTCGGCTTGCCGCAGGCAGACGTGCACCCGTTCCTCAAGCAGGCCGAGTTTCAGGCGTCATGCGACAGCTGATCCTGTGCGCCACCGGCTGCTGGACCGGCACGCCAGCAGAGACTCCGAAGCCCCTGCCGAAGCCCACGAGCTGCCAGATCGAGGAACGACTCGTCGAGACCGCGGGGCGCGCGAACCTGTCCTTCCGCAACCTGGAGTTCGCCGAGCTCGCCGGCCCGTTCGTGCGACTCGCCGTGCAGGTGACCGGCCACACCGCCCACGCGCGCGTCGAGACCGAGCTACTGGAGCTCGAGGGCGACCTCGCACTCGACGCCTTGCCAGTGCGCCCGAAACGGCCCCTCCTGCATGATGGCTGGCTCGAGCTCACGGACGCGAAGGGGCGCGCCGCGATCGCCGGCACGCTGCGACTCGAGCTCGAGCTCCCCGTCGGGTTCCAGCCGAGCTCGAGGTCGGTCGACCTGCCCTGCGAGTCGCTGACCTTCGCCGCACGAACGGACCCCTACGACGCCAACGAGGTCGGTGACGTCTGGCTACCGCCGGGGACCGCCACCACGCTGTACCGGACGCCGGGTAGCGGACGGATCACGACGTGGACCGCACCGGAGCGCGGCACCGACGATCCGTCCGAGATCACCGCGGCGACCGAGCTCCAACGGACCGGCAACTTCGTGAAGATCAGGATCCACGGTCCGAACGCGGTGATCGCGTGGGTCGCGGCGGCCGCGATCGCGGTGCCATCCGACAACGTCTACGGTGGACTGCTCGGAAGCGAGACCGGCGAGATGGCCAGCGCGCTCGAGTGTCCGGACCGCGTACCGATCTACATTCGCGTCGACGGTCGCGTTGTTCGTGTCGGTACGACCAAGCCCGACGCGAGCCTGTTCGGCGTCCGGATCCGGACCGGCGACGTCGAGCTCCAGCTCGGTGGTGACATCCATCCATTCCTCGAACACAAGGATGTCGAGCGTTGTCACTACCCGTGATCCTCGTCCGCGTGCGTCAGGATCGACGGGCACCGATCACGCATCGAAACCGCCAAGCGCGGGTGGGCGCGCGGCGTTTCGCCTCACACCGGAGCGGCCAGCTGGGCGCCGGCGCGTCGAAGACTAGGCATCCGCCGTGCACTGACGCTCGGTATGGAAACGGTGTTAGTCGAATCGCCGCATCCGTCAACGTCCGGCGTTGCCGATGGCAACGTAGGTGGTTCATCACGTGCTAACGTCGTCACGCGAATGGCGATCGAAGTCAGCGTGGTGCGCGATCTCGCGGCGCTACGAGCGATCGAACCGGCGTGGCGCGATCTAGCTCAAGGCGCCGGAACCTTGTTCCGTGGACCCGATTGGCTGCTGCCGTGGTGGGGCGCCTACCACAACACCCTCGGAGCCGAGCTCTGCGTGCTGGTCGGTCGCGCGACCGCAGATGACGTTCAGACGCCCGGGCAGTTCTCGGGTCAGTTCAGCCTCGTCCAGCCCGGCGACATCGTCTGCATCGCGCCGTTCTATCGCCGCACGATCAAGGTCGCGCTCCTGGATACGCGCGAGCTGCGGATGATCGGCGACGCCGGTCCGCGTCCACCTTCGCTCGACCTGCTGGCGCGGCCGGGCTGGGAAGATCGCGCCGGCGCCGCGTTCGCGAAGAAGCTGCTCGACGATGCCGAGAGCTGGGACCTGATCGAGCTCGAGCCCCTCGCCGATCCGTCGCGCGTGCGCGCGAACCTGATGCAGCGCCTCGCCGCCGCGAGCTTCACCGTCGAATCGTCGACCTCCGCAGGTGGCGCTAGCCGGATCGCGCTCGCCCTCGCGCCCGCCGAGGCCACCGACGGCATCGGCGTGATCACCACGTACGGCGATGATCTCCCCGCACTGCGCAAGGGCATGTCGGCACTCCGTCGGCTGTCTCGCCTCGAGTGGTCGGAGCGCGACGAGCCCTCGCCGCTCGCCGATCCGGAAGCGATCGGTCTCCTCGAAGAGGTCGCGCTCGCGCTCGGCAAGCAAGGCCGCGTCCGCCTCGCTCGCCTCGACGACGCCGAGGGCGAAGCCTGCGCCGCCGCGCTCGTCGTCGACGACGGCGATCGCGCCGTGGTACTCGCGATGGCGGTCGATCCGCAGGCCAAGCGCGCCTCGGCCCGGCTCCTCCACGCCGAGGCCCTCGCGGCGCGCGCGCGTGGGTGCATCGCGCTCGATGTCGTCACCGGGGTCGGCGACTACCCGCTCCCTGCCCTGCCCACGTCGAAGCAACCCGCCCTCGCCGTGCGCGTGTGGGGCCAGTCGAGAACGGCGTCCGTCGGCAAGACGGTGACGTCGGTCGCTCGGCGGGCTCGCCGCGCGCGTGAGACGCCAGCCGCCGCGGCGGCTCAAGCACGCGCCGCGTGGACCAAGATCCGCAGCGCGGCTGCGAGTGTCGCGCACTACGATCGCTACTGCCTGTATCGCGGCCAGCTGTGGACGCGTGGCATCGAAGCCCCCGCCGGCCTCGAGCTGACGAAGTTCACCGAGGCGGACTACGATTCGCTCGACGACAACCACCGCAGCGACATCCTCGAGCAGCTCACCCTCGACGAGCCCACCGCTCGCATTCGCTGGCAACGCGGTGATCAAGCCGTGCTCGCACGCCTCGGCACTCGCCCCGCCGGGATCGCGTGGGCCGCGCGCGGACCGATCGACGCACCGGAGCTCGGGCGCACCCTCAAGATGTCGAAGTACGACGCGTACATTCACAGCGTCTACGTCGCCGCCGCCGCACGAGGCCGCGCCGTCGCCCCCGTGATGCTCGAACACCTGGCGAAGGAGCTGCGCGCCACCGACGCGTATCGCTCGTGGGCGTTGATCGCCGCCGACAACCAGGCGTCGCTCCGCGCGTTCCAGAAGGCGTCGTTCACGCCGGTCTGCGACGTCATCCACGCGAAGATGGCGAATGTCGATCGCGTGGTCTGCCGACCGCCCGATCCCGAAGCGCAAGAACTGCTGGGCAACGCCGAGTGATCTGGCTGCTGCTCGCGCTCGTCGCTTGCGGTGACAACGTCGCCCCACCGATCACGGCGCAACCGACCAGCGGCTCGCGCCTACAACTCCAGCAGCTCCTCTACGACGACGGCACGCGGCAACTCGCGAGCACGGACACCGTTCGGGATCTCGCGCGCGACGAGCGCTGCACGATCAAGCAGTGGTCCGATGGTCTACGCTACTGCACGCCGGAGGCGTATCGCACGGTGTTCCTCGACGAGGCGTGTACGACGGAGGTCGCACGTCGCCGCTCGGTCGAGTCCGATCGACGCTACGGCCTTCACGAGTTCGCCGTCGCGGGCACCGCGCTGCCGTCGCGGCTGTATCACCTCGGAGCCGAGCTTCCACGCGATCAGGTCACGGCCTCGTTCGAGCTCCGCGGTGCCGCCTGCGTGCCGCGCTCGGACAACGCCGATCAGGATCGCTTCTTCGTGCTTGGTGACGAGCTCGACCGCGACGCGCTCGTCCACACCACGCGGACCTCGGCACCCACCGGCGATCGGTTGGTCGCGCTCGTCGATACCAGCGACGACGGGCTGCAGCTCCCCACCGCGTTGTTCGACACCGCGCAGCAACACGAATGTCAGCTCGCCGCTCGCGACGACGGCACGCTCGCCTGCGAGCTCGGCGGTGTGGCCAGCTCGACGACGTTCGCGGATCGCGGCTGCACGATCCCAGCGATCACGGTCAACGCTTCGATCGAGCTGCCCGACCTGACGCGTCGCCACCACGGCGTCGACTGCGACACGTTTCATCCGCTCACCGAGCTCCAGCTCGTCGACACCGCCTACACGAAGAGCGGCTCCCTCTGTATCGAGACCCCACTCTCCATCGGCGATCGCGTGTTCGCACTCGGTTCGCCGATCGACATCGCGACGATTCACCGCGCTCGGCTCGACGACGCGCGCCGGCTCCATGCGATCGAGGTCGGCGACAGCCACTTCCCCGATCAGTTCCTGTTCGACGGCGACCTCCAGCAGGAGTGCTCGGCTGCGCCTGTGGGTCGCGACGACCTGCGTTGCTTGCCGACGCACGAGCGCCCGCGCCCCGTGTTCAGCGATTCAGGATGCAAGACCGAGGCGAAGGCGGTCGAGATCGCCCCGTTGTGTGGCGTGCGTCCACCCGTGCTCGCGCAGGACTCCGCGGGTGGGTTGTACCCGGTGCTCGGACCCGCCGAGGTTGTCTACGAGCTCACCACCGGCAAGCGCTGCGCATCCGCGATCCACGCGTTCGACAACGGCGTGTTCCATCTCGTCGGCGATCCGCTCGTGAAGACGTCGTTCGTCGGAGCGAAGCTCGAATAGCTACAGCCGGGCGCGTTGCAGCCAGGTCGCGCGCTCCCTGAACAGTCGAAACCACGCGGTGCGGAACCACCCGCCGGCACCATGCTGGTCGAGGCGCTTCATCGCGTGCATCAGCCCGGGGATCTGTCGGTCTCCACGAGGCAACGCGGAGAGCCGAGCATAGAGATCGAGCGCCTCCAGCATCGCGCCGACCGCCGCGGACAGGTCCGAGACCACGTACGCGAGCTGGCGGTTGATCAAGCTCTCTCGCCAGTCCTTGGCTTCGAGTCGCGAGCGCGGATCGTCGAGCTGTTCGCCGATCGCGGGGTGCGCGTGCTTGAGCGTGTTCGCGAACCGGACGATCGGGTGGTGGAGCCGCGAGGCTTGGATCGCCTTCACGATCAACGCGCGATGCTCGCGCATGGACGCCTCGAACTCGCTCGACCGACCCTGCTGCAGGTCGCTGACCAGCTTGAAGCACACGAACACGGCCACGCTGTCGTCCCACGCGAGCGTGTCGCATGCCTCCGTCGAGATCTCGATCAGTCTTCGCAGATGCTTGTTGGTGAGATCGGAGTGCTTGACGCCCTGAAACAGGGTGCCGGCATAGGCGGCAACGATCCACATCCGCGGCTTGCGATCGCGCCACCGCTCGAACCACTTCGCGACCGTCGCGTTGTCGCCGATCAGCGACGTCGTCAACACGAACAGCGCGAGCTCCCACAGCTGGGTCTCCGACTCGAACCGCTCGCGGTGGCGTTCGAGCAGCTGGAGGAATCGCGGCCCCTGCGTACGCTCGGCCAGGCGCACCAGGATCGCCGCGAGGTACGGATCGACGCTCCACTTCGCCGCGAGCACGAGCTCCGCCAGCTCGCTCAACACCTCGTCCGACACCCGTTCGGTGAGCTCGATGAAGGCGTGCCGCCGGATCCGGTTGCCGGCTCTGACCAGCGCGAGCGCGGCCGCGATGGCCTCGTCGATCGCTCCTGCCTCCTCGATCGCCTGCCACGCATCGATCGCCGCGCCATCGATCGTCTCGGGCCGCTCGGGCTCCTCGAGCCACAGCAGCATCAACGCGTCGATCGCCGCTTGCCGATTACCGTCGCGGAGTTGCTCCAGCACGGCCGCCACCCGCGTCGTCTCGTTATGCCGCACGCTCGGGTAAGCTCGCACGCATGCATTCGCAGATCGAGATCCAGATCGGATCGCACGTGCCAGGTGGAGCACGTTGCAAGCAGCGACCGCGAGGTGCTGTTTCACGACGGTCTCGGCATGCGCCCGGCGATGCACGAGATCGCTGCCTCGATCGCCGCTGCCGGCTAGTACGTGACGATGCCGGAC
Source organism: Deltaproteobacteria bacterium (assembly GCA_031385555.1). GTDB lineage: Bacteria > Myxococcota_A > Polyangia > Haliangiales > Haliangiaceae > JABFXX01. Next base: position 3,173 of record JANNBP010000303.1, on the reverse strand, counting down.
TTGTTCTATCGGATGACGCACCGGACCGACGCAGCTGTTCACCGATCAGGCGGCGCTCGCAGCCTAACGGACGACGGCGAACATCGTGTCCTTGCCGGTCGCCGCGATCTCGTCGATCGCGACCCCCGACACCGCGGCCGACGGCGGGCCCTGCTCGCACCACGCGATCAACGCGGAGATCTTCTCCTCCGGACCCTCGGCCTCGAGCTCGACCGTTCCATCCGCGCGGTTCCGCACGTAGCCGACCAGGCCGATCCGCCGCGCCTCACTCGCCGTGGAGGCGCGGTACGAGACGCCCTGAACGCGTCCCGAGATGATCGCGTGGATGCGACGCATGGAGAAAGCATCCCACATCCCCGCAGGACAAACCCGCGAGGCTCGCTAGGAGCCCGCTGGCCCAGCTGATAGCGTGGAGGACGGATGGCTCGCGTGCTGCGATTCCCCGACCGTGGTCGGTTGCTCGTGTGCACCGATCTCCAAGGGTGCATGCGCGACTACCGCCGCATGGTCGACATCTTCGAGCAGGCGCTGCACACCTATCACGGCGACGCGCACCTGCTGTTCACCGGTGATCTGATCCACGGTCCCCACATCGATCCCGAAGACTGGCCGGACTTCCTCGGCGAGTACTACCGCGATGCCTCAGGTGATCTGATGATCGCGTACGCGGGGCTCGCCGCACAGTACCCCGGTCGCGTCCACGCGCTGATCGGCAACCACGAGCATGGTCATGTCGGCGGCCCGCACACCGCGAAGTTCGCGGCCGACGAGGTCGCGCTCCTCGAACAGATCCTCGGTCCCGCCGCGACGGCGCGGATGCGCGGAATCATCCACACGTTCTCGCTGGCGGGCGTCACCAAGTGCGGCGTGGTCTTCACGCACGGTGCGCCGGCCGCACAGATCGAGTCGATCGCAGATGTCGAGGCCGCGGACCTCTCGGGCGCCGGGTTCTCGAGCCCGCTCGAGGTGCTCGACACGCCGGTGGTCGGGAAGATCCTGTGGGCGCGCTCGGCGACGGAGACCGAGGCACGCCGGTTCCTCCGCGCGATGGGCGGCACGATCAGCATGTACGGCCACGACGTGATCCCCGAGGGCTACGAGACCGTCGGGGACGAGCAGATCATCGTGTCGACCAGCTTCGGGCTGTTCGATCAGAACAAGGTCTACGCGAGCCTCGATCTGTCCGCGAAGTACAAAGGCGTGAGGGATCTGCGCGTCGGTCACGAGCTGTTGCCGCTGTATCCCGACAAAGCCCCGGCTCGCCTCGGCGGCCGTCGCGCCAGCTGATAAATTTCAGGCAGTTGCGCGGGCCTAGCCATCCAGGCTGACCCGTCCAGGGGTTGCTTTCGAACCCTGGACTCCCTATACATACCGGCTCCCCGATCCCGGCATCACGCCGTAACGGAAGGATTCGTTATGAAAGACACGATCTCTCATCCGCACTACAAGCCCGCTAAGATCACCTGCGCATGCGGAACTGCGCACGAGACGTTCTCGACGCGTGGTGACTTCGGCGTCGACATCTGCTCGCACTGCCATCCGTTCTTCACGGGCAAGCAGAAGCTGATGGATACGGCTGGTCGCATCGACCGGTTCAACAAGAAGTACGCTGCGGCGGCCGCGAAGAAGGCCTAGGGCGACCTGTTCGACGTGGGCAGCGCTCTGAAAGCCTGACGCCATGTTCGAATCCCAAGCCTTCAAGGACAAGCTCACCGGCCTCGTGCGCCGGCACGAGGAGGTCAGCGCGTTGCTCGGCACTGCCGAGGTCATCAACAAGCGCGCGGAGTTCCTCAAGTTGTCTCGCGAGCACGCGGATCTCGATCCGCTGGTCGCGGCGTGGAAAGCCTACGAGAAGCTCGTCGGTGATCTCGCGCAAGCCAGGCAGATGGCGGACGCCGAGTCGGATCACGAGTTGCGCGATCTCGCGCGCGAGGAGATGAAGGCGCTCGAGGCGCAACGCATCACCTCGGAGCAGGCGCTCAAGATCCTGCTGCTGCCGAAGGATCCGAACGACGCGAAGAACACGATGATCGAGATCCGCGCCGGCACCGGTGGCGACGAGGCCGCGCTGTTCGCCGGTGACCTCTACCGGATGTACACGCGGTTCGCGGAGCGCCAGGGCTGGAAGCTCGAGGTGATGTCGATCAACGAGGGCACGGCCGGCGGCTACAAGGAAGTCGTCCTGCTGATCGACGGCAAGGATGTCTACGCCAAGCTCAAGTTCGAGTCCGGCGTGCACCGCGTCCAGCGGGTCCCCGCCACCGAGACGCAGGGACGGATCCACACGTCCGCGGCCACGGTCGCGATCCTCCCCGAGGCCGAGGATGTCGATATCAAGATCCGCGAAGAGGATCTGAAGATCGATACGTATCGATCGAGCGGCGCAGGCGGTCAGCACGTCAACACGACGGACTCCGCGGTGCGCATCACGCACCTGCCTACCGGCGTGGTCGTCGCGTGCCAGCAGGAGCGCTCGCAGATCAAGAACCGCGCAAAGGCGATGCAGATGCTGCGCTCGAAGATCCTCGAGGCGGAGCTGCAGCGGCAGGCCGCGGCCGAAGCGTCGCAGCGCAAGCTGCAGGTCGGCTCCGGCGATCGCTCGGAGAAGATCCGCACGTACAACTTCCCGCAGGATCGCGTCACCGATCACCGGATCGGGCTCACCAAGCACAACCTGCCGTCGATCATGGACGGCGGCATCGAAGACATCATCGACGCGCTGCGCGCCTACGATCAGGCCGAGCTGCTCAAGCAACACGCGCTGTCGTGAGGGTGCTGCTCGCGCTGGCGCTCGCTGGATGCGACGGCCGGAGCGCGATCACGTCCTGCGAACAAGACCTCGGCGGTGAGTACGCCGCCGGTGATCGCCGCTGGATGATCCTGGACCATGGGGAGCTCGTGGAGATCTATCCGGTGTTCCCGGATGTCCCCGCGTCGAACCTCGAGGTCGCACCGCGGATGCTCGAGCTCTGGCGCGAGCACGGTGCGCTGCGCGGCAACACGCATCGGCGCTACATGCAGGGTGCCGCGAGCTGCATCGCGAGGGTGCCCGCGACGATCGCGCGCTGCGCCGACAACACGCTCGAGATCGTCCACGCCGAGACCGCGCCGCCGCTCGGGTTCGCACCCTGCACGTGGGGCCGAACCGAGCCGGCGGGCGTCGAGCGCTGGAC